>CAZQOW010000009.1:0-6460 GCA_964595045.1 uncultured Pseudomonadota bacterium
GGAAGAGAGCTGAGCCCTTTCGTCGTTCCATAAATTTCGGAAGAAGAGGCAATCGTTGGAAGAATAGAAGCTGGAACACCGAAAATTTTCAGCAGTTCAGAATCCCACTTTAATGTTTCGAGATTCATCAGAAGAGTTCGAGAGGCGTTGGAAAGATCGGTCACATGAACTTTACCTCCGGTTAAACGCCAAATGAGATAAGTATCGATCGTTCCAAAAGCGATCTCTCCCTTTTTCGCTTTCTCTTTGGCGCGCGGGACATGATCAAGCAACCAGCGGATTTTTGTGGCGGAAAAATAGGGATCAAGAACGAGCCCTGTTTTCTTTCTGATTTTTTTCTCGAATCCTTTTTTCTTCAGCTGATCACAGTTTTTTGCGGTTCTTCTGTCTTGCCAGACAATTGCATTGTGGATTGGTTTTCCAGTCGATCGATCCCACAAAAGAGTCGTTTCGCGTTGATTCGTAATTCCGATTCCGGCAATTCGTGAAACATCAATAGAGCCGGCCTGAATTGCTTCTTGGATCGTTTTTTCGGTCGATTGCCAAATCTCTTCGGGATCATGTTCCACCCAACCCGCTTGGGGATAATGTTGGCGGAACTCATTATTTTTTTTTGCGAGAGGATTGAGATTTTTATCAAGGATGACAACTGTGGTTCCAGTCGTTCCTTGATCGATGGAGAGGATGAGATCTTTCATCAGAATTAACCTTTTTTTATAACTCCCCCCTTTGAAAAAGGGAGGTTTTGTGAATGAAAAAATTTAAAAATTACTATTACGAATACTTCTTAATAAATTTAAGCAGCTTTTTTGCAACCACTTCTCGGTCATAATCAACCGTCACTACATGATTTGAATTTTTTAAAGTGACGGTTTCAATCTCTTTTGAACCGATACAAGCGCGAATATAATCAAGATTTTCATAGGGAACTGTTTTATCGCCGGTCGCATGCGCCACTAAAACTGGCTGATGAATAAATTTCAGTTTCTGTCGAACCTCTTTTTGAAGATCGAGAAGATTCGCAACCGAAATAAGTGGAATTTTGTCGTAAGCCTCGTGAGCAGCTTCTTCATGCGGATCATTCACCGAAGCAATAAATTTTTTCTGATATTTGTATAGAAACCTTAAAGGGGTTTTCCAGACGAGTGGAAAAAGAAGTTTAATCACCCAACTATCGAGAAATAGTGGGGTCGAAAAAAGAGCTATCCCCTTGATTTCAGGATGAAGATAGGCAAGACGGAGTGCCAAAAGCCCTCCCATTGAAAGACCAGCAACAATGACCGAATCACATTTTTTTGCCAATCGAAGATAAGACTTTTCAACGCTTTTATACCAATCTTCGTAATTGGTTTTTTCAAACTCTTCAATTGAACTTCCATGTCCCTCGAGTAAAGGGGCAAAAACGGTAAAGTCAGCTTTCAAAAGAGGTTTCAATAAATAATGAAACGATTGCGGAGTTGCGGTAAAACCATGAATCAGCAATACACCTTTTTTACCTTGAACCTGTTCAATAGATCGGATTGGTTTCGTAAATTTGGATTTTAAATTTTTCATTCCCCCTCATTCTTATAAAGATCAACCTGTAGATTTCTCATTCAATTCTTAGAAAATCCAAAACGCCTTGACAACCACAAAATTCGCATGTTAACGATCCGCGCCATCTTTTCTATTTTAGAAGGCAGCTCTTAAAACAACAAAAACGAAACTCATTCATTTTTTAAAGATCACATGCAACTTTTTCCTGAAAGTTTATCCAGTTTTCTGATTCAAGTTTCGATCTTCTTGGCGATTTTTTTGATTCTTCTTTTTTCTCTCAATGGTCTACTTTTTCAGCCAATTTTACGAATTATTGAAAAGCGAAAAAAGGCAACCGAAGGAACCAAAGAAGAAGTAACAGAACTTCAGATAAAAGCAAATTCTCTCCATCAGGAAGCAGAAGCGAGAATCGCCGAAGCAAAGGTAAAAGCTTCAATTTTAAGAGATAAAATCAAAAAAGAGGGAGAAGAAATTGCGCATCAAATTCTTTCCGAAACCAAAGAAAAATCTTCTCATTTTTTAAAAGAGATTCGAGCGAATTTAAGCTCTGAAGAAAAAGAATCCAGACTCAAAATAAAAGATGAAGTCGAGTTAATTGCCCAAAAAATGACAAAAACGATTTTAGAAAAATCTTTAAACTAAGTTTTATGCGTAAAAAAACCGTTTTCAACTATCTTCTGTTAATCCTTTTCTTTTTCGCTTCGGCCGTTGCGTTTGGCGAAGAAAATGGAGAACATGCGGCCCACACTTTGAATGTTCTCAAAGAGATTATTTATCCTTATATCAACTTCGTCATTCTTCTTAGCTTGTTCATTTATCTACTACGAAATCCAGCTAAAGAATTTTTTCTGACCCGTTCCAAAAATATCGCCCAATTCATCGAACAGTCCGCTCACGAAAAACAACAGGCAGAAATTTTATTTCAAAAAAATCAGAGTCGTCTGAATGGAATTGAAAAAGAGATCTCTTCTTTGACAGAAACCCTTAAAAAAGAAGGGGAATTAACCAAAGAAAAAATCATCGAAGAGGCAAAAGTTTCTAGTCAAAGAACCGAAGAAATTACGAAATGGATTGGAGATCAAGAATTCAAAAAAAGTCGTGAAAAATTGAAAGAAGAGATGATCAATTTAGCTTCTCAAGCGGCTGAAAAAATGATTCGCGAAAAACTCAATCCAGAAGATCAGGAAAAAAGAATTAAAAACTCTTTAAATCGATTGGAGAGTTTCTCATGATTGCAGGTTCCATCGGCCGCAGATATGCAAAAGCATTACTTGAAATTGCTAAAGAGCAAAATCAAGTCGATGAATATTTGAGCCAGTTAGAATTATTCGAAGAGAGTCTCAAAAATTCATCCGAATTGCATTTTTTGCTTTTCGATCCAGCTTTTGAAATTTCAAGCCGAAAAAAGGTTTTAGATTCAGTCGTTAAAAAAATGCAATTTTCTGCCACAGTTCATCATTTTTTGAATTTGTTGATCGATCACGGAAGAATTAATTTTTTCAGAGATATTCTTCTTTCTTATAGAGATTTAGCCGATGAAGTGCTTAATCGGGTGCATGTGCAAGTGACAGTCCCCCATAAAATTCCTGAAGAAACCATGCAGGTGTTAAAAGAAAAATTAGAAAAGGCAACCAAGCGAAATGTGGTTTTGGAAATTTTTTCGAACCCCGATCTACTCGGTGGAATGGTTTTAAAAGTGAAAAATGAAGTTTTTGATAGCAGCATTCAAACTGCCTTGGCTCAATTGAAAGAAAAGATGAGTCAGGCCGCGATATAAATATTGAAGGAGATTGAAATCATGCAAATTCGTCCTGAAGAAATTAGTCAAATTATCCGTGAACAGATTGAAGGATACGACAAAATCGCTGAACGCTCCGAAGTCGGAACCGTTCTTTCTGTCGGTGATGGAATCGCCCGAATTCATGGTTTGGGACAGGTCATGGCAGGAGAACTGATCGAATTCCCTCATCACATCTACGGAATCGCTCTCAACTTAGAAGAAGACAACGTTGGTGCCGCCATTCTTGGTCATGACTTTGAAATTCGCGAAGGGGATACCGTAAAAAGAACCGGAAAAATCGCAGAAGTTCCAGTCGGTAACGCAATGCTCGGTCGTGTTGTCAACGCTCTCGGACAACCAATCGACGGACTTGGCCCAATCGACACTAAAGAAACCAGAAAAATTGAAGTAAAAGCTTTAGGAATTGTCGCTCGTGAACCGGTAAAAGAACCTCTGCAAACCGGATTAAAAGCGGTAGATGCGATGATTCCAATCGGTCGTGGACAGCGAGAATTAATCATCGGAGATCGACAGACCGGAAAAACAGCAATCGCTCTCGATACGATCATCAATCAAAAAGGGAAAAACGTATTCTGTATTTACGTTGCTATCGGACAGAAACAATCCACTGTTGCGCAAGTCGTTGAAAAACTTCGAAAGTTTGGAGCGCTTGAATATACAACCATTGTGGCAGCCAATGCCTCTGATCCAGCCCCTCAACAATTTATTGCTCCATACTCTGGCGCAACGATCGGAGAATTTTTTAGAGACAATGGTCAACATGCCTTAATTGTTTATGACGATCTTTCAAAACATGCTGTGGCCTATCGACAGCTTTCCCTGCTTCTTCGCCGTCCTCCAGGTCGTGAAGCGTTTCCTGGAGACGTTTTTTATGTTCACTCAAGACTTTTAGAGAGAGCGGCAAAGCTCTCCCAAGAAAGAGGAGGCGGTTCTCTCACAGCACTTCCCATTATTGAAACCCAAGCGGGAGACGTTTCGGCTTATATCCCCACCAACGTTATTTCGATTACTGACGGACAGATTTATCTCGACACCGACCTTTTCTATTCTGGCGTACGTCCCGCTATTAACGTCGGTCTCTCAGTTTCTCGAGTCGGTGGTAACGCTCAAATTAAGGCAATGAAACAGGTTGCTGGAACTTTGAGATTGGAACTCGCACAATATCGCGAGTTGGCTGCTTTTGCCCAATTCGGCTCGGATCTTGATCAGGCAACTCAAAAACAGTTAAACCGAGGAAAACGACTCGTTGAAATCTTAAAACAGGGACAATATCAACCGATGCCAGTTGAAAAACAGGTTTTAACGATTTATGCAGCGACCAACGGATTTGTGGATGAATACCCTGAAACCAAAATTCAAAAATATCTTTCAGAGATGATTCTTTTTGTTGAATCGAAATATGCAAAAATCCTGGAAGATCTTCGAACCAAAAAAACTTTAGATGATGATCTAAAAAAACTGATTAAAACAGCCTTAGATGAATTTAAAGGAAGCTTTACTTTATAAAAACGTTATCGGCTAAGAATCATGGGAAAAATTTAAGTAAGTTTTTCTCATCACTCACAACCGATAACTCATGATTAAGAATGGCTACATTAAACGTCATTAAAAAAAGAATTGTTAGTGCTCGTAATACACAAAAGATTACGAAAGCGACCAAAATGGTTGCCGCTGCAAAACTTCGTCGTGCGCAAAATGCTTTGATTCAAGCTCGTCCTTACGAAGTTCATCTGGCCGATGTTTTAAAACGGCTGGCTGCCCATCTTAATGAAGAAGATTCTCCTTATTTAAGAAAATCTGAAAATGAAGAGGTCGCAGAATTGATGGTTTACAATTCCGATCGTGGACTTTGCGGTGGGTTTAACTCTAATCTTCTCCGAAAAGTTCAATTTTTTCTGAATTTTGAAACCAAGCAATATACAAAAACAGAAATCACCTCGATCGGAAAAAAAGGACGTGATTTTTTCAAGGCGAGAAAAGTTCGAGTTAAACAAGAACTCACCGGACTCAATGAATCCTTTGATTTTTCAAAAGCACTGGAGCTAGCGAATGAGTTTTTAAAAAGATTTGAACAAGGAGAATTCACCGCCTTATATCTTGCATATAACGGATTCAAATCAGCTATCTCCCAAGAAATTCGTATCCGAAAAATCTTACCTTTAGAGATCGATCATTCTTCGACCGAAGAAGTTTTACTTCCCGTGATTTACGAACCTTCAGCCGTCGAACTTTTTCATCAACTTCTCCCCCGTTATCTCGCAAGCCAACTTTATCTGGCCCATTTAGAATCTCAAGCTTCGGAGCTGGGAGCAAGAATGTCTGCGATGGAAAGTGCAACCAACAATGCAAAAGAGATGATCGGGATGCTCACTTTGCAATATAACCGGGCTCGCCAAGCGTCGATTACTAAAGAGTTGATGGATATTGTCAACGGAGCTGAAGCTTTAAAATAGGTCTTGAATGCCAATCATTGATCACATAGGAATCACCGTTCGAGACTATCAAACCAGCAAAGAGTTTTATAAAAAACTCTTACAGCCTCTGGAGATTGAGCTGGTGATGGAAGTTTTTGAAAAATATAGTGGGTTTGGAAAAGATCAAAAACCTGAATTTTGGATGGGGGCTGGAGAACCTTTAAAAAATGTTCATATCGCTTTTGTCGCAAATGATCGCAAAACAGTCGATGCTTTTCATGCAAATGGATTGAAAATCGGTGGAAAAGATAATGGAGCTCCCGGAGTGCGAGCGCATTATCATCCCAATTATTACGGGGCTTTTATCATCGACCCCGATGGATACAATATCGAAGCGGTTTGTCACCAAGAAGCTTAAAAAATGGTTATGAGAATTTTATTTCTTATAACCGATTACTCATAAGGAGTTTTTATGTCAGAGAAAGAATTAGCCCAAGGAAAATTGGTTCAAGTCATCGGACCGGTCGTCGACGTCCGATTTGATTCGGGTGAGCTTCCAGAAATTTATACAGCTCTCAAAATTACCAATCCATCTATCGACAATAAACCATTGAATCTGGTGGTCGAAGTCGCCCAACATCTCGGAGAAAACACGGTTCGCTGTGTCGCGATGGATTCTACCGACGGTTTAACCCGTGACCAGGAAGTG
>CAZQOW010000009.1:6560-22725 GCA_964595045.1 uncultured Pseudomonadota bacterium
GGATATTCAGTTTTCGCCGGAGTCGGTGAAAGAACTCGTGAAGGAAACGATCTCTGGCTCGAAATGAAAGAGTCTGGAGTTATCAAGAAAACCGCTCTGGTTTACGGACAGATGAACGAACCGCCAGGAGCCCGTTCTCGAGTTGCTCTCTCCGCTTTGACGATTGCAGAATATTTTAGAGATGAAGAGCATCAAGACGTTCTTTTATTTGTCGATAACATTTTCCGTTTCACCCAAGCAGGCTCTGAAGTTTCCGCTCTGCTCGGACGAATTCCCTCTGCCGTCGGTTATCAGCCAACCCTGTCAACTGACTTGGGAGAATTGCAAGAACGAATCACTTCGACGACTCGCGGATCCATTACCTCCGTTCAAGCGATTTACGTTCCTGCCGACGACTTGACCGATCCTGCACCCGCAACCACCTTCTCTCACTTGGATGCAACGACCGTTCTTTCACGTCAGATTGCAGAACTTGGAATTTATCCAGCGGTTGATCCGCTCGATTCCACTTCGCGAATTTTAGATCCGCAAGTGATCGGAGATGATCATTATCAGGTCGCTCGTTCGGTTCAGCAGGTTTTACAGCGTTATAAAGATCTTCAAGATATTATCGCGATTTTAGGAATGGATGAATTATCAGAAGATGACAAATTACTCGTTGCTCGAGCGAGAAAAATCCAGAAATTCCTTTCCCAGCCATTCTTCGTCGCCGCTCAATTCACCGGAATGGAAGGAAAATATGTAAAACTTGAGGATACAATCCGCGGCTTTAAAGAAATCGTTGCTGGAAAATATGATGATATTCCAGAACAGGCTTTTTACTTGGTCGGAACGATTGAAGACGTGTTGGCCAAAGCAGAAAAGTTGGCCTCGGCAGCATAAGAATAGAAGACAGAAGACAGGAGTCAGAACAAAGAAGAAAAATCATTCTTCTGTTTTCTGTCTTCTGACTTCTGTCTTCTGATTTCTCATATGAAACTAAACATCGCCACTCCAAAAAAAAGTTTCCCTTCTGTCGAAGTAAAAGATGTCTCTTTGCCGACTGAAGAAAAAGGTGAAATCGTGATTTTACCTGGACATGCAAGATTGCTCTCAAAACTCGGAGTTGGAACTCTTACCTATCACAACTCTTCCGAACAAAAACAGCTCTCGATCTCAAATGGAGTTGTCGAAGTCAAAGAAGATCAAATCACTGTTCTTGCTGATGAAGCTGAATGGAAAAACTCCTAAACAAACTCGAATATCGTTTCGGAAGATATGCGCTCGCAAACTTCACTTATTATTTAGTCGGCGCGCAGGCGATCACCTTTGTTTTAAATATCATGCAACCTGGGTTTGCAAACTCGCTCACCCTCGATAGTCATCTGGTAAAACAGGGAGAAGTTTGGCGACTCCTCACCTGGCTTTTCATCCCTCTTTCGAATAGCCCGATCTGGATTTTATTTTCACTCTATTGGCTTTATCTCATGGGGACTGCGCTAGAGAGTCATTGGGGCGCTTTCAAATATCAGATTTACTGGTTCACTGGCATTTTAGGAACTACCCTTTTCGCTTTTATTTTAAATATCCCGGTGACAAACAGCTACCTGTTGATGTCTCTCTTCTTCGCCTTCGCAACGCTCTGGCCGAATTATGAACTGATGATTTTTTTCATTTTACCAGTCAAAGTAAAATGGCTCGCCCTCTTAAGCGGAGCCACTCTGCTTTATATGGTAGGAGTTCTTCCACTCGCCTATAAAATCATCCCAATTTTAGCAGTTGGAAATTATTTTTTATTCTTCACCTCCACCCTCATTCGAATGGTTCGCCAAGGTTTTTTTCGCGCTGGCCATGCCAAAAAATTTCACCAGTTTAAACAATCAGTCAAAGAAAGCGAGATCGGTGAGCGACGTTGCCCAATCTGTGGAATTACGGATGCAGACAAAACAGCAGAATTTCGGGTTTGTAATTGTGAAAAGTGTGGGAAGCCGACGGAATATTGCATCAAGCATGCTTGGGAGCATTGAAAGAATCATTAAATATCTTTTAAACCAACTCCTCTTTGATGAGAAAGATCTCGAATTTGAGGAAGCTCACTCTTTAAAGCGGTTGCTCGTGTTGATGCAAGCGGATGGTCGAGTCTACCTTCTATAAATGATGCCGTTTGACCAGTGTTAGCAATCTCCTGTTGCTGACCTGGAATTTCTCTTTCAACTACTTCTACCGCTTTTCCTGGATTGAATTTTGCTTGGGAAATTCTTTGTAATGCATTTCTATCCGCTCGCATTTCCAAAGATCTTTTAAATGCCAATAATTGTGGATTGTTCGAATCTTCACTCACGCCAAGCTCTTTGGCTTTTTGTGTAACAGCATCTTGATCGTTATTAACACAATGATCAAACTCATGCGCGATCACCAGTGCCAATTCATCATTATTTTTAACAGCTCCGGGTGAACCTTTTTGAAATAACCCAGCTCCAACAGTCACTTCACATTGATCCTTTTCTTTATGGGCTTGCGCACCATTGTTTTGAGAGTTCGGATCAAATTTAAATTTGAAACGATCTTTAGAATAATAATCTGGATTTGAAGTGACAACTCTATCGGCAACTTTTAGAAGTCTTCCGCGAGGATCTTCTCGAGAATCTAAAAAGTTCGTCACTTTAGTCCATATTTTACCTAAACCGTCCATACGTTGCTTTCCTCCACTTTACTTTAATAAGCAACTTAGATACCAAAAGATGATATTTGAAATTTTTGTATTATTTCAGGAGGTTGTAGGAGTTAACAATGAACTTTAAACAAAATAATGGAGACAAAACACACCATTCTTCTCAGTTTTTGGATAATTTCTTGACCTTTTTAAGAGATGCTAGTTAAACAATCTATAATTTCAGGCGCGTAGCTCAGCTGGTTAGAGCACTGCCTTCACATGGCAGGGGTCATCGGTTCAAATCCGATCGCGCCTATTTCCTTTTAAAATATTTTAAATCCTTCCAAAGTAGTATTTTTGTAACCTATTGAAATTAATACATAAAATAAATATTCCTTATTTATCATAAATTCTTTAAATCGGTATTGATAGAAAATGAAACAGGGTGCTAAGGCTTTTGAAAGGCTCTTATCCGTTTATCAGTAGTCGAGGTTAAAAGAATTTTATGACTCAATCCAAATGCGTTCGATCATCGAAAAAAATTAAAACCAATCGTCAAAAACGATCGAGAGAACTAGTAACCGTTCGCTCAAAAGTTTCTCCACAACTTGCCTGGATTTATCCTTATTTAAAAAAAGCAAAAGTAAAAATGCCTTCGCTCATGTTACCCAAACAGGTTCGCCCCTTCAAA
Organism: uncultured Pseudomonadota bacterium; assembly: GCA_964595045.1. GTDB lineage: Bacteria > UBA10199 > UBA10199 > JADFYH01 > JADFYH01 > CAZSRQ01. The sequence continues at coordinate 9,884 of CAZQOW010000009.1, forward strand.
CCAACGCGAAGTAAGATCATGAGAGTATTGGGGAATGTTTATTTCGCAAAAAAGGTCATTGTCATCGCCACCCATACGCAGGTAACATATTTAAATAAAAAAGGTGAATTGAAGGTAAAAAAGATTATCAAACTTCCAAAATCGAGAATGTTAGATACTCTGGCGCATGAACTGGCGCATTTCAAGTATCCTGAGCATGGTTATGAACATGAACAGTTTACGAAGATAATCTTCAAAACTTTCAACCTCACCGAAAAATGCCCACACTGTCGAGGAAGTGGGAAAAAACGAATTGGGGGGTAAAATATGTTTCGAGGGGGGAATAAAGGAATTGTTTTCCTTTTTTTTGTCTTTGTAACTGTCACTCATCTTTTCTCATTTCCGGTTTCCGCAATAGAAAATCACTCTGCAAACTCTGATCAAATCGAACTTAAAAAACTGCTTACAAACAAGGAAGATGCCAACGCATTAAAATCGGCGTTCGAAATTTATAGCCGGCTGATTCCTAACAATCCGCAAGACTACGAATTGCGGATTCAAGGCGCCGATGATGTTTATTATTTAGCTAATTTGACTCCGGATAAAAGTGAGAAAAAAAACTATCTCAGCTCCGGGATTGAATGGTCAAAACAGGCAATCGCGTTACAGCCTAATAAAGCGGGTGGACATTTTTATTACGGAATCTTAACTGGCTTAAAAGCAGAAGTAAGCGGAATTTTAGTCGGTTTAAAAAGCAAAGATATTATCAAAGAAGAAATGGAAAAGGTAATTCAGATCGAACCTAGCTATTCAAATGGCGATGCGCATCTAGCTTTGGGAAGATGGTATATGGGTGTCCCTTCCCTGATGGGAGGAAATACAAATTTGGCAAAAGAACATTTGCAAAAAGCGATCGCGATTGATCCTAACAGTACCAAAGCCCGTGTTGCTCTTGCAGAGCTTTACTTGAAGGATTATGAATATGAGCCAGCAAAAAAAGAAATCGACGCCGTTCTCTCAACACCTATCAGTGCAGCAAATTCATTCGAAATTAAAAGAGATCGAGCCGACGCAAGAAGTTTATTGAATAAAATGGATAAAAGACTTTCTCAACCAAGTCGTGGATATCAACAGAGCAATACACGAACTTCAACGAATGCCGCTGTCCCTTCCGAGGAATAAAGAACTATTTTAGGGGTAACCCTATGGGTTACCCTTTTTACAATTGAACGCTGAGAATATCTAAAAGCATATTTTAACCTTTCGTAAAATCGGTAAAAACAGTAATAAATTTTCATGAAATTTCCCAGGGAATTGGTTGTTCCTCCCCAATCAAAGCCGATTCGACTCGACGCATTTCTCGTCAATTATTTTCCAAAGACATCGAGAAGTTTCTGGAAAAAAAATCTTCAAAAATTGGTTCAACTCAATCATCAACAGCTCAAAAAAGGGGGTTTTCTCAAAGGGGGAGAAATTCTCTCTTTTCTTACAGAATGGAATGAATCACTTCAGGCTGATCCGAAATTGAAAATCAAAATTATTTTAGAGGATTCTAATTTTTTGGTAGTGGAAAAACCGCCAGGAATCGCGGTTCATCCATTATCTGCGGATGAGAAAGGAACTTTGATTCAAGGAGTTTTAGCACAGTTTCCAGAAATAGCCTCGATCGGAAACTCTCCACTGGAAGGTGGGCTCGCTCATCGGCTAGATAACGAAACCTCCGGACTTTTGCTTATTGCGAGAACCCAAAAAGCTTACCAATTTTTTCGGGAAGAATTTAAAAAAAGAAAAGTTGAAAAAGAATATTGGGCATTGGTCGTTGGAAAAGTAGATGAAAAAAAACTGCCGCTCACTGGAAAGATCGATTTACCGATCATTCATCATCCAAAGAACAAAAAGAAAATGCGGGTGGTTGAAAAACAATTCTCTAATATAAAAAAACAGGTCGCCATCACTTTATTTTCGGTCGAGAAAAGCTTTCAAAACTTCACTCTACTCAAAGTGAGAATTTTAACTGGAGTTCGGCATCAGATTCGTACCCACCTTGCTTATATAGGATTTCCCATCGTGGGGGATGAATTATATGGAGGAGAAAAAGTCAGCTTCAAAAATTTTGACCGAATTTTTCTTCATGCTGCGAAATTAAAATTCAAAGATCCTATCAAAAATAATTGGATAGAATGCCATTCTTCATTATCAAACGATCTGCGCTCGTTTTTAAAAACTGCGTCATAACTTTTTAGAATCGCGTCATAAAGTTGGAATAGCGCATCATTTATTTTTCGCAACTTCGAGAAAAAATATCCGATATTTAGATCATGAGTGAAATTCTAGCGAATTCTCTCTTTACACCAGAAGAGATCTGTTTGGCTTCTCGACTCGTCTCAGAAAATCCTCCTCTTATTTTGAAAGGAATAAATAACAAACTTAAAAAATTTAATGAGGAGAACGTTTGTGGCTATATTCCAAATCCTTTTAATTCTATTCAAAGAATTGCGCAACTCATTCACAAAGAATCTTTGGGGCAAGAAGATCTTTTTTATCTTTTAACTCATCCAAAAGAAAATTTAAAAAATCCTCAAGATTCGATGCCACTTCTCCGAAAAGCACTCGATTACCCTCCTGAAGAGTTAAAAAATGTCGAGCTCGCATTTCACACAATTCCCTTCAGAGAAGATGGACAAATCGCCTATATTACTTTAACTCCTTCTTCAATCGATCCGGAAAAACCGCCCCTGATTTTTCTGGGTGGTGTCGACCACAAATCTGCCCTTTATCTTTCGACACTTTCCGAACTTTCTAAACAGGATCACCGTAAAATTATTTCGATCGATTTACCCAGCCTTGGAGGGAGTCGACTTTCAGGAGATCAGAAAGTGAACCTGACTAATTTATTAGAGGCCACTTCCCAAGTGATTCAACAAGAAATTCCGGAAGGACAAAGATTTGATTTAATGGGGCACAGTTTAGGGACTTTGATTTTAAGAAAAATTTATTCTGAGAGAGAATCTTATTCACAAAGAATGAGAAGAACTGTTGGAAAATTTGTTCTTGTTGCTCCTGCCCCTGCCGAACAGGAAGAAGCGATGGGGATACATCCTTGCTGGTCTTGTTCTCCCAATTTTCAAGATAGTTGGAGAGAAAGTCGAGCAGCGCTAGAGGCGTTTGCAGCCAATGCATGGAGCAGTGCTTCATTGGTTAAAAATATCGATTCCTTGCCGATCTTGGGAGAGCTGGAAAAAGATAAAAATCTTCGGGTTGTCTTTCCAGAAAAAGATCATCTCTTTCCGCTTTATAATTTAAGAAAATGGCGGGGGAGACAAGGGGTATTCATTGTAAAAAATGCGGATCATTCTTTTCTGGCTGGTCAAAAAGTGAGCGGAGAAGAGGTAAAAGTACTTCTCGATGCTCTTCAAGATTCTGCGATCGTAGCTCCACTCATCGATAAAAATCAACTTTATCGTCATTCTCTTCATACCTCCACTCTAGGAGGATTATCGATGGATACTCGTGCAGGAATTGGCACTCAATTGACTCATTCATTAAAAATCGGACTTTGGAGAGGAGAATCGATTGGAGTAGATGTCCAGCTAGGATTTAGTGCGTATCTTCATTTTTATGATTGGCGCAAACAATCTCCCGCTTTATGGATGGGGCCTCATACAGATTTAGGCTTAAAATTTTTAAACTGGCCTGTTCGATTGCATGCCGGTGCTTTGCTTTTGATGGATGATTCACTTTTAGTAGGGGATCCGAAAAATGGAACTCTTTTACCTGAGATTTACACAGGAGTTGAGATCGCTTATAAAAAGATCTTTTTTCAATTGCAATTAAGGGAGCCGGTTTGGTCGAATCAATCGGGACTATCACTCCCTTCACTGTATCTATTTTTATCTTTCGACCAGCTTTTAAGCATTCATTTGTAAACTTTCTAAACTATTTAATCTTTCTTCCACTTAATTGAACATCCCATTGAAGTAAACTGCGGTTCAGCCGGAGCTTGCCCTTCTAATATTGCCAAAATCGCCTCTCTCAAATCCTGTTTTTTCACTTTGGAGGCATCTTTCCAGTTGTCATCGATTCTTCCATGATAGGCAAGTTTTCGATCTTGATCGTAAACATAAATATCGGGGGTACAAACGGCGTCGTAAGCTTTGGCGACCTCTTGGGTGTCATCGACAAGGTAAGGAAACCCGTATCCCTTCGCTAACGCATGTTTTTTGAGATTTTCAGGGGAATCTTCTGGATAATCAGTTGGATCATTGGCGCAGATTCCGATTAGTTGAACTGATTTACTTTCAAAATCTTTTCTTAACTGAGTGAGGCGATCTTCAATCGCCTGGACGTATGGACAATGAACGCAGATAAATAGGATTACCAAAATTTTTTTATCGGCGAAACTGGCTAGAGAATATCTTTGATTATCGATGGCGTTGACGAGATTAAAATCAATCGCTTTCGTGCCGAGCTCGATCGATTCCGAATTTAACAAAACCATAAATTCACCCTTTCATTTAAAAGTTTCATGCTGGCTTAACTTTCATTGATTTTTTTTGCAATTTTTTTTTACCCTCTCCATTACTATTTTTTGACATTTCCGGTCTCTTTTTTTGCCTATTTTTATAAGCTTTGCGGGGAAAAGTCTACTTTTGCTCAGAGTAAAATCTGGCAACTTTTTTGCTGCTCTGGAGAATGAGGCTTTAGAAAGGAATTCACATGAAAAAATGGTTTTCAGATCTGATTAAAATTGTTTTTTCGCTCCTGGGGATCTTTTTTTCGCAAGTGATTCCGTCTCAGGGGACTTTTACCTCGCTTGTTTGCCTCCTGACTCTCTTTGGACTTTCAACTCTTAAAAAGAGAATTCACCGTCCCGATCAGTAAGAAAGAGGAGCTAAAACAACTTAAATCGGTTTAAAGTGGTTAAAAAATGACTTTCTTTTGCATTCTCAGTAAATTCCCTCTAGCCAAGATTCTTCTGTTTCGCTATTCTGCCAAGTCGCTATGGTTTTATCTCACAAAAAAGAAGATCACTTTCAAACAGGCTCTGACACCGAAGAAGCGGATGGAGTTAAATTCTCCTATAAAATAGCTTTTCATCCAAGACAAGATGGGCTTTTTGTTCGGGTAGTTTTCAAAGATAAATTGATTAACCGTTTTGAAAAATTCGGCATCAATCTGATGAACCTTACCCAAGCATCTCCTGCTGTGCATGAGCTTGACTCTGTCCATCGGAGTTTTATCCAGCAAATTCTCCGTTTTGCTAAATTTGATACCGCAGAAGAAGCTTTTGTGATTCCCAAAAAACAGATTGCCTTCTTTTTGGCGAGACTTTCAAAGTTTTCGAAAGTTGATGCTTTTGAATCGTTTGATCCGATTCGGTTTTCAGCAATTCCATTGAATCCACTGGTTCACCTGCTGAAAGAAACCTCCAATCAGATTGTTTTACAGGCAAGTTTTGAAAATGAAGAAACGAAAAAACATTTTTCACTCTCCGAAGGATTTTTATTTCAAGGAAATCGCCCCTGGCTATTTCATGAAAATGTTTTCTATCCCATCAAGAGTACTGCGGTAACTTCTTTACTGAATGACTTCAACTCCGAAGGAGTTTTAACCCTCACCGGTCATGAAGCTGCTGATTTTATCGAAAATATTTTACCTACCTTGTCAAAAAAGGCTGAACTGATTACTCCAGAAAATTTTTATGTCCCACAGATTTTTAAATCAACACCGGAGGTCAGCTATTCGATTTCAGAAGACGACATCAAAGACAAACTGATTCTTAATATTCATTTCATTTATCGCGGTCAAAAAGTCGCTCCCAGCCAGGGAGAATCTGATCTATTGGTTGAATTAAAAGAGGATGGAAAAAATATTTTGATTCAGCGTGATCTTGTCTTCGAAAAATTGACCCTCGACCAATTTTATGCGCAAGGTTTTAGAAGAGTTGCGTCTAATCAATTCGAAACCGGTGGAGAATCGGCTCTCGACTTCATTTCGGAAGAGCTCCCCCAATTAAAAAAACAAGGGAATTTGCAAGGGGATGATCATCTAAAACATTTCAAGGTTTTTTCAAATCTGGGAAAAAGCGAGCTGAAAGGAAATATTTCTTCGGTCGGAATGGACTGGTTTTCGGTGAATCTTGATTTCGAGGTCGAGAAGATCAAGATTCCTTTTGAAATTATTCGAAATTTGATTCAGTCGGGAAAACGTTATCTGGCAGTGCCTGGAAAAGGTTTCGCAAAAATAAATCAAGATCAGATTCTTGATTTTGAAAAACGGCTGGCAGAATTTGAAACCGAATTTGACGAAGAGGGAAAAATAAAACTTTCGCAGTTTCATGCGCCATATCTCGACAGCTTGATCAAAGTCGATTGGAGTCAGCATGAAAGTCTGTACAGTGCGATTCAATCGTTAAAAACGGCTGAAAAAATTCCGAATTATCCCGCTCCTTCTCATTTAAGCGCAATTTTAAGAAATTATCAGCTTCACGGATTTGACTGGCTTAATTTTCTTCATGAACATCACTTTCATGGAATTTTAGCCGATGATATGGGGCTCGGCAAAACACTCCAACTTCTCACTTTTCTGCAAAGTCAAAAAGATCGAGGAGAAAAAGGGCCCAGCCTGGTAATCGCTCCAACCTCTGTTGTGTTTAACTGGCTAAGCGAAGCGAAAAAATTCACACCCAATCTAAAAGTTTTATTGCATGTTGATTCCCAAAGACAAAAAAACTTTTCCGAAATGGATCAAATGGATATGGTGATAACCAGTTATGCCATTTTCAGAAGAGATGCTGATCAATTGGCGAAAATCCAATGGGCAACGGTTGCGCTTGATGAGGCTCAAAATATAAAAAATTATCGGAGCAAAACTGCCATCCTGATGAAAGAATTAAAATCGAGACAGCGATGGGCACTCACTGGAACTCCTCTTGAGAATAGGCTTTCCGAATTATGGTCGATATTTAATTTTTTGATGCCAGGATTTCTGGGAAGCTTCACTCATTTTCAAAGGAAATATCAACAACCGATTGAATTACAGCAAGAAGGGGAAGTACTCGAACATTTAAGAAAAAGAATTTTTCCATTCGTTTTAAGACGATTGAAAGATGAAGTGGCAACGGAGCTTCCTCCAAAGACAGAAATTATCCACTATTCGGAAATGGAAGAAGATCAACGAAAACTTTATCAAGAAATTCTTGCCGCTTGTCGAACCCAAATTTTTTCTCAAGTAGAAGAAGAAGGAATCGAGAAAAGCCAGATTTCAATTTTCACCGCTTTATTACGTTTACGCCAAGCTTGCTGTCATCCGCATCTGCTCGGACATCCTTTCAACAAAAAGAAAATTGAATCAGGAAAAATGAACGATTTCAAAGATCTGATTCTAGAAGTTTTGAGTGAAGGTCACCGAATTCTTGTTTTCAGCCAGTTTGTCGAAATGCTTGGAATCATTCGCAAATGGTTCGAAGAACAAAATATCATTTATGAATATCTGGATGGACGAACCCGTAAACGAGAAGAAAAAATTAGTAACTTTCAAAATAACAAAAATGTTTCAGCATTTTTAATTAGTTTAAGAGCTGGAGGAACCGGGTTGAATCTTACAGGTGCTGACTACGTGATTCACTATGATCCTTGGTGGAACCCAGCCGTACAAGATCAGGCGACCGATCGAGCACATCGATTGGGTCAGCTTCAACATGTTTTTTCTTACAAACTTATCACTAAAGATAGCGTTGAAGAAAAAATTCTCGCCCTGCAAGAGAGAAAGAAAAGCCTTGCACAAGGGGTTTTAAGAGCCGATTCTTCTTTGGGGAAAAAATTGAGTATTGAAGATCTTGAATATTTATTCTCTTAAAACTTTATCTGATTCTGATAAAGTTTGAGAAAATTTTTCCACAGAGTTCTAACGGTTGCATCCTTAAACGAATAAGTCGGGTTATTTTGCCTCCAGCTTCCACAATCTTGGTAGGTCCAAAAAGATAACAAATACCTCCTCCGACAAGACAGGTGATCATTGTATTTACGAGCAGCTGATCTAAAAATGGAGTTTCCGGATTTGAAAGAGAAATGGGGGGGATAAAGGGTAAAGAAAACAATTCTACCATTTTAGAAAACAAATTTGATTCCACTTTTTGGAGATCCGCTAACTTCAGATCATTCGGACGCATTAACTCCTGACAACGAAGCTTATTTCCTCCCCTGATCACAAGATCCATGATTTCTGCAAACACAATTTTTGAAACGCTTTCTGCGGTTCGTGGTGTGAGTTGAGAAGGGGGAACAAAATTTGGAATTCTATTTGAAAAAAAGTCCCTGCATTTTTGCTCACTCATTTCATGAATATTGGAAGTCAACTGCGCCACTTCCAGATCCGAGGAGGTAAAAGGGAGACAAATCTTTAAGATCGATTCTGTCACCCCCTTCGCACAAGCTGAAATAATTTCATCCAATGGCATCGGTTTTTTCCTTAAAGTATGTATCAACAGGAACCGTCGGTGCTTGAAGAATCATGAATCACAACATTTCCACATGTTTTTGTAATAGTACATTCACAAGTAGTTTCTGTCGTACTATGGGCTTTACCTTCTGAATCGTAGGTTGTTTTGGTCGTAGTCACTGTCCTGCAATTTTTTGTCTCTCTCCAGGTGCATTCGTCATTCAATGGAATCGGCGAATGAGAAGAATCCTCTACCGGTTTTAGATTTTCGGCTGTTCTTCCCCGAATTTCCCCTTTTAAAAGAGATTGAAAGTTTGCTTCCTTTGTACTGCGTATAAAAGACGCCTTCGGCTCCCCACTCTTCAAAGCAATTAAAATAGGATCCGAAACAACGGACGAACAAACTGCTACATCAAATTGAATTGCTTTTGCTCCCTCAAGCATAAGCCCCTCCCCTTTTTGGAAATTGTGTTTATTATTTCATAGATTCCTTTTTTAAATCGACTCATTCCCTCAATAAATAATTCGCTTATCTAAATTTGAAGTTGCTAAATTTTCATAATTTATTTTTACTAATTTTCTATGAATCTACCAATTCCCTATCTCGAAACTCAGTTTGATAGTTTTCTTAAAGAACTCTTTCAGTTCTCAAAAATTCCCAGTGTTAGTTTTCCGGGATATAATCCTGATACCTTAGAACAATCTGCTAAATGGACTGCAAAAAGAATGAAAGAGGTCGGGCTTGAAAATGTTGAAATACTGAGAATTCCTGGAGCCCACCCCTATATTTACGGGGATTGGTTGCATGACACAGAAAAACCGACCGTTCTTTTATATGGTCATCATGATGTTCAACCGCCGGGAAGATCCGATTATTGGAAAACCCCTCCCTTCGAACCGACTTTGAGAGAAGACAACCGGCTTTATGGTCGCGGAGTAGTCGACGATAAAGCAGGAGTTTTGCTGCATCTCAATGCACTCGAGGCATATCTAAAAACAGTGGGAAAACTTCCACTCAATATCCGTTTCATTGTCGAAGGAGAAGAAGAAACTGGGAGCGAACATCTGGAAGCTTTCTTAAATCAATATAAAGACAAGCTGAAATCGGATGTCATGGTCTTGACCGATACAGGAAATTTGGAGGAAGGGCTCCCCTCGATTACCTATCGGCTGAGAGGAATTGTGGATGCGATTATAGAGGTTAGAACGTTGGATCATCCGGTCCATAGTGGAATGTGGGGTGGGCCCGTGGTCGATGCAGTCACGGTTTTAAACAAAATTTTATCCCGGCTGACAAATCCCGATGGAACAATTGCGATCCCGAATTTTTATGAGGATGTTCCAAAAACCGACTCCCATGAAAAAACGCTTTTGGAAAAACTCCCCCTCGATGAAAAAATATTTCGGAAAGAACTTCAATCGGTCGATTCATTAGAATGGATCGGAAGTCGACAATTTTCCTTATATGAGAAAATCTGGTGTTACCCTTCGATCAATATTTTGGGAATCGATGCCCCCTCCGTTGAAAAAACTAGTAATCAGATTGTCGAGTTCGCCCGCGCGAAAGTCTCGATTCGAATCGTCGCTGGTCAAAATCCGAAAAAATGTTTAACGCAACTTTGTCATTTTTTGACGCAAAATCCCCCTTTTGGAGCTGAGGTAAAAGTGATTGAAGGAGCGGCGGGTGAGCCTTGGCGGGTTGATCCGAAAGGAGCCGCTTTTGACGCAGCTTCTAGAGCCTTAGAAAAAGGATTTGAAAAAGAGGCTGTTTTTATCGGCTGTGGCGCCTCCATCCCATTTGTAAAACCTTTTGTTGAAACGTTTGGAAACATTCCAGCACTTCTAATTGGAATTGAAGATCCGATCTGCAACGCTCATGGAGAAAATGAGAGTCTATCAATCGCCGACTGGGAAAAAGGAATGAAATCGGCGGTTTATTTGTATGAAGAATTGAGCAAACTTTAAACGCTACAGTGAGTCCGCGGGCTTTGGTTTTTTGGCCATGATTGCCTGAAAAGCCTTTTTTATCGCGTCTGGAGAAAAACTTAATCCATTGGTATTGGGAATGTTTGTTGGTTGAGTACGAACAGAAATTATTTGCGTTTGCCCCTCAGTAATTCGTTGAAAACTTAAAGCTGCTGACCAGAGTAACGAAATCTCTCCTCGTGCGCTTGCACACATTTTAGTTTGAGTAGTAGTATAATCTTGAGGGCTTGGTCCTGTACCATTGATTCTTCTCATAACATTAATACAGATATTTCCCCCCTCATAAGCTTCGGCTGTGACATTTGTCACAGCCGAGTTTACAGTAGTTGAACAGGTAGGAATTATATATTGATCGTTTTTTAAAGAATTTTTTAAAGAAGTTAAAGTAGTTTTGGCACTTGATTGACATAGATTTACTGAAAAAAGTAACTCTCCATTTCCCATTTTTCTCTCCTTTTAAAAAGTGTATAAGAGAACATTCGGTCTATTCAGCAAAAAGTTGCTTAAATTAATTAAAATTAATTTTTTTCATGAAGAATCACTTCGCGATGCGGATAAGGAATTTCAATCTTGTTCTGCTTGAAAGTTTCATTGATCTTATAAAAAAGATCGGTTTGAACTTCCCCTTTTCTCTCGACATCTTTAACCCAAGCCTTCAGGATAAGATCGATAGAAGATTCGCCAAATCCTTTAAATTCAACGTGCGGAGCAGGATCGGAAAGAATGAAAGAGTTGGAGGAGGCAACTTCTACTAAAAGCTTTTTTACATTTTCTAAATCGGTATTGTAGGCAACGCTGATTGGAATTGAAAATCCAGCGATTGAGTTGCCGTAGGTCCAGTTGGTCACATGAGAAGAAACCAGCTCACCGTTTGGAATAAGAATGGTTGCACGCTCTCCCGTTTCAAGAGCGGTCGATCTTGCTCCAATCTGTCTGACTCGACCGATTACATTTCCAAGCTGAATCAAATCTCCCACTTTCACTGGACGCTCAATGAGCAAAACAATTCCACTTGCAAAATTATTCGCAAGATTTTGCAATCCAAAGCCTAATCCAACTCCGAGAGCTCCGGCGAGAACCGTAATATTCTGGATATCAAAACCTAACAGACGAAGCGCTACAAGAATTCCAACGAGAACAATTACATAATGAATTCCGGTATTCAAAGCATGTTGAATTCCAATATCCCATTGTTGTTTTTGATAAAAATTTCTTTCTAAGATTGCTCGAATCAATCGGGAAACCACCATCGATAAATAGAGGGTTAGAAAAACAGAAACTCCTAAACCGATGGTTAAATTCATTTTTCCGATTAAGAAACCTTGAGCTAGAAATCTGTGGCCAAGATTGATAAATTCAGGTCGAACATCCCAAATAGTCACAATCCAAAAAATAAATAATACTGAAAATCCAAGACTCACCCAATGATGAAGTGTTTTTTTCCATTTCGAAAGAAGATCAAAATTTATTTTAAAACGGGAAAATCCTTTTTCGAAAAAGTTATGATTGATCAACTCATCGAATCCTTTTTTTAAAAACAAAAGAAGTGGAATAATCCCGAGCGACTTTAAGCTTCCATCCGCTAGGTAATCAGAAAGATAGGTATACCCCATTCCATCGAGAACAATAATTGAAACTAAAATAAGCAAAATAAAAACTCTTAAAACAATTTTTAAAAGACGCGGCACCCAACGATTTGGATAATGGGTAAGACTTGAAATCCAGCTGGCGCGTGCAGAAAAGAAAAGAAGACCAAAAATAAAAATGTCTAAACACCATTGAATCAGACGGCTTGCCTCTGATTCATATTCTAAAATGGAAGACATCAAATCGATGAAAAGATGAAGATAAATAAAAATAAAAAGTAGCGAAGATCTAAAACTCATTTTATTGGCAATTTTGGGAGGAATCGTCAAAAGCGGCGGAAAAGATCGATATTTTTTGAGCAAAAGATAAATCGATTGAACGATCAGAAAAAAACCATAAGCAAAACATCCTGAAATAAAAATAAACCATCCAATCGGCTGACGAAGATCTGAAAAGAGAAAAAGAATAATTCCTAAAATAAGAAAAGGAAAAAAGAAAAAAATGCTGGTAGAAAAACTGACTAAAAACCTTCTTCCAAACTTTTCTAAAATTGAAAACTCCCCTTCTAAAGGAATTTTATGAGCAATTTTTCTAACCCAAAAAAGAACAAAACCTAGCCCTAAAATGGAAAATAACGCGATGAATGCCTGAAAATTTTTAGAAGTTAATGTTTTAAAAACTTCTTTAAAATAATCATGAATCAAATCGAGAGATGAGGAAAAATTCTGAATTCTGTATTTCAACTCATGTTTCGCTAAAAAAAAAGTTTCTTCCGAAAATTTCGGCTGTTGACGCATTTTAAAACGGGTAAATCGAATCGATTCCCATCGTTTTTCTAAAAGCTGGCGATT
>CAZQOW010000009.1:22825-24669 GCA_964595045.1 uncultured Pseudomonadota bacterium
ATATCTTTCAAAACATCCCGATAAGAATCGGCCATGAGCCGCCATTGATTGAGATACGGTTTGAATTCTTCCGGAGTAATTTCTTCAATCTCCAAAAATGCTTGGGCTTTAGCGGTTTCGTTTTTAAGACTTGTTTGGCCTTCAACAATTCTACTTTGAAGAATTATCTGATCATTTTGAATTTCGTCGAGTCGTTTTTTATAAGTTTCTAAATTGGCCAGATCTTCTGCAATAAGTGGATTTGCAGGTTGAGAGGTTGGAGAACTCTCCGGAGTTTGAGCTTGAACAATAAAATAACGGGTAAAAGTAAAAAAAGATAAAAACAGGAAGATGAAAAGAAGAGTTTTCTTCATTTTTTATTCAATGATAAACTGTTTTGGACTTAATTCTTAAAATAAAAAGTTAATCTAAAATAAGAAGGAAATAAATATGTCTTTTATAAGAATTAACCTTTTTTTGATTTTATTGACATTCTTTTTTTCGACCGCTCAGGGAGCTGAAATTCAAGGATATGTTCGAAGCGTGAATTATGAAGGGCATAGTTTTTCAGTCGATGTTCCTCCACTCCAAAGAGTGTGGGTCTTTCCGACAACAAACTTTGATTCTGGAACCGGCTATGAAGGATTTAAATCGATCAAAGAAAAAGACTATGTTTCAGTGGATGGCTCTTTACAAAAAAATGGTCTCTTTACTGCGAAAACTGTAAAACTGGTAAAACCGATCCAAGCCTCAAAAAATAAATCCGAGTTGAATGTCGATTTGAATCAAACTTTTACATTGGAAGTAAATCAAAAAGCGAAAATTAATGGAGAGAATCTGAATCTGAAAGCGATTGAGATGATCGACACTCTTTGTAAAGACGGATTAAACTGTGAAGGAGAAGGATCGATCGGAATTAGAATTCTAGTTTCAAATAATAAAGGCAAAAAAGATATTCTTCTTTCATCTTCTGGCGGACGAAAGCCTGCAAAACCTATTCAGATGGAAGCTTTAGGATATCAGATTGAATTGATCGAACTGGGAGAGTCAGCAGCGGTTTTAGCGGTGAGAAAATAAACAAAATTATAGGGGCGCACGACCGTGCGCCCCTATAAAACTAATTCACATTGATTGAAATCTCTTTTTCTTTTGCTTCCGGTTTTTTCGGAACCACCAACTCTAAAACCCCATCTTTCATCGATGCCTGAACCTTCTCAGAATCAACCGTAGTTGGAAGACTAAAAGAGCGGGTAAAAACCCCATAACTTCTTTCGAGTCTATAATAGTTTTCTTTTTTCTTTTCTTCACTGAATTTTCTTTCCCCTTGAAGGCTCAAAACTCCATCTCTTAAGGTGATTTTCACATCCTCTTTTTTTAAGCCTGGGAGCTCGGCATGAATTCGAATCGCCTCACTATCTTCAGTAATATCAACCGCTGGCAACCATTGGCTGCTCTTTTCCTGCTCTTTTCTCGCTTTGGTTCCCCAGATAAATCGGCCAATATCATCCCCTAAACCCCATATATCTTGAAAAGAATTATAATTTTGTAGATTAGACATAAGAATTCCTCCTTAGTTAAATTTTAGTTTTTTTAACAAAAATCTATTGAATCCCGGGAGATTTTCATTACGTAAATAAGAAATAAGACTAATTTCTGAACAGTCAAGAGAAGGAATAAAAAATGTCGAAAACTATTTAAAAAAATTTAAATTTATCAATTCTTCAAACCGATCCACCAAAAAATCAGGCTTTGCTTTTTCGAGATCAGATTTACTCCTAAAACCATAACTGATCGCACAAGTGGTAATGCCAGCCGCTTTTCCGCATTCAATATCGATCTCCGAATCACCAATAATAATGGTTTCT
>CAZQOW010000010.1:0-24596 GCA_964595045.1 uncultured Pseudomonadota bacterium
TTGTTGTTCTTTTAAACGACCTTCTTTAACAGCTTCCTTTAAAAAATCAAAAAACCAACCTGGATGAATATCTACCAAAGAGCTACTTTTGTTTAAATGAATACTCTCTTTTAACTCTTTCGTAATGAGCCGAGTTCTTTCTTTCTTTGGCAAAGATAAAAGCTCTCTTGTCGCTTCCACAAAAGATCTTTCGTTGCTCTCTGGTGCAAAACGAAACAACTCAAATGCATTCTCATTTTCACCTAGACAAGCAATATAGATCATTATTTTAAAACGTGGCTCTAACTGCTCAATTAATTTTAGCATTTTGAGATATCCTGCACTACAATTATAGTAATATTGTATAATTTCTTTTTAAATAAAAAACACCTCGATCTCTATTAGAACGAGGGGTTTCATCATAAACAAAGAACAACCTTCCCACTTAACCGATTTGCATATTGACTACTTGGGTTGGAATTCTTGTTGCCGCTTCCATCCCTTTTCCTAATAATTCAAGCTCTACAGTTAAATGGCCAACCCCTACCTGAACTGCGAGCAGTTCTTGAGGTTTAAAAGTTTTACCAGAAGTCATCATCTCTTGAAGTTTATCAAACTGAAGCTGATCTTCATTAATCCCCTTTAAAAGCTCGGTAATATAACCTGAACCAGGGGTTTTTTCTACCTGCTGACTTCCAAAATCGATCTTACCAGCTTTTTTGGATTTATCCGCTTCTTCTTTACCAAAAACCTCTACATGGACGGAGCTGGCATCCACGGAGTTAACCCCTCCGTTTTTTTCAACTCCAAAGGACTTGTCAATAAACTCAAGCAAGCGAGAACCCATATCATTCGATCCGTCTGATTGACCCAGAACAGAATCCAACTTCTTTTGAAAAGGAGAATTATCCCCTCCTTGTGTAGAAGAGCTGGAAGGTAAACTCTTTTCAACTGCAGCCTGACTCGCTTTTTGTAAAATTTGATCCATAAATACGTCCTTTCTTACTTTCTTATGACTGCAAACCACTCGAATGGTTTGTTTTTGATTGCATATGATTAATTTTCTTAAAAAGCATTTCTAAGGCTCTTGCATGTAATCTTGATGTCCAAGACTTCGAAAGTTTTAATTTTTCTCCCGCTTCTTCGAGAGTTTTATTTTGAAAATAATACATTTTAATCAACTTTCTCTCTTTATTCGGTAACTCTTCAATCGCCTGTCTCATAAACTCTTTAACTTTTTGAAATTCTGCTTTCCTTTCAATGTCATTGGCTCTTTTATCTTCAATATCGATCGGCTCTTCAGTCGCATCAATCGAAATGATATAAATGGATGCCAACGAATTGACTGTTTCATAAATTTCACTCACCTCTTCATCGGGAGTAGACTTCAATCGAAGAGCTTTATCGGAAATCGACTGAAGATATTCATTCGACGCTTGCTCAAACTTGATCTTCGCGTATAAAGAACGTGGAATCCAACCTGTTTTTCGAAGGCCATCATAAATAGCCCCTTTAATTCGATAATAAGCAAAGGTTTTAAAATCAACATTGTACTTGGCATCATATCTCTTTGCCGCTTCAAGTAAACCCAACCTGGCATTACAAATAATTTCTTCCACATCCGCATCACTGGATAAGGTTTGTATCACCTTGTTGGCGATTGAAGTGGCATAAGGGAGATACTGTTCTATCAAGGCATCTCTTCCGGAGTTATCTTCTACCGGAATGGGTAAAACTGACTTGACAGTTTTGCTCACATTTATACTTTTTTTATTACCTTTTTCTTTTGAAAACTGTGAAGTGGTTTGCTCCATGTATTTCCCCCTTTTAGACAAAAAGGCAATTGAACTCAAATTTAAAAATTACTACTTAATACAACTGCATCGTTCATGCCACAAGCACAGTTTCTATTTTATTTTTTCAAAGACCAACTCACTGAATTTTATGAACTATTTTTTAAGAAAATTCAAAAATTCAGTCAGATTAAATCCGCAGATTTAAAATGGGGGATTCGATCCCCACATCTAATCAAAAAAGGGGAGTGATTCCCTCTTTTATCAATGTTTTCAAAGACTATTAACCTATATTCCAACTTGAATAGACTCGGAAGCAGCCGCACCTTTATTCTCTACCACTCCTGCAATTTCTTTTTCATATCCTCTAGCAAAAGGAGCAACTTGGATATTATCTTCGCCCGGTTTATTCTCAATTCCTCCAAACCCTGGGGTATAAAAGTTGGCCGCATTAAAAGAAGCCGCTTGTGCATCTGCCGCTGCTTCCGCTCCTCTTTTCTGATAAATGCTGTTCATAGCACTTTGAGAGAGACTTTGAACCCCATAAGCAACCGCTGAACCAACCGTTCCAAGACCAGGAAAAAAACTCAAAACCTTCCCGGCCAGACCTCCAAAAAAATTCCCCACCTTTGCCAAGGCAAGCTTAAAACGTTGACCAAAGGTTGGTTTATCCAAACCATTCCCTCCAACTACCTGCCGATACTCAACTTTCAATACGTTACTTTGCCTCGAATTAATATTTTGCTGTTGCTCTAAAGCTTTTGAGTCTGATTTTGAATCGATGGAAGCCATATATTTTACCTTTCTCCTCTAATAATAGTTATCGGTAATATACACTCTCAAAGTTTCGTGAATTGTTAAGAAAAGTAAAATTTATGATTTTGGAGTTGTCTGGCCTGCTGCCGGTATTTGAGGTTTTTCACTGTTTTCACCCCCCGTAGACTGGACTAACTTAACACTTGGATCTTGTTGATTTTTTGTAGATCCAAATCTTATCTTCATTTGCTGCCTAAGCTTTATCAATTGAAATAAGCTAAAAATAAGAGCGGCGGAAATGCCAATCAAAATCATTAAAGTAACTAAGGCATAAGTTTTAAAGGTCTTCTTAGAACTTATATCCATTTTAAGGCCCGCCACTGTGATACTATTTTTAATTCCCCCTTCTTTTCGAGACTCTTCTGGAGCTTGAATATAGGTAATCACCACAGAAACATCTCGAGGATCTAGGTTCTCTACTGTATTCGATATAAACCGTTGAATTTTCGACTCAGTGATTTCAAGCCCTTCAGGTGTTTTTCGAACTTTGAGAACGGCAGAAGCAGTAGGGCGTTTTCCAGGCTGGCTTTCAACCGCAAATTCACTAATATCCGGAATATTTAAAACGATATCAGCATCAACAACTCCAGGAATTCGTTCCAGGGAGTTAATAATCTCCCCTTTCAAAGCGAGCATTTTTTTGCACTTTTCCTGCTGTGGAGTGGGAATCAATTCACTATCTTTACAAATATCTCTCAAGGACGGCTGTTTTTTATAAGGAAGATTGCTTTCAACCAGAATTTTACGCGCCTTGGCCGCATCTTTTTTATTCACCAATACAACCCACGAAACTTTTTGAGACTTTTCTTCTTTTACCTTTTCGGCTTCTATTCCTCTATCTTGCAGTGCCACCAAAATCTCATTCACATCTGTTTCAGATAAGTCTTGGTAAAGAGGCATTTGTCCACAAGCAACAAGACTCAAAAAAAGTATAAAAAAAGCATAAAACCGACCGTTTTTATAAATCTTATTCAACATTTCTATTCGACTTTCCTTTTAAAATTTTATTTTTACTATTTGCTTTTTTCATTCGAAGAATGAGGATCAAACCCTTTTCGAATCAACTTGAGTAAAGATCTCGCAAAATCTCCCGATTTTCCATGGGGATCAATTTGCGATGCCTCTTCCAGAGCTTGAATCGCTTCTTCTTTTTTTTTGTGAAAAAATAACGATTCTCCCAAATACGCCAGAGCAAAAGAACTTTTAGAATTCTTTTTTAAAGCATTGCGGTACAATTTAATCGCTTCATCATATTTTTTTTCAATAAAAAAGGCATTCCCTAATGCAACTAAAGGAACATCACTTTCTGGAGCCAAAACACATACCCCCTCAAACACCTCTTTTGCTTCTTTATTCCGATGCATTGCCAAATATAAGTAACCAGCCTCCAACATAAGCCTTAAATCTTCAGTGGAAAGATCAATCATTTTTGGGAGCCTCCTTTATTTTTAAATTGAAATAGGTGAAAAGACATCATCGTTTCAGCTCTAACAGGAATCACCTACGAACTAAAAACAATAACCGAAGGCAAAAAAAAAGGGTAGCAATTTGTTCGCTACCCTTTTCATTTTTCTGAATGGATTTAATTAACTGACTTTTGCGTTTCGTGCCAGGTTGTTCAAATTTTCATATTTCTGTTTTACAACACTGGATACCCCTGTTGAAGTCGTGGTCAATTCTCCGACTCTTACCTGGGCTGACATCAACATGGCATTACTGGCGGCCATTCTATCAATCTGCATATTCATCTGTTCCATGGCATTATTACCACCAGTACCCGGGCCATTCAAGCCTGGAGGATTTAAGCCATCGCCTGGGCCATTGAGACCGGGACCGGCTGGAGGACCACTGATAGCCATTCTAGATTGACCTGCCGCACTCACTGCAGCATTCACTACATTGTTCCCGGTAAATCTTGGAACCGTTGCTCCAGCTACTTGAGTTAAAGAGTCAAAAGCTTGAGCAAAAGCCCCACCACTCATCGATTGTCTATTACCAGACAGCGCATAAGTTCTAGGGTTAATTTGCTGTAACTGTTGTTCACTTTTAATTTGTTCTGATGGCATATTTTTTATCCTCCTCTAAAATTTTCGTTCCGCTTCTAAGTTTATTATCGCCCCACGAACCTACAAAAGTTGCTTTTTATATAAAAAAAGTTACTTTTTTTCAGATTCCTGTTTTTTCGCAGCTTCCATCATTTGATATTTTAGCTTTAATAGCTCTTTTAAAAGATCCATAACTAGCTGATACGCTTTCATTGCCTTTTTAGCGAGCTTCGACTTCCCTAAACCTGCTTTTTGACGAGCTATTTTCTCTAACTCTCCATAAGCAGCTGTAAAGCTCTTATTCACCGGCTCAAAGTCCTCAGTATCTAATAAAGCTTCTATTCGAGGGTAAGTGGTGGTAGGAGCCTCTTTTTTACCCCCTTTGTGCGTTGATTCGGTAGACAAGCAACCCTCCTTCATGACTCATTAAATGTTAATGTCGTATGATATTAAAAAAAATCAGCTTTATAATCAATATAGTTTGTTTATTTTCTTATCGAAGCGACTCTAACTTCACTAAAACTGGTTTAAATGAAGATAAAACCAGCTGAACTCGGGTCTCAAAGCTTTTATATCCGTCCTTTTCAAGGGAAATACGATAAGAACCCAACGAAAGATCGGAGAGTAAAACAGGCGTCGCTTGAGCAATCTCCCGACCATTTAATGTCAACTTTGCCCCGGGCGGATCCGAACTGACTAAAATAACTGATTTTAAAGGGGAAATTTTATGAAACAGATTTTCGGCATCGGATTTGAGCTTTTCATCTTTTTCATTAATCATCAAATCAACAATCTTAGACAATGCCACATCTTTGTTTCCTGAGTTGAGATTCGCTTCCGCAATTCCTAAGTCTGCCTGCCCTTTATACTTTTCTTGGGCTCTCGCTTTTTCAAAGTAACTTATAGCGATGTCGTTTGCCCCTGTTTTGATATAACAACTCCCAAGAAGTATTTGGATTTGCCCTACTTCTAATGCCCCGGGATGATGGTTCAAAGATTCAGCAAACTGTTCAATTGCCTGCTGATATTGCCCTTGATGCATCAAATCTTTCCCTTTATTAATGTATTGACCCGCTTCCGAGGTTTTTAAGGGAATCTCTATGAAAGAATAGGTATTCATGGTCATCGCCAAAGGTTGCTGATGATCAAAAAAGCCTTCTTTACGAACAATCAATTGATGTGTTCCGAGAGGAAGATTTCCTTCAAAGGGGGTTTCACCATATTTTTTTCCATCCACAATCACCTCAGCTTGGGGAGGTTCACTTTTTATTTTCGCTGGAAACATGAGAAGATCTTGATCACTCGAGGCAATTTCATAAATAGGATTTTCTTTAGAGAGGATAAACTCTCTTCGATATTTTACCACATCCACCACGGTTTCAGAACCTGCAAGCCTATCAGACTGCTTCATTTCTAAAATATATTTTCCATACGGAAGATAGATTGGTCTTGTGTAAACTATATCATTTAATTTAATTGTTTGGCTTTTTATCTGATCGGAGATAAAAGTTCCTTCCAAATAAATCCCTACCCCTTTTGGAAGGCTTTTTACTTTTACTGAACCCACTGAGCCTTCAAAACGAACCGTCGCGACATCATCCTGTTTTGAAACAGTAAAATTTTTCTTTTCGCTGAAATCTCGATTCATTTCATCAAAATGATAGACAGCCGTAAGCTCTTGAGGTTGTCCAACAGGCACTATCTCATTAATCTTAAATGGAGTAACACCAATTTCTTTTCCTCGATAAAATATTTTTGCTTGAAGTGGTTGGGCATCGACATCTAGAAAAACAGGAACTCCACTCACATCATTATACTCAACGGTATTCGGTTGAGTGGTAGGAATAGGGGGAGATATCACCTTGGGATTTACTGGTGGCGGAAGCTGTTTGTGGGTGACTATTGGTTTTTTATGAAAAATTTTATAGGAAACAAAAGCAACCGTAACCACAATTGCCAAAATAGCAATTATTCCAAAAATCACTTTTTGATTATTTTTATTATGGGGAGAAGGCTCTAAAACCGGAGCTATCGGAGCGTCCTGTTTTAAATCTTCTTTTACTACCGGCGGAATTGGAGCAGGTTTTTCTGCGTGTTTTTCAGTAGGGCTTAAATCGACAGCCTGATTTAACAATGTTTTCTCTTCAAAATCTTTGGGAGCTTCTTCAATCACCTCTTCTTCTTCAATGGGAGTATCTTCTTCAGTTTCTGTGAGGAATTTTAATTCATAAATTCCCAACTTAATCGAATCGCCATGTTTTAATAAATAATTTCCCTGAATTTTTTTGTTATTCACTGCAGTACCATTTCTCGAACCTGCATCTTTTACATAATGTTTTCCATCTTCTTCAAAGACAACTGCATGCGAACGAGAAACGCTATTATCTTCAAGAACGATTTTATTAACGTTAGCTCTTCCAATAGCCACTTCTTGTTGATGGGATAAACTGAACCAGACCCCTTGCTTTGGCCCACTCAAAATCTCTAAAATGGGATATATTTGAGGATCACGAAGTAGATGTCGATTTGTTTTATCAAACTCATTCCGATTTTTGATTAGAGTCGCTTCATCGAAAGGAGGTTTACGTTTGCCTTGCATAGAGAGCCCATTTTTTAAAAATTAAAATTAAAACAATCAGGTAAATTTAAATAGATACCATAAAAGGTTGATTTCGCAATAAAATAAAGAGAAAAGGTAGAAGAGACCAGAGAGGAATCTAGGAGCAAAAACTTCTGTTTTTATTAGCCCCCTAGGCTCTCTCTTCTGATTTCTACATTTACAACTCACGTTTTTTTTGGCATCTTTTCAATTCTACAATATGAAAAAACAAAACCTCATCTCTTATTTTTATCTCATTGTAATCACTCTTGTTTTTATGCCTACTTTTTCACATCTTGTGGAAGCAAAGTATGTGGTTCGTCCCCAAGATAGAGCTGTTCTTCATAACAATCAGGGAGTTGCCTTTCTTTATCAGCAGCACGATATGGACAAGGCCATCTTCGAGTTTAAAACTGCCGTTGAGATCTCTCCTGAATACGCTGAAGCTTGGAGCAACCTTGGAATCGCTTATAAGTTTAAAAAAGATTATAGCGCAGCCATCGAGGCTTTCAATAAGGCAACCAAGATAGACAAAGAATTTGCAGGAGCATGGACAGGTCTTGGAACCGTATATAACGCTTTAAAAGATTATAATAAAGCGATCAGTTGCTTTAAAAAAGCGAATAGTAGCGATAAAAAGTATGCGGATGCCTATTACAATTCGGGGCTTTCGTACAAAGAGCTTGGAAATTTACCTGAAGCAATCAAAAATTTTAAGAAAGCAACTGAAGCAAATCCTGATCATTATCTTGCCTCGATTGAGTTAGGACAGATTTACCTTTCTGAGGGAAAATATGAAGATGCCCTGATTCGTTTCAAGGTAGCGGTAGAAACAAATCCTCAAAGCACAGAAGCATGGTTTGGTCTTGCCGATTTATATCAGAAACAAAACAATCCCTCCAAAGCGCAAGAAGCGCTCAACCGGGCTTTGGCGACTCAGCCTAATAGTGCTAGCGCTCATATTGCTTTAGGATCGCATTATCTGAATGAAAAAAATTTGAGCTTGGCGAGAGAAGAAATCAGAAAAGCAAAAGAACTTGATCCGAACGACCCACTAATCATTTACAACCTAGCGCTTGTCGATTTTACAGAAGGGGACAATGCAAGAAAAAGTGGCTCAATAGCAAGTGCAGCTGGTTTCTACAGAAAAGCGATCGCCGGATTTCAGCAAACGCTTCAATTAAGTCCGAGCTATGCCGATGCGGCTTATAACATTGGTTACGCTTATCATCGTCTGGGGGAAAAGCAGAAAGCCAAAGAGTCTTTTCAAAAAGCGTTAAAAATTGATTCTAACCATATCAGAACTCTTCTGGCTTTGGGGATTTTAGAAGGTGAAATGGGAAATACGAACGAAGCAAAAAGTCTACTTTGCCGTTTTATTCGCGAAGCCCCTTCTGGCTTTGATCAGGAAAAGAAAAATGCATCAGATTTAATCGGAGGTTGTGGAAAATAAATATCCACTCATAATATTTTTCTTTTTATATTCACTTTGACGATTTTATAAGCGAAAATCATAAAATTTGAGACTTGAAACTGCTCCGTCAAGGTGAATGTAAAAAGAAAAACACCAAACAGTCATGCCACAACTTACAGTCAAAAATCTTAAAAAAAACGATGAGCGGATTTTTAATCTTCCCCAAGACAACATCACCATTGGCCGAATTGGAGCTTGTGATGTTGAATTACAAGATAAAAGCATTTCCAGAAAACATGCCGAAATTATCCGAGAAGGGGATGACTACTTTCTGATTGATTTAAAAAGTGGAAACGGAACAATCCTCAATGGAAAAAAAATTCGCCCAATAGAAAAACATTTACTCCGACCGAATGACGTCATCAAAATTGAAGACTTTGAAATTCATTTTTCAACCTTAGAAGAAGCGCTCAGTGAAGCGGTAGAAGAAGATACTGATACAGATATTATCGAAGTAAAAATGATTAAAAAAGTGCTCGGTGCATTAAATAAAGATATTGCTCCGAGTCTTGAAATTTTGAACGGTACTGCACAGGGAAAAAAAATATTTTTTACTCAGGATCTCCAGGAAGTTGACATCGGCCGGGATCCTAAAAGCGTCTTTCCTATTGATGATCCTGTCATCTCCAGAAATCATGCGAAACTGGTCAGAAAATGGGGAGGAATCGTTCTACTCGATCTCAATAGTCGAAATGGCTGTTTTGTAAACAATGAAAAAATTCATGAAAAACTTTTAAGAGATGGTGATAAAGTGATGCTCGGAACCGTCAAGCTTCTTTATCGCAATCCTCAAGACATCAATATCGAGGCGATAGGCCAGGAAATTTCCCGCAAAAAACAGGAAGCTGCTCTCAAAGAAGCAGAGTTGATGGAAATCAAGAAAAAGAAACAGGAAGAAATGCAAGAGGCAGAACGACTTGAACGGGAAGAAGCAGAACGTCAAGCCGAAGAAGAGGCTCAGAAAGCCGAAGAGCCTGAAGTGAAACCTACGCTTGAGCCAATCTCAACACCAGAACCAACACCCCCTGAAACTCAAACTCCATTGAGTGCCAAAAGGCCTTTAGAGCTTTTTCAGGCAGGCAAACAGGGACTTTCTCTTTTTGAAAAAGTTTTGATTGGAGGAGGAGTTTTAATTCTTCTTCTCGCCATTGTTGCTGCTATCTGGGTATTAATTTAGAATTTATACTGGGAAGACTTAAGCCCTATCTGCTACGCGAAAACATCGTACTCAGAAATAGGAAATAAAAAACGAAATTTTATATTTAGGCTGCTTGTCTCGCCAACGCAACCCTTGCAATCGGCTGAATACGCAAGTTCTCGGAAAGCTCTTGGTAGGAAAGAACTGCCAACTGAGGAAATTCCAGCTCAATAATCTTTCGGAAATAACGCCGAATCTCGGCAGTCGTCAAAATAACCGGTGGACGGGCTCCTGGGGGAAATGGATGCGAGGCAATTTCTTTTCCGACTGCCTCGACAATCTCTTGGGTCATTTCAGGTTCTAAGGCGAGGTAATTCCCTTTTTCAGTACTCCGGATCGCATTTCGAACCATATCTTCAATTTCAGGGTCGAGCAGATAAACCGCAAGAGTATTTGAATGGCCGGCATAACGATGAGTGATATAACGTTTAAGCCCAGCGCGAATATGTTCTGTCAACATCAACGTATTTCGCTCTACCTCTGCCCATTGCGCCAAAGTCGAAAAAATTGATTTCAAATCTCGGATCGCGATTTCTTCCTGGACGAGACGTTGAAAAATTTCGGAAAGTTGTAAAACCGTAATTACTTTTGGTACCAACTCTTTCACCAAGGCTGGGTGTGATTTTTCTAATTCATTGAGCAAGGTCTGAATTTCCTGAAGACCGAGGAACTCATGCGCCTGTTTTCTTAAGATATAGGATAGATGGAGAATCAGATATTCGGCCACATCCCACATTCTAAAACCAGCCTGAACGGCAGTTTCTTTGTGTTCTTCCGCGATCCAGGTCACGATCGATCCATCAATCGGATGGATGGTTTCAACCCCTTTAATATTAAACAAAGACAACTGTTCTAATGGCTCTCCGACGAGGATACAACCACGATAAATCTTCCCTTTGGCGACCGGCACTTCACTGATATTAATAATGTAGCTCTCCGGCTCCATATCGACGTTTTGACCGCGAACCTGAATTCCTGGGAAATTGACTCCGAGCTCATAGTAAAGACCGTGTCGTAGTAGAGGAATCAGCTCATTGATAAATCTTCCACCATCCTGGGTATCATCCACCCAAGGGATAATCGCTTCACCCACTTCAAGTGAAATCGGGGCAGGCATGATAAATGGGAGAACATCCCCATGTTTCTCAATCGCCTTTTTAACCACCTGCTCTTTCGGCATTTCAGCAATCTCTTTTGTTTCGACTTTTTTGGCTTTCAACAAGAAGTAGGCGATGGTTCCCAAAATGGCTGAAAGAATCAAAAACGGGACATGAGGTAGCCCTGGAATCAAAGCGAGAATGAAAAGCAAAATTCCGGCGATAATAATCGCTTTAGGATAAGCGGTCATCTGGCTGACAATTTCTTTTCCCAGATTCGACTCTTTGGTTTCGGAAGCAACGCGGGTCACCACGATACCGGCAGAAACGGAAATCATCAGTGCCGGAATTTGTGCCACCAACCCGTCTCCGATCGTCAACAAACTATAGGTTTGAATTGCATCAGGAAAAGGCATTCCTCTTTGGACAACTCCGATAATAAATCCCCCGATCAAGTTGACGATCGTAATGATAATACCGGCAATCGCATCCCCTTTGACGAACTTCATCGCACCGTCCATCGCTCCGTACATTTGTGCTTCCCGTTGAAGGATCGATCGACGCTCCATCGCCTGTTCCATATTAATGATACCGGCACGCAAGTCGGCATCGATACTCATCTGTTTTCCAGGCATCGCGTCTAAGGTAAATCGGGCACCAACCTCAGACACACGCTCAGCTCCTTTGGCAATAACTATAAAGTTGACCAAAGTGATAATGATGAAAAGAATGACACCGACGACATAATTTCCACCGACGACGAAGTTACCAAATGCATGAATAACCTCTCCGGCATGTCCTTCAGAAAGAATTAAACGGGTCGCAGCGATATTTAGAGAAAGTCGGTAAAGAGTCGTGATGAGAAGGATTGTCGGAAAAGAGGCAAGTTTAAGTGCATCGGTAATATAGAGAGCAACCAGGATAATCAAAACACTCAACGTAATATCGATTGTTAAAAGGATATCAACCAGCCAGGCTGGAAGAGGAATAATAACCAACCCCAAAACAACCAGCACAAGCGCCGCGAGAACAAGATCGCTATACTTGCTAATGAGATCGTTAATATTTCCAAGTTTAAGTTTTTTTAACACGGTAATTAGTTATTAGTGATGAGTGATAAGTAAATTGATATTCAATCCACCACCTATCACTCATCACTTATAACGTTTTTTAGGTACGATATTCCGCATTTAATTTCACATAGTCAGTGGTTAAATCACTGGCCCAAACGCCAAACTCTCCTTTTCCCTGCTTGAGGTCTATGGTCACTTTAAAAGCCCTATTTTTCATGATCTCATGAGCTTGGCGTTCGGCTTCTGCTCCGGTCGAAATCCCGGAAACAGCAACTTTCACTTTATCATAATATATATCGACACGAGAGGGGTCAAAGGTTGCGTCTGAATAGCCGACCGCAGCAATTAATCTTCCCCAATTCGGATCTTCTCCGAAAAAAGAGGTTTTCACTAGCTGTGACCTTGCAACCCGATAAGCAATTGTTTTCGCTTCTTGACTATTCTTAGCATTCTTGATCAAAATTTCGACTATTTTAGTTGCCCCTTCTCCATCTTCAACAATCTTTAGGGCTAAAGACTTAGCAAGTTTTGTCAGGTTTTTCTCAAAATTTTCGAGATCTTTTTTAGATAATTTTTTGGAATCATTGCCAGCCAATCCATTTGCTAAAATCATCGCCGTATCATTCGTCGACATATCTCCATCGACACTAATTCGGTTAAACGTTGCTTCGATCACTCGATTAAAAATGGATTGTAGAGTTTTTGTCTCGATCGCCAAATCGGTCATAAAATAGCCAAGCATCGTAGCATGTTTTGCGGAGGGACCCTTCATCGCTGGCTCGATCATTCCTGCCCCTTTGGCAAAACCGACTAAAGTATATTCAGTCCCTTTGACCCGATCTTTTAATCCTTCAATTTTGACAAATTGATCGGTGGTAATAATTGCTTCTGCTGCCTTGGGGAGATTTTCAGGAGAAAGTGTAGCGACCGCTTTTTGAACTCCGGGTGAAATTTTATGAATTGGAAATGGAACTCCGATTTTTCCTGTTGAAGAAACATAAACTAGATTCGGGGAGAGATTCAAAGCGTTTGCTGTAATCTTTACCATCTCTTCAGCCGCTTTCATTCCCGCCTTGCCCGTCGCGACATTCGCATTTCCGCTATTAATGATAATTGCCTGAGCTTTACCTGATTTGATCTGTTTTAAACCAAGAAGAACAGGAGCTGCTTTTAATCGATTGGAGGTAAAAGCAGCTGCAATCGCACAGGGGACTTCGGAATAGATAATCGCCAAATCGAGCTTATTTGGATTTTCTTTAATTCCAGCATAAACGCCGGCAAATTGGAAACCGCTAATTTGAATCGGGGTCGACATTCTTGATATCTCCTCTATTTAGCTTATATGACTTTATTTAAAATTTGGACAAACCCTTTCTTCTATTAGAAGAACCCCGTATGGGGGATATCCTCTTTATATAGTGTTATCGTGATATAGAAGGTGGAAATGTTTGGTCACCATATAAGAGATTTCTTTAAATAAAATCACGTAAAGTAAAAAAGCTTTTATGGACAATAAGAGAGAAAAAAGTAAAGAATCTTTTAAAGGGATGAGGTTAAATTTGGTATCTGGATGAAAAAAACTTTCTTCTCCTTCTATTCGAACAGGAGAAAATTAGAATGCGTCTATTTAAAACTATTAAACTTAGTGGGCTTTTTTAATTCTTTTCCATCTCGGCTTATCCTCTTGTAGCAAATCCCCCTCAAAGGGGAGGGGGTTTTCACCACCTCTAGTCGTATAAATGCCTATGAAATAGATTTTTCCCACTTTCTTGTTAATACTTGAAATCATTACCGCTCGTTAAGATAGTAATAGTTCCTGACATTCCAGTTTGATCATCAGGCCATGGAGTATTCAAGCTTCCAAATTAGCTGGGCCCGCCGACGGACGATAGACTTTAAACGTTTCAGTTCCACTGTCGACGAGAATGATATAATTTTTAAACTGAAAATGTTTCAAGCAAATATAGTTGGACTGCTGAATTGTCAAAAGTGGGATAGAGTACTGAGTGAGAAAAACAGCTCCCGTGGCAGGTCTAACAAATCTAAACAATTTTTTTAACTTTTAACTTTTTTTACAGAACCTTTTATCGACCCTTTTATTCAAAAAACTAGTTCATCTGATCTAAAAAATGGATTTTAACCTCATCATAGTAAAGGGTCGTTTTTCCTTCATAACCTGAATCTGTCCCCATAATTACCCAAAGTTCTCCTTTTTCATTTGGCTGTATTGGATTCAAACTACTCAAATCAGTTTTTACAGGAAAAGGGTTATTTAGATTATCTCTATTGAGAAAACGATATTTGCATTGCTCAATATTTCCATTCTTTGGACAAAAATTTTCCCGTTTTTCCCGTACGGCAATATCGCCGATTGTGATCATATCCGCTCCGCCCGCTTGTCCATTACCTTTATCAATATTCATTCGATAATAAGTTAACCCCGATTCTTCTTTAGGAAGAGTCAGCGGCTCTATAGATGTAGATCCAACTTTCAGGAATACAGATAATCCCGGGCTTCCACCAATACCTCCTCCTTCGGAAGGGGCTTGAGAAGCAAATCTAACTTCAAAGGTAATCTGATATTTTTTCTGCGGGTCAAGTCCAGTAATTTTCTTTTTCAAATATATGAATAAATCATCGACTTTATTATACCCAGAAATCATGATTGATTTCGTTCGAGCCTCACACATTTCTTGATCAGGGGGACAGACATCCACAGGTAAAAGTATATACTCCGTCTTCAATTCTAAAGGGGTACTTGGGTTAAGGTAATAATCGGCAAAATCGGTAATCCACCCCTGATCAGATGAATTAAAATCAAACACACAATGGATATCTAAAGCAGTTTTTTTACAAGCTGGATCGAGAGGTTGTGGTTGTGGTTGTGGTGCTGGGGCTGGAGTTGGATCTGGATTTGGGTTGGGGATTGCGCTTCGGTCTGATACCCCACAATTTAAATTAAATAAAGTGAGAATAATTAAGAGGAACTGTAAATAGAAAAAAGTTTTTTTCATACGTATCTTCGCTTTCGAATTACGCAATCACTTTTTCTGAGAACTAGGACTGCTCATGGATATTTCAACGAAGATCTTTAACCTGAACAGCTCTAACTTCCGTGACACTTTTTATACTTTTTTCCACTTCCGCAGGGGCAAGGATCATTGCGACCAACCTTCTCTGCATCATTTTTGGCCACCTGAACCTCTTTTTGATTCTGAATATCCCCTCTTCCCATCATGATCGGCTGGCTGACTTTTTTAGGGAGAATCTCGACCGGCTGTTTTTCTTCCACTTGAACATGAAAAACTTTTTCAACGACCCCCTCACTGAACTCTTTGATCATCGCTTCAAACATCGAGTAGCCTTCCCGCTTATATTCGACGATTGGATCTTTTTGGGCGTAACCGCGAAGACCAATCCCTTCTCTTAAATGATCCATATTCAAGAGATGATCTTTCCAGAGGGTATCGAGCGTTTGGAGAAGAACCACTTTTTCAATATGACGAATCAGTTCAGGGCCGACACTCTTTTCCTTCTGTTCATAAAAATCGATTGCTTGATGATAGATTTTTTCTCCGATTTCATCGGCGGTATATTCTTGATTGGACTCGACTCCATTGAGTCTGAATCCAAAAACTTTCAGAGTTTTGTCATTTAAACCTTTTAAATTGAGCTCTTCTCCTTTATCTGGCTCAAACTCAAAGGCGATCTCTTCGGCAATTTTATCGATCGTATCGGTAATTTTTTCTTTACTATCGACTCCGCCCAAAATTTCCCGACGAAGTTTGTAAATGGTCGTTCGTTGTTGATTCATCACATCGTCAAATTCGATGACATTTTTTCTAAGATCAAAGTTATGCGATTCCACTTTCTTCTGTGCATTTTCAATCGCTTTGGAAATCCAGGGGTGAAAAATCGGTTCATCTTCTTCCATTCCGAGCCGCTCCATCATATTGGAGAGTCGATCGGAGCCGAAAATACGCATGAGATCATCTTCGAGAGAAATATAAAAACGGGAAGAACCTGGATCTCCCTGTCTGCCAGATCTTCCGCGAAGCTGATTATCAATTCGACGGGATTCGTGACGTTCAGTTCCGATAATATGTAATCCGCCCGCCTCAATCACTTTTTTCTTTTCTTCTTCACAAACGATCTTGAACTCTTCTAACGCTTTTTGAAACTCTTCTCGGTTTCCATCTTTTCCTACTTTTGCTTTGCTTAAAAACTCAGGATTTCCTCCGAGCACAATATCGGTTCCACGACCGGCCATGTTCGTCGAAATGGTAACCGCCTGGTAACGTCCAGCCTGTGCCACAATCTCCGCCTCTTTTTCATGATGTTTAGCATTGAGTACATGATGCTTGATTCCACGACGGCTGAGCATGCCGGCAAGCACTTCTGATTTTTCGATGGAGATCGTTCCAACGAGGACCGGCTGACCTTTTTTATGACACTCTTCAATCTCGTTGATCACCGCCTTGAACTTTCCGCGCTCATTTTTATAAATCATATCCGCTTCATCTTTGCGAACCATCGGGCGATGAGTCGGAATGACCATCACTTCAAGATTATAAATTTTCGCAAACTCCGCCGCTTCGGTATCCGCGGTTCCGGTCATCCCTGAAAGCTTTTTGTACATTCGAAAGTAATTTTGAAAGGTAATGGTCGCCAGCGTTTGATTCTCATTCTCGACATTGACTTTCTCTTTCGCCTCAATCGCTTGATGAAGACCGTCACTCCATCGTCTTCCAGGCATGAGCCGACCTGTGAACTCATCGACGATGAGCACTTCGCCATCTTTCACTACATAATCAACATCTCTTTTAAAAAGAGTATGAGCTTTTAATCCTTGATTCACATGATGCAAGGTTTCCATTTGGGAAGGATCAAAAAGATTTTCAATATTTAAAAGTTTTTCGACATGCGAAACCCCTGCCTCGGTTAGCACCACCGTTTTGCTTTTTTCATCAATGGTATAATCAGCTTCTTTCTTGAGGTTTGGGATAATATGATTGATCCGATAATACTTATCGGTTGATTCTTCTGCCTGACCGGAAATAATCAAGGGTGTTCGCGCTTCATCAATGAGAATACTATCGACTTCGTCAACAATCGCATAATGAAGATCCCGCTGAACATAATGGGCGAGATCAAATTTCATGTTGTCGCGAAGATAATCAAATCCAAATTCGTTATTTGTTCCATAGGTGACATCGGCACCATAAGCTGCCTGTCTTTCTTCATCATTCAGACCATGGACAATAACTCCAACAGATAATCCTAAAAAGCGATAAAGCTTTCCCATCCACTCCGCATCTCGTTTTGCAAGATAATCATTAACGGTAATGACATGAACCCCTTTCCCTTCAAGAGCATTTAGATAAACCGGAAGCGTCGCAACCAAGGTTTTTCCTTCACCAGTTTTCATTTCAGAAATTTTACCCTGATGTAGAACAATCCCACCAATTAACTGGGCATCGAAATGTCGCATTCCCAAAACTCGAATAGAAGCTTCGCGCACAACCGCATAAGCTTCTGGAAGAAGTGAATCGAGCGTTTCCCCTTTTTGAATTCTCTCTTTAAAATGATTAGTTTTCGCAGCAAGCGCTTCATCGGATAAAAGATGAATCTCTTTTTCAAGCTCGTTGATTTGAGCAACGATCGGTCGGATTTTTTTTATTTCTCGGTCATTTTTACTTCCAAAAATTTTTCGAAACAGAAGATCAAAAATCATATTTTTCCTTTGAGTAAGATGAATTTAAATTCTGACTTTTCCCTCTGAAAAAGAGAGGTGGGGAGGGATTGATTCCAAAACTTGCTAGACCAACTTAGATCCTAGCACCCTGTCCACTTTATTTTAACATTAAAGTCACGGCATAAGTGTTTGTAATCCATTTAATAATTTTGGATATCACCCGTTGAAATTAAATGGAACAAGGACGAGCAATAAATCCCCCTTACAAAGGAGGATAATTCATAAACAAAAAACTATAAGCCATGAACCGGTAACTTACTTAACTTACTCTGCGCAATCTTTTTTTGAAAAGATAAAATGATTTTCTCAGTTTTTGTTTTTAATCAACCACATGAACGTCAAAGAAAGCTCTAGATTCAAAATCTGTAGTAAGCGATATGCTTTCACACGTCCCCAAAAAAGATAAAAAAAAAGCGGCAATTTTGCCGCTTTTTTCATGCCAAACATAAAATAAATTATTTGATTAAAAATTTCATCGGATCGGTCGGAACACCGTCCACATGAACTTCATAATGAAGATGTGGGCCTGAAGAAGAACCGGTGCTTCCTACTGCGGCGATCACCTGTCCTCGCCTTACTTTCTCCCCTTCTTGCACAAAAATGTTGGAGGTATGACCAAAAAGAGTTGCCACTCCATAGCCATGATCTAATACAAGCGCATTTCCATATCCCCCTTTACGACCTGAAAAGGAGATTCGTCCATCGGCCGGTGCATAAATCGCAGCACCATAAGGGGCAGCAATATCAAGCCCTTCATGAAAAGTAGATGCCCCTCTAAAAGGAGCATTTCGGAATCCAAAATCACTGGTTATCCACCCTTGAACTGGCCAAATGGATGGGGTGGAAGCCCAATAAGAAAGCTTATCTTGGCTTAGCTCATAGACTTCATTCACCTTACTTTCAAGAGCCAAGGCATTTTCAGAGAGTTCATCAATTTTAAGATTTAAGCGAGCGTATAAGTTTTGAGGTTTTGCTAGATCGGAAGAGTCGGAAAAGAACGCACTATCGGTCGGTTTGGGAAGACGGCTAATTTTCTCCAGGTATTTCCCGAAATCATCTCTTTCAGAAAGAGGACCTACCCCCATTTTCATTTTTCCTGACTCTACCCCCACCATCGATTCGAGACGAGTGGTAAATTGTTGGGTTCTTTTAATGGTTTCTTCTAAGGCAGATATCTTGGAATTCACTTGGGAACGATAAATTTCATCGGAGTTAGATAAAGAAGCGACATTTTTCTTGGCAAGCTGACGATAATAGACAAATCCCCATGTCATGACCGTCGTAAAAATAATCAAAAGAGCTAGAGCAGTAATAGCAAAATGAACTGCGAGTTTCGGCAAATGAAATCTTTTAGACTCTAAATGATTTTCAGGAATTACTAAAATGTTATATTGACCCATGACTGACCCCCTTAAAGCACTCTGTTTTATTTCGAGGCTTAAAAACCATTCGTTTTAATTTCAGGTAAAACGAAGTGAACGTTTATTAGTAGATAGAAGGTATTGATAAACAGTATCAAAGGATGTCTAAAGGTGTCAACCGTTAAAACCTAATTAATTTCAACTAGTTGAGCTATAACAACCGTGATATTGTCATCCCCTCCCCGCTCATTCGCCAGATCAATCAATTTCTCACATGCCTCTTTGATCGAATACTTCTGAAGCATGGAGTTGATTTCGTGATCTTCTACCAAATTCGAAAGCCCGTCGGAACAGAGCAAAACTTTATCACCCTTCTGGAGATCTTTAATTTTCAAATCACTCTCGACCTCCGGCTGATAACCAACCGATCGAGTAATAATATTTTTTAACCGATGCCCTTTAGCATCGTCCGAAGACAAAATCCCTGCCTTAATCTGTTCAGTGACCAAAGAATGATCTTCTGTTACCTGCTCAATTTTATTTTGATGGACAAAATACCCTCTCGAATCACCGACATTGGCAATATATGCTTTCCCATCGTGGATCAGGACCGCTACAGTCGTGGTTCCCATCCCTTTTAAAGCTTCATCATAAAGTGCTTGTTCGAAAATTCGTTCTCCTGCAACCTTAATCGCATATCGAAGTCGTTCTCCATAGGAGGTATCTTCAGAGTTGATCCCGCGAATGACCGTCGCCTCAGGGTTTGAAATCTGCTGAATCACCTCTTCAATGGTCGTAACCGCCATTTTCGAGGCAAACTCTCCTCCCAAATGCCCCCCCATTCCGTCTGCTACTACATAGAGCTGTAGATCATCGTTCACCAAATAATGATCTTCATTTTGGGCTCTTTTTTTGCCGACATTTGAAAGTCCGTACGATTCAAGTTTCATCATTTTTAATTCTCTTTCACTTTTGTTCACAAATCTTCAAAAAATTATAGGGAATGAAACAAAACTTATCAATCTTTAAACACCTGCCAAATCCATCGATGAAATCAGCAAGGAAGGAGAACCAATCTTGAAACAAAAGCGAAGATCACTCCCGATCTTCTCGACCCGATTCATCACCTCCTTCAGATTTCCAGAGAGCGCGATCTGTTTGATCGGGGTTGTAATTTCCCCTTTCTCAATCAAAAAACCTTGGGCACCGACCGAAAAATCTCCCGAAATCGGATCGGCTGTATGAATTCCTATTAATTCTGTAATATAAATTCCGCGTTGAATCGACTGAACAAGCTGTTCAAATGAAAGCTCCCCTTTTTCAATGAAAAAATTAGAATGACTTATTTGAGAGGGACGTTTAATTCCCTCGCGAACAGAAGAGCCGGTCGACTTCACCTTGAACTGAGCCGCATATTCGAGATCAAAGAGCGGTTGTTTAAAAACTCCTTGTTCCACCACCACAGTTCTTTGCTTTGCAACCCCTTCTCCATCAAAAGGAAAAGAACCTGCACCATCTTGAAGCCAGCCATCATCGATTAAAGTCAACTCGGAAGACAAAACCTGTTTATTTTGTTGGTGACAAAAAAGAGAACGTTTGCGGAGAAGATGATCCGCATAAAAACTGGGGGCGAGAACTTCTAGAATTTCACTCGCTGTCAAAGCATCGAGCAAAACCGGACATTGAATCGTGGGTCCTGGTTTTGCGCCCAGATAACTCAACGCCTTCTTCGCCGCTTTTTTTCCGACTTTTTCTGGGTTTAAATTTTCAAAGAAACAGGAAAAATCAAATTCATGAGCCATTTCGGCTTCATTTTCATTTTCAGCCACCGCCATTAAGGAAAGAGTATTCATAGTTTTTTGATGATACTTTTCTACTCCCCACGAATTCACCAAATAGACCTCATAAAACCCAGCTTCACAACCAGCCCCTCGCACCCGTTTTACCTTCGGGTCGAAATCAATCGCCGCTCTTTCAAGCTCTAGCGCGCTTTGAATCAATATCTTTTTGGAGAGTTCCTTATAATTCTTATCGTAGTTATTCATGAGAGAGTTGCTCTCGTTATTTTGACTTTGAGAAAGCTGCAAATAGTTGTTCGGATTTGTTAATTCAGAAAGTGATAATGCCTTCTCAATCGCGGAAGAAATACCGTTCGAACTAAAATCAGTCGTATAAGCAAACCCCAACTTCTTTTGACAAATCAGACGGATCGCAGCTCCGACATTGTTTGAGAATTGATCGATATGAAGTTCACTTTCTTTGACTTCTATTTCAGAGCTTTCTTCCCTTAAACAAAAAATCTCAAACTCGAGATTTTGATATTGAGCCAATCGGGTTTTAAACTCTTTCACAATTTTTTCAAAATGAATCATAAGTTTTACCGATTACAATTATCCTCTAGTCTTTTGGCTTCATGCAGACTTGGAGGACTTGACAGTTTCTTTTTTTTGATGAAATAAAATCATCTCTTTCGCCTGGGATAACGCTTTTTCTGTAATATGACTTCCAGCAAACATTCGCGCAATTTCCTGAATTCTCTCTTCGATCTCCAGAAAACGAACCTGCGTAATCATTCTCTCTTTTTTCTCAATTTTTCGGATCTGAAAATGCGCATCCGCAAAAGCGGCGATTTGCGGAAGATGCGTAATACAGATCACTTGTGAATTTTCACTTAAAGCTTTTAATTTTGCCCCGACCTGTTCAGCGACCGCCCCTCCAATTCCAGTATCGACTTCATCAAAAAGATAGGAAGAAACCGCATTCTTTTTTAAAACTGACTTTAAAGCGAGATAAATTCTCGACAGCTCCCCACCCGAAGCAATCTGCATCAGAGGTTTTGGTTCTTCCCCTTTATTGGTCGAGATATAAAAATCGATCTGATCAAAACCGTGCAAGGAAAAATCTTTGAGAGGATTGATTCTCACCTCAAAACGAGCCTGATTCATTGAAAGAGACTCAAGCTCTTGTTGCATTTCAGATGCCAATCGCTTCGCATTCTTTTTCCGGATCTGTGTGAGAGAATTTGCCGCTTTTTGCAACTCTTTTTTTGCCACTTCTATTTTCTGATGATAATCTTTTAAAGATTCTTCAAAATTTTCGAGTAACGTCACCTGTTTTTGCAATTCAATCTGTTTTTCTAAAACCGATTCAACCGATCCTCCATATTTCTTTTTTAATCGGGAAATTTCTTCGAGTCGATTTTCAATCAAATTCAATCTTTCGGGATCAAAACTATTTTTCTGAAGATAGGTTTGAAAAAATCTCGACACCTCTTCGATTTCAAATGAAACAGATCGAATGGACACTGCTTTTTCATCGAGAGTTGGATCGATGCCGGCGATTTTCTGAAACGCAATTTCGGTTTTTCCCAACAGTTCAATCACTGAATGGCTGGATGAATAAAGAGCGGATTCAGCCGTAGTTACCGCTTCATGAATTTTGGAAAAATGATTTAATACCTTTTTTTCCTGAAGCAGCTCCTCCTCTTCTCCCACTTTCAACTCCGCTTCGCTGATCTCTTTTAATTGAAACTGAAAAAAATCTTCGCGGGA
The DNA here is from genome assembly GCA_964595045.1 of uncultured Pseudomonadota bacterium. Classification (GTDB taxonomy): domain Bacteria; phylum UBA10199; class UBA10199; order JADFYH01; family JADFYH01; genus CAZSRQ01. The sequence goes on from CAZQOW010000010.1 coordinate 22,742, forward strand.
TTTGGATTCATTCGCTTCGGATTCAAGTTTTTTAAGGTCGGATAAAAGCTGGAAGTAAATCTGATAGGTAGTTTGATAATTTTGAATTACCAATTCACCTTTTCCAAAAGAATCGAGAAAAGATCTTGGCATCTCCTCAATTAAAAGTTCTTGAGAGGCATGTTGCCCAACAATTTCTAAAAGATATTTCTGCAGATCGACAAGAAGTGCAACAGTTGCTGGCCGATCGTTGAGGTAAACTTTCGATCTTCCCGATCGATTAAAAACTCGACGCAAGATCAATATTTCTTCCAAAGAATAACCTCTCTCGGCAAGAAAACCTGAAACTTCTGAAGTTTTGGCAAGATCAAAAACAGCAGTCACTTCACACTCTTCTTCTCCTGAGCGAATCAGATCAGAGGTGGCCCGCTCTCCATAAATCAACTCTAAAGCCTGAACGAGAATCGATTTTCCGGCCCCTGTTTCTCCTGAGAGAATATTGAGCCCTTTCTGAAACTCAATATCGAGCTGATCAATAATCGCCAGATTCCTAACAGAAAGATGTTGTAACATCCGATAGAATTAACATAGGGGAATTAAGAGAGTAAATAGTTTAAAGAAATTAACCTATGGATCTTTTTGATCTACAAAAAACCGATCTCATGAAAAAGCATTCCCCCCTCGCGGAACGAATGCGCCCGAAAGTCTTGCAGGACTATCTCGGACAACAACATCTTCTCGGCGAAAATGCCCCTCTGCGCAAAATGATTGAGAAAGATGAAATCCCATCGATTATTTTATGGGGCCCTCCCGGCGTCGGAAAAACAACCCTTGCCCACCTGATCGCCCAAGCAACCAAAAGAAATTTTTATTTTTTCTCTGCCGTTCTTTCAGGAATCAAAGAGGTTCGTGAGCTAATCGCAAAAGCGGAAGAAGATTTAAAATACAGCCAAAAAAGAACGATTCTTTTCATCGATGAAATTCACCGATTCAACAAAGCGCAGCAAGATGCGTTTTTACCTCATATCGAAAAAGGAACGATTACCCTGATCGGTGCGACCACTGAAAATCCCTCTTTTGAAGTCATCGGCCCTCTTCTCTCCCGCACCAAAGTTTTCACACTCAAACCGCTTGAAAAAGAAGATTTGGAAAATTTGGTCGACCGCGCACTCAAAGATACGGAAAAAGGATTGGGAAATCTGCATTTAAACATCGATCCAGAAGCGAAAGATTTTTTGGTTCATTCTTCTGAAGGGGATGCAAGAAGGATGTTAACCACATTGGAAATAGCAAGTTCTCTCGTAAGTAATAAAACTATCCTTCTTCAAACGATTTCAGATGCCCTACAAAAGAAAACTCTTACCTATGATAAAAAGGGAGAGGAACATTATAACGTCATCTCCACCTTCATCAAAAGTATGCGAGGATCGGATCCCGACGCGGCCATATACTGGCTCGCCCGAATGCTCGAGGCGGGAGAAGAACCACTTTTTCTTGCGAGAAGAATGGTAATTTTTGCCTCGGAAGATATTGGCAATGCCGATCCTCAAGCGATTCAGGTCGCCATTGCCGCAATGCAAGCTTTCGATTTTGTCGGAATGCCTGAAGGGTGGATCCCACTAGCCCAAGCCGCGACCTATCTAGCGAGCGCACCCAAAAGCAACGCGTCTTACCAGTCCTATCTGTCTGCCAAGTCTGATTTAGAAAAACATGGGAGTTTGCCAACCCCATTGCACTTGAGAAACGCACCAACAAAGTTAATGAAAGAATTAGATTATGGAAAAGGATATCAATACGCCCACAACTATGAAGGGGGAATCGTCGAGCAACAACATCTTCCCGATTTATTGAAAGAGAAGATTTATTATCATCCAAC
>CAZQOW010000011.1:0-23866 GCA_964595045.1 uncultured Pseudomonadota bacterium
GACAAGAAAAATGGCACATCTTTGGACAGTAGGTGCAATAATCAGCAGATTTTTCGACTGGGATGGAAGACATAAATTTGTTTTATTCAGCCCCCCTCTCCCCTGGACGGGGAGAGGGCTGGGGTGAGGGGTGACGTTGGAACTTGCAACAAACCTGTTTGCTATGCAATGTCACCCCTCATTCGGCCTCTGGCCACCCTCTCCCCGTCCAGGGGAGAGGGAATTATTTTAAAAAATCCACCAACACTTTTTTCAACTTCAAAGACTCCCGATCAGAAGATCCCGTCCGAACTCCTCCCCATCCTATTTCAGGAAGCCTCTCATGCAAAATTTTCGAAAAATATTTTTTCTCTTTAAAATCTTCGATTCGCTCATGAGAATACTTTTTTCCGATACAAACATCGAATTGAGTCAGCATTGAATCGATCAGTGGATGAAAACCTCTCCATTCTAAAACCAGTAAAAAAGAATCTTTCAAAGACATAAATTTTCTTTTTAATTTCGATCTCAAAAATCGTTGAAAACAAACCGGAGTCAATTCATTTTTTCTCAACTCTCGTTCAAAACGATAACATTCTTCTAAACTTGAAAAACCGATGGCCGAATAAATTATTTCAATCGGAAGCGGAAAAATTTTAAAAACCGCCTGATAAAAAACTCCCAATTTTTTGCCGGATCCCAAAAGAAAATTTTTCCAGCTTGGCCCGGTCGCCTGTCTTGGGGCAATTTTTGTCTGCAAATTTAATTCGTTTTTTTGTAATCCGATCGCAACCACCAAATCTTTTAATTCACCATACAAAAGAGAATAAAGATTGGGAAGTTTTCTCGACAAAACTTCTTCGACTAAAAAATCATTTTTGGGTGGATGAAAATAGCCAAGGGTAAATCCTTGAAGATTTAACTTCTCTTCAAGAGATGAGATTTTCATATCAGCATCTACTGTGACTAATTGGGATATTTCGTCGATTTGGAACATAGTTGATTTATCATTACAATCAATCTCCTGTAGGGGCGAACCTTGTCTTCGCCCTGAATGTTTTGGCAATCACCAACGTTTATATAATTACCAACATTTTTAGGGCGAACACAAGGTTCGCCCCTACAAGAAAATTTATTTTATCCACAATACCCTTCGTTAATCTTAACTCTCCAACCCCATCTTCCCAGGATTCAAAATCTGTTGAGGATCTAACAAATCTTTCGTTTTCTGAAACCAATTCATCCATAAACCGGATTCTTGAATGAACGCTTCCTGCTTTAAATACCCAATTCCGTGATGATGACTAATCGTTCCCCCTGCCTCGATACAAGCTTTCAGCGCGTTATCCCAAATTTGCCGATGAAGTTTTAAACTTTTCTTTTCTCCGGAGGCATATGCCCCAAAAGTAAAATAGATGGAGGCTCCATCTTCATAAACATGTGAAAAATGCGCCATCACCAATGCATGCTTGCCAATCGCCTTTCTCACGGAGTCATAAAGATTTTCGAGATTACTCCAGGAGGTAGCCACTTCCATGGTATCGGCAAAACACCCCTGATCAAGCATTGGAGACATTTTGTAACCGGCTGCATAGCGATGCTTCAACCATTGCAATCCAGCCGCTTCTCCCAAATCTTTTCCATTTTCGGCATGGCAAATTTTCAGAACTTCTGAAAACTCGGATTCTACTTTCCAGGAAGCCCCTTCAAATCCGAGAATGAGTAACGATTTTGAGAGCGAAAGATAAATCAAGCGATTTAGCCATTTGCTGTTCGAGAGAAGAAAACGAAAGGAATGTAAATGAAACAATTTCAAAATATCTTTTATGCTTTGGGGAACTTTTTCTGTTAATTCCCCTAAAGAAGATTTTTTATCTGAACTTCCATGAAGCGAGAAAAAAAGCGAATCGAGCGGATTGTAGAGTCGAACGACCGCCGGTTTATATCCTCTTTGGATAAAATGACGAATCACCGTCAAACCTTGATTCACACTCGGAAAACTTATTCCAAAATATTTTTGAGATTCAGGCACTGGATGAATTTTGAGAGTCGCCTCGAGGATGACTCCCAACGTTCCCTCACTTCCCAAAAATATTTCTTTTAAATCGATTTCCCCTACACGAATAATTCTCCCATCCGCCAAACAAACCGTGAAAGATAAAACCATATCTTCAATTTTTCCATACTTCGTAGAAAGCTGTCCGGCGGATCTGCAAGCCAAATAACCGCCAAGCGTTGCGGTGTAAATGGAAGAAGGAAAATGCCCCAAAGTAAATCCCTTTTGCTGCAATTTCTGCTCAAAAATTTCTCCCATAATTCCGGTTTGAGCCGTAACAGTGAGAGCTTCGGGATCAATGGATAAAATCTGATCGAGTTTTTTCAGATCAAGAATAATTCCAGCCTGGAGAGGAGTCGCCCCTCCACAAACCCCAGAGCCTGCACCGTAGGGAATGATCGAAATTCGATTTTTATTGGCGATTTTTACAACCTTGGAAACTTCTTGATAATTCTTTGGCCAGACAATGAGGTCAGGAAGATGGGGGAAATACCCTTCTCTCGCCTGAATCAAGGAAGAGGTGGAGCAGTCTCGTGCATAGGCGATCTGATCCCGATGACGAAGAGAAACCGAATCTTTCCCGCAGACTTTCTGAATTTCTGAAATGATTTTTTTGAAAATCACAGGAAAGTCACAATAAAGATTTTTTTGATTCGATCAAGGGAAAGTTTTTTAAATAAACGAAATTGCTAAAATGTATGGGCGCACGGCCGTGCGCCCATACAAAAAACTATTTTTGATTCGGACAGACATCATTGTAAACCGTATTCTGGTTCAACTGCATCAACCCTTGCGGAGTCAAAACCTCTTTGGTAGAAGAATCGAGAATCCAGTTGATTTCATCGATCACCAATTTTTTCCAGGAGCCATTTTCGAATTTGGAAAGCCCATCTTGTGCGGCAATATATAAAACTCCCGATCGATTAAACCTCATATCCCGAATTGGATTGGATAAACTTTGTACAAGATTCAAAGATGGCTTCGCAGTTTCTACCTCATACAACCCACCCCAACTTGCTCCAGCATAGAGATGATCGGCATTAGCTGTGAGAAGATTAATGACACTTCCTGAACTATTGGAAAATGTGCTCCAGTTATCTCCTAAGTTGTGTGAAATATAAAGGTTAGTAGTAGTAGAAGCGGTCGCAACAACGACACTGTTTTTGATTTCAGCAATTTGACGAACCTCTTGACCATTCAGATCGGAGAGAAGTTTCATAGAACCTGGATTGGTTCTCAAATCAACTCGATAGGCCCCTCCCGCAAAACCAATATAGACTATCCCTGCAGTAGAGGGAGAAGGAAGAATGCTTTTTATCTCCATATCCGATCCTAAATTACGGACAGGAATCACTCCAGGCCAACTGGCTCCACCATCGGTCGAACGGTAAACTCGGCCGGGGGTTGCTGCATAAAGGATCAAGGGATTCAGCGGATCAATCGCCAACGCGGTCCAGTTCGTCACTCCATCTTTGGGATGAACCTCCGTGAAAATCTGACGAATCGATCCTCTAAAAACATGGCCATTCGAGAGCAATAAAACATTTGAATCAGTCAATGAAGAAGCAAGAATTTGAACCGGTGCAAACGAGTAGGGCTCTTTTGAGAGATAATACCCAATCGAAGAGGCTTTTAAATAAACAGAAATTTCTTGAGAAACCGTTTCATTTCCATTTTTTGCAGTTAACTTAAGATTCCCCTCTTCTGTCACGCTCCAGGAGGCTTTTCCAGAAGGATCGACTTTATTTCCCTGAATCGAAACCTCTTCAGAGTTTTTCGTTTTCCAATCAATCTCAAAACTTTCTCCAGGGCGTACGCAATTTTTGGTCGCACTGAAAGAGACAATCTCCGGTTTCGGAGGAGGAATCGCACCCGGAGGAGTTGATCCCGGCGGATTTGCAGAAGGATTTGCGTTATCCGTTAACTGCACAGAGTCGCCGCAAGAGCTGAGAACAAATCCACTAAGAAGAAATATGACTAAAAAAGTAAATCGAAAGTTTTTCATAAGTTTTGCCTCCATTTTTTAACCACCACCAAAAGTAAGTGCTAAATTGTAATTCAGAAAAACATAGGCTGAATGGCGAGATGTAACACCCCCCACTATTGCTTGAGAAGGATCTGCCCAAAACCCATTCCAACCGACGGTTCCGGAAAGACCTTTCCAGAGAGCCCCTGTAGCGGAGAGATCAACCGTGAATTCATTACCGCTAGTTGAATTTGAAACAAGAGAACTTCTCTCTTCACTTGAAAGTTGAATCCAGGCGAAACTCCCTTGAAGAATTAAACGATTCGATATTAATGCATAACTTAGCCCCGCATTGATCGAATGAACTTGATTCTTAATACTTAAATCTTCGCTTGTAGTTGTATTTTGAGTGTAACCATACCCTAGACCTACTTTCCCCTTTCCGATTGACTGAAGCGCATACAAGCCCAAAGCATTTGTCGGGGAAACGAATTCACCTTTGTCATTTTGAGAAGAGGCTGGTTTGTCATGAGAATAAAAAATGGCGAGGGATGTCAGCGAGGGAAGTTCTCCAATTTTATATTCTCTATTAAAAGCAATCTGGGGAGTTGTGATCCAACGCTTAAAAGCTTCTGAGTTTGCAGGTGGATTAACAGGAGGAGTCCAATCTGTCGCTGTTTGAAGACTTACTTCCAAATCAGGAAAGAAAGTCGGTTGCCATTTAATATTAAATAAGGGTCCGAAAAAATTGGTGTAAGGATTCGTCCAGACCGTATTATCGTGGGGATTACTCCGCGAAGTGGAGCAGGTCCACTGATAATCTCCCACGGCACAATTGGCAGAATTAAAGTGATAGGGATATACAAAAAGCTCTTGCGGAGCAATTCCTGCTCGTACAGTAAGACCGGTTGTTATCGATTTTCCTTCGAGGAATAATTCACGAATTCCAAAATTATTTCCCACAATATTTGAACGTGAAAGCAGATAATAAGCACGATCAAAGGGACCTGAAAGCGGGCTTGATCTTGTGAGTGTGGTTCCCGAGGTCGTATCGTAACCTCCCAATAAATTCGCAAATAACTTTAGATCGAATTCTTTTTTAATGGTTGGAAAGGAAAGCACCCCTTCAAGCGAAGCAACTCCAACGAATGTCCCCAAATTTTGCGGTTGATCTGTTGTTCCAGATGGAACGGATTGTCTGGTGTAAGCCCCTCCTGCATCGACGGATAAATTTACATCTAACTTGAATGAATCTCCCATGTTTATATCCTCCTTTTTCTTAATCAGATACAATAGCAAACCCCGTACCAACAACGGTATCCGGCTAAGTTCTGAAAATTTTAGGGTTATCTGACAGGAAAATGGCTTAAAATAAGGATTTGCTGACTACTATTTAGGCAGATGCAATAAAAAAGGGTGCTTAGTAAGAGCACCCTTTTTAAAAACAGTTCAAAATTTAATTTTCAATTCAATACGAAAGGCAGGGACGACCCGGCGGGTGGCCCCTGCACATCAATTAAATATCAAAATACAATGCGAACTCATAAGGAACCGGTCGTAATTTGATCGGGTTCACTTCATGATTGGTTTTATATTCAAGCCACATATCGATTGCATCTTGTGTAAAGACATCTCCTCGCTTCAAGAAATCTTGATCTTTCTTTAACGCGTCTAATGCTTCTTCAAGAGAACCTGGAGCGGTTGGGATTTCGCTTAATTCTTCGGGAGATAATCCGTAGATATCTTTATCCAGAGGTTTACCCGGATCGATCTTGTTTTGAATTCCGTCAAGACCTGCCATCAACATCGCGGCAAATGCGATGTAGCCGTTACAGGATGGATCTGGAGTTCTATATTCCAAACGTTTCGCTTTTGGAGAAGAAGAAACCATCGGAATACGAACCGCAGCGCTTCTATTTCTGGAGGAGTATGCGAGATTCACGGGAGCTTCAAATCCTGGAACCAATCTTCTGTAAGAGTTGGTGGTTGGATTGGTGAAAGCGCAAAGAGCACGAGCATGCTTTAAAATTCCACCGATGTACCAAAGCCCCATTTGAGAGAACCCGCCGTATTGGTCTCCAGCAAAAAGTGGTTTTTCGCCATTCCAAAGACTTTGATGACAATGCATTCCGGAACCATTGTCGTTGAAGAGTGGTTTCGGCATGAAAGTAACGGTTTTGTTATGTTTGCGGGCAACGTTCTTAATGATGTATTTGTACCACATCAATTGATCAGCCTGTTTGGTAAGAGTGGTGAAACGCATATCGATTTCGCACTGTCCGCCGGTGGCTACTTCGTGATGTTGCGCTTCAACCCGGATTCCGAGTTTCTGCATCTCGAGAACCATTTCAGAGCGGATATCATGCAAACTATCGGTTGGAGGAACTGGGAAATAACCTTCTTTGAAGCGTGGTTTATATCCTAAGTTTGGTTTTTCTTCTCGTCCGGAATTCCATCGTCCTTCGACAGAATCTAAAAAGTAATAACCAGAGTTTGCGGTTTGATCGAATCGAACATCATCAAAAATAAAAAATTCAGCTTCTGGGCCAAAGTAGATGGTATCGGCAATTCCGGTTGTTTTTAAATATTTTTCCGCTTTTTTGGCGATATTTCGAGGATCACGAGAATAAGCTTCTTTGGTAATCGGATCAACGATATCAACAATCATTGATAAAGTGTTATGTTGCATGAATGGATCGATCACAGCGGTAGTTGGATCTGGAATAATCAACATATCCGAATGATGAATTGGCTGCCATCCACGGATGGAAGAACCGTCAAATCCAAACCCTTCTTCGAATGATGCTTCACTCAATTCGGAGATTGGAACGGTAAAATGTTGCCACACTCCAGGAAAATCGATGAATTTTAGGTCAATAAACTCAACCTTCTGCTCTTTCACCATATTCAAAACTTCTTTGGGACTCTTCGCCATTTTTGACTCCTTATTAAATTATTATTTCTATTTTCTGTAGGGGCAGGCCCATCTGCCTGTCCGACCAGAGGGGGACCACATCGGGATCACCCCTACATTTGTATTATAAATTTTTATTAGATTGCTGGATTTCCGGTTTCTCCTGTTCGAATACGAATGACTTCTTCTACCGGCATGACGAAAATTTTTCCATCTCCGATTCGACCCGTCTTTGCACCTTTTTGAATTGCTTCGATCACTTTTTGCAAATCTTCATCTTTGATAATAATTTCGAGTTTAATCTTAGGAAGAAAATCGACCACATATTCGGCACCACGATAAAGCTCGGTATGCCCTTTCTGTCGGCCAAATCCTTTTACCTCTGAAACGGTTAATCCCTGAATGCCTACTTCTTGAAGTGCTTCTTTGACCTCATCCAGCTTGAACGGTTTAATAATCGCCACTACCTGTTTCATGAGAAGTCCTTTCCTGTTTTTGTTGGGCTGCCTAACATACAGGTTTCGAGAGTGTCTAGTTCAAAAAGGGTAAAGCAATTGAAATGCCAAAAATAAAAAATAGAAATGAATTTATCTTTCGAGGAGTTACAAAAAAAAAAACAGTTCTGCTCAGAAAAAAACTGCCCAAAAAGTAATCGAATGCCTAAAAAGAAGCTCCAAATCAGATTCTACTTTCGTTTCTCAAAACAAAATAATTCCTGTATAAAATCTCTATGCCTTCACTCTGGATCATCGATGGATTCAATTTTATTCGACAATCAAAAGATTTGGCCGAACTGGAAGCAATTTCCTATGAAAAAGCAAGAGAGGTTTTCATTTCGAGATTAAAAGAGTTTGCGAATTTTTCGGGTGAAAGAGTTTTAGCGGTCTTCGATGCAACCGGAAGCATTAATTCCCAAAGAGTTCAAGAAGGGCATGGCGTAGTCAAAGTCATTTATACTAAAGGGGGAGAAATCGCTGATGAAGCTATCATCGAGCTTGCCCGCCAAAAGAAAGAGGCAGCCATTATCGTCAGTTCAGATCGGGAAATCGTTGAAGCAGCTCAAAAAGCAGGGAGTTCGACAGTGAGTTCGCCGGATTTCGAAAGGATTCTTCTTAGGATGAATCAGGATTTTCATGAAGAAGAATCAAGTTTTGATTTTCGGCAGGGAACCAAAAAAAAAGGGCCGGCGCATCGCAGACCGAAGAAAGAAAGAAAAGTGGCGGGGAAAATTAAGAGGTGGATGGGATAACAAAATGACAAAAACAACAAAAATCTTAGCAACTTTTTTAAGTTCTTAACCGAAAAAAGATTGTTAGCCTCGTATCTATTCAATCCCATGAAGGTCAAGGCTCTCAAGCTGGTTATTGTAATACCGACTCAGGATTAGCATGAGGAACCATCACAAACTCCGAGGCCTCTGCCTCACTCCCCACAAGAGACGAAAAATGTAAAACCAGCTCGAAACCAAAAGATTCTTACAGCTGTGGAGTTTTTAATCGACTCACGCAATATTTTACTCATGCCACCCATGCCTTAAGAAGCGGAATTGTTTTTTGTACAGGAGCCAAAGGAAGTGAATACACTTTTTTAAATTCGCCTTTGGATAAATGGTTTAAAAATTAAGAATTCTTAGAATCTATCAATTTATTGAATTGCTCTTCTAGAGTTGCTTTGAGAGGTTCTTTTAGTAATCTCTTCGGGAGATCTTTATATTCCTTTTTCGAAGAATTAGAAGTGGAAGATTTTAATTCTCCATCTTTTGATAAACTCTCATCCAAATCCGGAAAGCTACTCTTATACATCGGCCGTCCAAATAACCGATTAAAACTAGTCCACCGAGAATCAGAATCTTCCCTCGCCGCTAAATCAAGCACCCCTTGAATTTTAGAGTCGAGGTCATCCAGATAGTGAACCATCAATGCTTCGAGCGTCATCGGGAGTTTCGGAGAACCGAATTCTAATCTCCCATGATGCGCAAGAACTAGGTGAACCACATGAGTTTTCAGTTTGGCAGGAAAATTGGGAATCGATCGTACTTTGTCGTAAATCATCTCAACCCCTTGGATTAAATGACCCACCAACTGCCCATCATCGGTATAATCAAAAGAGGTTTCATAAGACATTTCATAAATCTTGCCGATGTCGTGTAACATCAACCCGGTATAGACTAAATCGGGATTCACCATCGGATAATGTTTCAGAACATCCCTTGCCAAATCGCATAAATGAAGAACATGCTCGAGTAATCCTCCGACCCACGCATGATGATTGGTTTTAGCGGCAGGAGCCCTCTTAAAACGAGAGATAATTTCAGCATCTTCGAAGATTGATAGAAGTAATTTTCGAATCCAGTCATTTTTAATTTCGGTGCGGATTAATTGCAGAAGTTGACTCGCCATTTCTTCAATATTCTTTTTGGTCATCGGCAAAAAATCAGAAATGGAAACTTCATTCGGATTTAGTTTTTTGATCTTCACCAAACTGACCTGCATTTTATCCTGATAAACCACCGCTCTCCCCACCACATGAATAAAATCTTTTTTATCGAAAAGTGCGCCAATATCCTCAGCATTATCCCAAACACGCGCCTCAATTTCGCCGGAGGAATCGGCTAATTTTAAACTCAGATAAGGACGATTCGTTTTTGAAGTAAGCAGAGATTTTTGAGCAACTAAGAAAGAACTCTCAAAATTCATATTTTCTTCGAGATCGGAAATGAAAATTTTTGGCATAGAGCCGCGCATTAACATAATTCTTAAAAAAGAAAATAAGATAATGTAGGGGTGACCTGCTGGGTCGCCCTAAAAAATTTCTCACGCGCAAAGTTTATAATTACTCAAACCTGCAGGGCGACCGAACCGGTCGCCCTTACAATTATGAGGAAGTCGGTTGACAGCCCTTCATTTCTTCGATATTCGACCTTTTCCTTTTTAATTCAAGGGTTACCATCATGAAAACAAAAATTGGAATCAATGGCTTTGGACGAATTGGCCGCTCAATTCTCCGTCAAATCTTAAAAGAAAATCCATCCATTGAAGTTGCGGTGATCAATGATATCGCTCCTCCGGAGTCGATGTCTCATCTTCTCAAATATGATTCAGTTCATGGAACTTTGAAAAATGAGATTAAGTCGGATGGAAGCTCTATCCTGATTGATGGCAAAAAAATTCCAATTACCGCTTGGAAAAGCCCAGCAGAGTCTAATTGGGGAGAATATGACGTAAAAATTGTTTTGGAATGTAGCGGAAGATTTACCGACAAAGCGCAATGTAGCGAACATCTGAAAAACGGTGTTGAAAAAGTAATTCTTTCAGCCCCGGGTAAAGAAGTCGATCTAACGATTGTTCGCGGAGTAAACTGCAAATCCTACGATCCGAAAAAACATCACATTGTTTCAAATGCGAGCTGCACCACCAACTGCTTGGCTCCGCTCGTAAAAGTTCTTCATGAGCGGTTCAAAGTCAAACGGGGTTTCATGACGACGGTTCATTCTTATACGAATGATCAGAAAATTCTCGATGTTCCGCACAAAGACTTGCGAAGAGCAAGAGCAGCAGCGCTTTCACAGATTCCAACCACTACCGGAGCGGCAAAGGCAATTGGGCTCGTCATCCCAGAACTGAATGGCAAGATCGACGGATTTTCGGTCCGTGTTCCGACCCCAAATGTTTCTCTGGTCGATTTTGTCTGCGATGTCGAAAAGAAAACCTCAGCCAAAGAGGTAAACCAGGCTTTAAAAGAGGCCTCGCTCGGTTCGCTCAAAGGAATTCTTGCTTATACTGAAGAGCCGCTCGTTTCGAGCGATTATAATGGAAATGCTTTCTCTTCGACGGTTGACTCTCTTCTCACCTCGGTCATCGACGATACCTTGGTGAAAGTGATCTCCTGGTATGACAACGAAACCGGTTTTTCCCAAAGAATGGTAGAAGTAACAGAGTTGATTGCGAAACAGCTATGATCAAAACGATTTCTGATCTTTCGATTGCCAAAAAAAGGGTTTTCATTCGAGTCGACTTCAACGTCACTTTAAAGAATGACCGTATCCTCGATGACACACGAATTAAAGCGGTTCTCCCAACTTTGAAATATGCGCTTTCGCAAGATGCTAAAATTATCTTAGCCTCTCATCTTGGGCGACCCGAAGGAACTTATAATCAAAAATATTCTCTTCTTCCTGTTGCAGAGCATCTCTCTCAACTTTTAGATCAAGATGTGATTTTTCCTGAAAATTGCATTGGCGATGCGGTAAAAAAAATCACCCATGAAATGCGCGAAGGAAATATCGTCTTGCTCGAAAACCTCCGATTTCATGCAGAAGAAGAAAAAAACGAACCGATTTTTTCGCAAAAACTTGCCTCACTCGCAGAAGTTTATATTAATGATGCTTTCGGAACTCTGCATCGGACTCATGCTTCCACGGTCGGAATGGTAAGTCACTTTCATGAAAAAGGAATCGGCTTTCTTGTAAAAAAAGAGGTCGATTATCTGGCTGAGGTACTTGAAAAACCGCAACGCCCGCTTCTTGCCATTTTGGGAGGAGCCAAAGTGGCTGACAAACTCGGCGTAGTTGAATATCTCTTAAGCAAAGTCGATATGCTGCTCATTGGTGGGGCAATGGCTTATACCTTTTTAAAGGCCGCGGGGAAAAAAGTCGGAAAATCTCGTGTCGAAGAGAGCAAACTTCATCTAGCAGCAAAATTTATTGAAAGAGCAAAACTAAAAGGAATCCCCTTGATCTTGCCAATCGATCATAAAATTGCCTCTGAGATTGGCTCGGAAGTTCCAAACGCGATTGTTGAAGGGGATATCCCAGACGATCAGATGGGGCTCGATATCGGTCCAAAAACAATTGAAAGTTTTTCAAGAAAAATCGCTGAAGCAAAAACGATTATATGGAATGGCCCGATGGGAGTTTATGAAACTCCCCCCTTTAATGAAGGAACCTTGGCAATCGCCAAAGCGGTCGCCAACGCAAAAGCATTAACGGTCATAGGTGGAGGAGATTCCGCCTCGGCTGCGGTGCAGGCAAATGTAGCTGACAAAATAAGCCACATTTCTACCGGTGGAGGAGCCACCCTCGCCTGCTTAGAAGGAAAAATTTTGCCTGGACTTAAGGCGTTGAAAATTTAATAAAGATGATTACAAAAATAATATGGGGCAATCCGATTCGCTAGCCCTGAAAAAAATTGAGGGGAACTAAATAAGTTATCCCTATAATTGATTCTCAATATGGAACCAAACTTAAGAAAACCTTTAATCGTCGGAAACTGGAAGATGAACAACAACCTTTCCGATTCGATTAAACTGGTCACTTCGATCAAAAATCTGCTTGCTGAATCGTTGGAGGTTGAGGTCGCTGTTGCTCCTCCTTTTACCTCTCTTTATTCTGTTTCGATTGCGGTTCAAGAAACTCCCCTAAAACTAGCAGCGCAAAACTGTTTCTGGGAAGAAGAAGGTGCTTTCACCGGAGAGATTTCTCCTCTCTTTCTAAAAGATATCGGTTGCCAGTATGTAATTTTAGGTCACTCTGAAAGAAGAGAGCATTTTCAGGAAACCGATGTGATAATCAACAAAAAGATTCATGCGGTTTTGAATGTCGATCTGATTCCTATTTTTTGTGTCGGGGAAACAGCAAAACAGAGAAAAGAAAATAAAACCTTTGAAGTGATTGAACATCAGATTCGAAAAGGACTGATGGATGTTGGGATTCACGATTTCAATAATTTTGTAATCGCGTATGAACCAGTTTGGGCAATCGGTTCAGGGAATACGGCAACCCCTGAACAGGCGGGAGAAGTTCATTCGTTTATCCGAAACTTGCTTACCAAACTTTATGATTCACCAACCGCTAATAATGTGCGATTACTCTACGGCGGTTCAGTAAAACCTGAAAATATCGCCGGATTAATGAAAGAACAGCATATTGATGGAGTTTTAGTCGGATCTGCCTCAATTCAGGCTGATCAGTTTTCAAAGATTATTCAGTTTAACGAGACAGCTCCAGCAGTATCGAAGGAAATATAAAAAGGAAACTCCTATGAGTTCACTGGTATTGACCATTCATTTTATTGTTTGTATTTTCATGATTATCGTGATTTTGCTTCAGGCAGGAAAAGGGGCAGACATCGGAGCAACCTTCGGAGGTGCTTCCCAGACTGTTTTCGGCCCTAGAGGTGCAGCTACTTTTCTCTCAAAAATGACAACCGTTGCTGCAGTAATTTTTTTAGTCACTAGTATTTATTTGGCAAATCTTTCTAAACAGAAGGCAAATGCCACCGTTTTAAAAGGAATGACATTACCGACAACAATGCCGGCTCCAGAAACAGTGCCAGCTGAAACAAAACCAAAATAAATTATTTTTTAACGCGCGGGTGGTGGAATTGGTAGACACGCATGTTTGAGGGGCATGTGGGGCAACCTGTGCGGGTTCGATTCCCGCCCCGCGCATTTTTTGTTATAATCTTACTTCTTCGATAAAAATAGATTTTCGATTTAGATAACAGTTTCTCTTTTCAATTAAGAAACATTAGAAATTTTTAGAGAGAGTAAAAGTTACAACATAAGAGTTTTGTTTAGGGTTTTTCTTTATACCACTTATTATAATCAACCCTTTCTTTTCTGACGGAAGAGAAGCGAAAGACTCCCGAAGCTTACTCTCAACATCCGGTAAATCTGCATCGCCTATTTTAATAGTAAAACGAAAAGAGGTATTTCTTCTTTGCACATTTTCTATTTTGCTGTGGGCCTCATCTATATTAAATAAAAGATAATTAGGGCCATGGGGAGCGAGCTCTAACTCAAAAGAATCTCTTCTTGCTTCATCAAATTTACTCAAAAAACTTTGTCCCCACTCCTCTAAAACTTCTTTTACAAAAGAGGGAATGTACTTTCTATTATCATAGCCTAACAAATTGCTTTCTCCATCTCTAACGCAAACGTCCGCTCCATCTACTTTTGAGAATTGTTTCGGTAAAAGAATAAGATCATGAAAAGGAGATAAAACTCTATTTTTCGGACCTAGAGAGGGATTAAGCTGGAGGATTACACTCAAATCAAGTTTGTGAGCTCGGGCCGTACTCTCTAAGCTAATACCTTCCCTCTCTACCAAATGTGCCCACTGTTGACAAACCGGAGTGGATATTTCTCCTAAAATTCTAATTTGAGATGAAGAATGAGATTGCGTTTTTTCTAAGGGCATATACTTTCCTTAAAATTATATTCCACTTAATCGTCTTTGAGTTGTTACACCACTCACTTGTTGAGTTGGAGTTTGCTCCTTAGCCAATCTGCCACGAGTTACATAAGGCATCGGAGGACTAATTTTAGGTTCAATGGATAAATCATTATTTACTACTAACCCATTAGTTGTTGTAGATTTTCGGTAACCATATAAACTCATCGTATCAGGCAATACAGAGGCTGCAGCATTTTCCAAATTTTCACCATTTTCTCCACCTTTTCCACTATAACATGATCGAATCCACACTTGCCCTTGAGGATCTAAATATTTTCTTATATCCTTTAAACCTGTTTTAAAATCATCAATATCAATATAATAAGCTTCGTCAAACTTTTTTCCTTCTGTCTTGCCAGTTCCCTGAGATTTATCATTTTTTGCTCCAAGATCTTCTCCTCCCAAAGCAAGAGTTTTCCCATCTCCATGTCCTCCTAAAATAAGAGTATGGATTGGATATTTTCCATCATGACTTGCTACTTTAATAGCTGCTAAAACTTGCTGTCTATTCAAACCTCCATCTTTAGACTGAGTAGTTGCTTCCGTATAAAGAGTGTAAAACTTACCACTATCAGCTAGATCATCAAGCACTGGTGAAGCAGCATAAGCGCCATTATGATCTCCTTTTTTAGGGGGATAGATTGCTAACGCTAAAGGAGGAGTTCCTTTATACCCCTGAAGATTCTGTCGATTATTCCAATAAGTATAAATTGTTTTAAAAGATCTAAACCTTTCAGGGCATTCAGTCATCGGTTTTAATCCCTCTTTGAAAGATTCGTAACTCGTCATCATTTCTTTTGGAAAAGTAATTCCTTGCGCTTTTAAGATCGGTTGAAGATCTCTCCAAACTTTTTCTCTACGAATGGGCCCAAGCTTATCAAGAATATTATGGTTAGTTTGAGCTAGTTCCACTAGAAAACGTTGCTCGCTCTTTAGATCGGGGTCAATATAATTAAAAGCATCATTACTTTGCCTGACTGCTGTTTTTACGATATCTGGATGATTTTTTTGGATAGAAGGATCGGCATAAGCTAAAGCAGCACCACTTTGTTTGACTGCTGCCATGACTATTTCTGGATCTGATTGATATTTTTCATCTGCATACTGCAAGGCAAGGCCATGAACATTTACCATTGCCATAACAAACTTTTTATCTTTGCCGAGATCTTCATGGATTAATTCAAAAACGGTTGGATCAATTTTTCCTGCTTCCAGCATTAGAGTGGGATCTTTTCTTACCTTCGGGTCTGCCATTTCTAGAATTTCTCTTGGAAAACTAGTTCCGGCAACAGTTGGATCCCCAGCAGCAGTTTTAATCATCGATAAAATTAGTTTAGGATCTGATTTAAATTCAGGACTAGCAAATTCTAAAGCCATGTAGTTATTTTTGATTGCTTCTTTTACAATTTCAGGATTTGACTTTAATTTTCCTCCTGCATGTTCTAAAGCAAGACCATCCGATTTCACAGCAGCTAAAACTATTTCTGGATCATTTCTCAACTTTGGATCTGCAAACTGCAAGGTGCTTCCTGAATAATGAACGGCTCGTAATACAAACTCTCTATCCTGCCACATTTTCTCAGGAATGAGATCAGTATTAGCTTTACCGCTACCAAACCGATCTTGCATATAAGCACTTAAGGTTTTATCGAAATCTTGAGCAGTTGCATATAAATCAACGCCTTTTGATTGAAGAAGCTTTCGGAGGCGAGCACTTGAATCACTTTGAAGGCGACGCAAATCATCCATCGTCAACGGTTTACCATCAGGATGAATCACCTGAGCAATTTTAGCGGGTGTTAAATCCCCTTTTGGAATCGCTTTTGGATCAAATCCTGCTGCAGCAAAAGCTTTCTGTGTCTCCACTAGAGATGCTTTATGCCCATTAATTGTAAATGTTGAATCCATAATTTATACCCATTTAATTATCGGAGTTTACTCCTCAATAGTTTCGTTAAAATTAAATAAGCAAAAACGAGACCATATATTATAGAACAAATCAAAAATAAAACAAACACCTATCTATTTGAAATTACTTATCAAAATTTAATAAAAAACAATTAATAACATGTGATAAAAAATATTTGAGGTCTAATGTCATCTTAAGAAATGAAAATATGGGAGCATTTACATCAAGCCTGCAGAGGGCTGATAAGGATAATGGCATAAACGCTATGTGTGTACTCAGGAAACAGTTCTCTTTTTAATTTTCTAAATTTTAATAAAAGAAAAAAGCCGTTTGTTTACACAAACGGCTTTTTTCTTGAAAACTCACTTTACTACTTGGTTTCTAAAGCTGGAGTTCTTACCTCATCTGCTTTCTTTTTCTTTCCTTTATGCTTCTGCACTTTTACGGTTGAATTACCAGTTTTGTGAACAGCTTGAACAGATCCTACCATGGAAAGACCGAATGCTAACTAAAGCCATTAATTTTTTCATGTTAAATCTCCTTTTATGGTTAATGAGTTGTGAACTATTATCTCAATTAACGAGCGATGAAAATGATTAGAAGAAGAGCATTATTTCTACAGGACAGAAAATAACTCTACAGAACATAAAAAATTTGAGAGGAAATTTAAATTCATAAACGATGAATCATCTGCCGCTCATTATCTCTCTCCTGTTTTCAATCTCCTTTGACTTTCCTGAATCCAACTCAAGACAATCTTCTTCTCCTCACTCGTCAACTCCGACTCCCAATGCACGATTTCATAATACCAGTGGGGGCATGTCATCTTTTTCAATAGTTCGACTCAGACGTTGGAATTGCTTTTCAAAATCAACCGTTTTTTTCTTCGAAGAATAAAAGGGATAATTGGAACTGATATCGAGATGTTCTTTTCCCTCTCAAATATCCCTTCGGACTAACCATGAAATAAGAGGGATCTTGGAGTAGAGAGGCATTTTCTCAGCATTTCCATGACACATTAGACATTTCTCATAAAATATCGGCTTCACTTTCGCGAGATATTCCAGATTAATTTGAGAAAAAGCATGGCATTTAACCCCTTTGAAATTTTCAAATTGGTTGAAGGATTCGGTAAAGGCTCTGTATAAGTGCAGAGAAAAGTCGGTTTGGAGATATCAATCTGTGGGGAATCAACAAAGATAAAACGGGAGAGAAGAACAAACAGTAAAACTAGAATGATTAGAAAATATTTTTTCAACTTGATATTCGATTCTTCGGACTCCACTTTAGATTCTGGTTGAATAAAGAACCAAGATAATGCTTTTTACCTTACCTTTCCAAAACATTAAAAAAATTAAACTCTCCACTCTCGATACATTTTTAAAACCCACTGACAAATTGGATCTTGAATATGCGATTTTTTATAAGCAGCCAGAGGCTCGGGCATTAATTTGTCAGAGGGCCATTGATAGCTATGCTCATAGGGATTACAGAGAAGTGCTAAAAGAGAGGCGGCGGTAATATCAGCTCGGGTCAAACATTCCCCAACCAAAAATTCTCTTCCCTGAATTTTCTGATTCAATTTTTCAATTGTCTCTGTCAATTTTCTTTCAGATTCAACAGCTGTTTGTGGATTGATATTCAATCGTTTTTGAAACAGTTTTACAAAAAGAGGGTAAAGCAAAGAATAGAGAGTCGGGACATACCACGCACTGTTTCTTAACAAAAGGGAGAGGGTTAGTTTTTTATGGGGCAGAAGGTGATAATACATCATCCGGCGAATGTTGTCTCCTACGGCATCATCGAGCCATTCTTCCAATTCCAACGCCTCTTTCTTTAAGGCAGGGTCGGAAGGGGTCAGTAGTTTTTCAGGAAATGCTTCATCTAAATAATCGAAAATAGTGGTGGAATCTTGAATCACTTTTCCCTTATGAACAAGGATCGGCACACTGCTTTTGGAAGCTAATTTCTTGGTGGTAAAAAGATGAAGTCCCGGAACCAGATTGGTAATTTTATAAGGAATTTTTTTATAATCTAAAGCCCATCTGGTTTTTTCAGAATAATGCGAATGAGGAAATTGATAGAGAGTGAGTGTTTCCATTATAAAGCTGATTGATCATTAAAGTTGAACTTTGAGCAATCAAAATTTTAAATGAAAAGGAGAGAATAATGTCAAAGCCAGTAAAACCGATTCCAGAAGGTTATCATACAATTACCCCTTATCTCATTATCAAAGGGGCTGAGAAAGCGATTGAGTTTTATAAAAAAGCCTTTGATGCTAAACTCACATTTGTCCTTAAAAGTCCTCAAGGAGGCATTGGTCATGCCGAATTGATCATTGGAAATTCCCATTTCATGCTTGCTGATGAATTTCCGCAAATGGGAGCGAACAGTCCGCAATCGATTGGCGGAACTCCATTAAGTCTCCTTTTATATGTGGAAAATGCTGATCAATTTTCTGAAAAAGCGATTGCTGCCGGAATGAAAGTTATTCGCCCGATTCAAAATCAATTTTATGGGGATCGCAGCGGTCTATTTGAAGATCCATTTGGTCATCGTTGGTCAATTGCAAGTCGAATCGAAGATTTGACTCATGACGAAATTAAAGAACGGGCAGAAAAAATATTTTCTCAATCGGGAGAATGGAAAGAAGAGTAATTATCTTTCATTTTCCGAATAGGAGAATTCTTTATATTTCCTGGAAGAAAATTAAACCCATCTTCTTACCTGTTTTTTATAGTCGAGATATTCTTTTTGAAAAACCTTTTTAAGATTATTTTCTTCAAAAGGGATATGAATAAAGTTGACCGTTAGAAAGAAAGCGACAGGAGCGAGAAAAAGAAAAATTCCACCGAATAAAAGCCAGATTCCCAACAAGATCAAGGTGATTCCGACATACATCGGATTTCGGCTGATTTGAAAAGGGCCTTCGTTCACAAATATTTTTGGGGTATCCGTGGGGCAGATCACTGTTTTGACTTTCTGAAATAAACTCCAGGCCCAAAGCATGAGTGACAATCCTAAACAAAAAATTAGAATTCCAAGAATTGGATGAGGATAAATAAAATTTTTGATTCGAGAAAATATAAAATGCAAACTCAGAAAAATAAGAAAAAAGCCAAAAGCATATTGAGGAGGTTTGATATTGATAAGTTTCATCTTCCTTCCTTATATATCTAAGAGTATTAAATCAAATACTTATGAACTTTAAGGACTATTTTTCCAATCAATCCAAAGATTACTCACTTTATCGCCCGCATTATCCCGAAAAGCTTTTTGATTTTATCTGTTCCCAAGTTCCGATAAAAAACAGCGTTTAGGATTGTGCGACTGGTAATGGTCAGGCGGCTGTTGTTCTCTCCAAATATTTTCAGAAAGTTTATGCGACCGATGCCAGCAGTGCCCAAATTCAGAATGCGACGCCATTTCCAAATATCGAATATCGAGTTGCGTCGGCAGAGCGATCCACTTTATCTGATCAGAGCATCGATTTGGTGACGGTTGCCCAGGCATTTCACTGGTTTCATTTTGATCAGTTTTTTGAAGAGGTGAAACGGGTTTCTACTTCTCAGGGAATTTTAGCGATCTGGAGCTATGGATTGCATCTCATTTTCGAAAACGTCGACCCGATAGTTCATCAACTTTATGAAGATATTTTAGGATTTTTCTGGCCCCAAGAGAGAAAATACATTGAAGAAAAATATCAAACCATTCCTTTTCCTTTTTAGAAAATCGAAACTCCTTCCTTCGAAATGGAGACTCATTGGAATCTGCATCAGCTGATTGGATATCTCTCAACCTGGTCTTCCACTCAAAAATATATTCAGCAGAAAAATCAAAATCCAATCGAACTTGTTTTTGAGAAACTGCTTGCAGCTTGGGGAAATATTGAAGAAGAAAAAATAATTAAATGGCCGATTTATTTGAGGATGGGATCGGTAAAATAATTCAAGAAATTTCATTGGACTGAAATCATGAAAAAAGAATTTTCAAATAACTTAAAAATTAAAAAAGATGTGAAACCTGCTCGAAAGATTTGGCATATTTCTTTTGGATTATTTGTTGCTCTTGGCTACCAATATTTTTTAACGAAAACACAAGTTCTCCTTTTTCTTTTTGCAAATTCAGCCGCTCATCTCTTTGGAGAAATTATTCGTCGTCGATCCCCCGAACTTTATCAAAATACCGCTAAAAAACTACACTGGATTCTGAAAGATTCGGAAAAAACAAAGATCCATTCTGGCGTTTTCTTTGTTGCCTCAAGTATTCTTTCAATTCTTATTTTTCCAAAACCGATTGCCATATTAAGTATTCTTTATCTTGCTTTAGGAGATCCAGCTGCTTCATTTTTTGGAACTCTTTGGGGAAAAAAATCTATGGGTATTTTACGAGGTAAATCTTTTGTTGGAACTCTCGCAAGTTTTTTAGTCTGTTGCTTAATTACATCTGTTTTTTTAGATAATTTTATTCCTCTTCCAAGGCTTCTTTTATTTTCTTTTATCGGTGGATCTGCGGCATCCATCGCTGAAGTTCTTCCGTTTAAGATCGATGATAATTTTCTGATTCCCCTAATTTCGGGATTTGTTTTGTGGGGGAGTGCAATTCTTTTAAATATTCCAACGTAAAATGACAAATTTGCTTATTAGAACAGACGACTCTTTTCTTTCTTATCTCTTTTAATTTCAATTTTTACCGAAAGGATGATCCATAAAGCAGTCTAGTTAAGCTGTTTGTCATCAACAGATAGATATTCTTGATTAGATTATTGTCTCTTCTTAGCAGAGGGGAAATATTTTTCTGCCGCTTCGATTCCTAATTGGGCAAAGGCGATTACATCAGGCTCATCGGCTCTTAGATATGGTTCAGCTCCTCCCAAATGATCTTTTTTATACTCTTCCCATAATTTTGCTTCTTTCAAAAGGGCAATCACTAAAACAATATTTTTATCCCAACCATTTTTGATTTTAAGAACACTTTTTCTTCCCAACAACTTTGGGCTAAGACCGGTTGTTTTGACTTCATCTCGGAGTCGAGGATCGTTTTTTTCCTTTCCATATCGGAGTAGTTCATTTGCAAAAACAATCATGTCATTGATGGCAAGGAGACGCTTTTCGGGATTCGAAGAACTAGGAAATGAAAATTCTATTTTACGAAGATAATCATCAAATTTTTGTTTTTGATCAGTGCTCATCTTATCGGTTAACGCTTTCCATAAGAGATTGAGCTTTTCTTCTTTCCATTTAAGCTCATCTTTAGCTGTTGTTGCTTGCTTCTGCAGGCGATCAAACTTTGCGAATTTGTCCGGATACAGTTTATATAAAATGTCATGTTTATCATCAAAATGCCCTCTTTCATGATCGATCACATAATCGAGATGTTTTTCGAACTTGGGAGCTGCCATACCGAAAAAGATGGTAAAACCATTTCGATCTGTACCCGCTGCTAAACTATCCGCTTTACTTGGTTGTTGCGGATTACTGTTACTGGGCGCAATTATTACTAAACGAGCGGTGCGGACACGCTTCGCATGTTTTACAATATTATTGATATTTTTCACGTCCCATACGAGTGACAGGTTTGGCTCTCTTGTTTTCAATCTCTCTTGTGCAACTGCAAAATTGTCAATGCAGACGGCGATATATTGGTCCTTGGGCAGATTAGGAGTAGCCAATTCTCTTTGGGAAGGAGTGTTATCGACTATTTCAAATTTTTGATTGTAAAGGACACTGCATTCTTCAAAAAATGGTTTTGAAGTGATAGCTGGTTTTGAGGGAGCCATATTAACCTTTATAAAAAATAGATTGGAATAATGAATCACTAATTCTTCTGTTATCGTAGTCAGTGGTGAAAAGTTGTGCGTTAAATATCAAGATTGTAAGTTTTTTGTGTCACGCGAATTTTTGCTATAAAAGTCAATTTTATCGATTTATAGGTCAGATTAATAAAGCGAACATTCAAATAAAAATATGAAAAATAAAAATATAAACTCGCAGATATTTTTGCTTATTTTACCGTTCTTGGTTTTACTTTCATCCTGTCTCAATATTCCCGAGGATTGTAGAAATAGAATCTTTAGTGATGTTTATTCACCCAATAACAAATTAAAAGCAGTTCTCTTCCAGCGGGATTGTGGCGCGACTACCAGTTTTAGTTCACAGGTCGCTATTTTGCCGGCCGATAAAAAACTTCCCAATCAGGTTGGAAATATTTTTACAGCGGATAGCAATCATGGCTTGGCAATCTCCGGATTTGGTGGTGGACCGAAAATTGAAATTTTCTGGGTGAGCGACAGTGAGTTGCTCATCAAAAGAGAGAGTCGAGCGAAGGTTTTTTACTCAATACCTTTGTTTGAGAATGTGAAAATTCGTTATGAAATTTTAGATTAAAAAAATTATTTCCTAAAGAGAAGAAACAAATGAATCCTTCGTGTTATGAAAAACATATTCTTCCTTATCTGCTCGATTTTGTCTGTGGAATGAAACCGATCAATCGTCAACGGGAAAAGCTGGTTCCACTTGCTCAAGGACGTATCCTCGAAATCGGAATTGGAACAGGTCTCAACATTCCCTATTATCAAACATCCAAAGTTAAAAAGATTATTGGTCTTGACCCTGCTTTGCAGATGCATTCTTTGGCGATGAAGCGAATGAAGCGTGCAAAACTTTCTATTGAATTGGTCGGGCTTTCGGCAGAAAAAATTCCTTTCGCAGACGCAAGTTTCGATTCGATTGTGGTGACTTATTCACTCTGTACGATTTCAGATCCACTTGCAGCTTTGAAGGAGATGCATCGTTTGCTTGCGCCAAAAGGAAAACTTTTATTTTGTGAACATGGCCGTGCTCCAGATGAAGCGGTTTATCGCTGGCAAAATCGGTTGAATCGTTTTTGGAAAAAAATTGCCGGGGGATGTCATTTGAATCGGGATATCCCGGCACTTCTCAAGGAAGCTCGGTTTGAATGCGAAAAGATAGAAGCTCAATATCTTCCAGGTCCTCGACCGCTCAGCTATCATTATTGGGGTGAAGCAGTTGCCATATAAAACTACCAGAGGTTTTAAATTATGCGTTATTGGATAGGTGTTGCTTCAAAAGATCATGTCGCTCGAGGAGTTGAAGGTGGGTATTGCCAACTTTGTCATGGAAAAGCTCAACCGCTAAAACGGATGTCGCCACGAGATTGGGTTATCTACTATTCTCCCAAAGAAAAATTGGAAGAGAAATCGCCGTATCAAAAATTTACAGCAATCGGTGAAGTGATCGACTCAGAAGTTTATTCGTTTGAGATGTCTCCAGGATTTGTACCGCATCGACGAAATATTCGCTTTTTAAAAGCAAAAGAGGTGGAGATTCACCCTTTAATTGATCGACTTTCTTTTATTAAAGACAAGAAAAGATGGGGATATGGTTTTCGGTTTGGGCTTTTAGAAATATCTAAAGAAGATTTTGAACTGATTGCGAAAGAGATGTTGGGTACTATTCCAAATGAATTAAATTACTTAGAATAATTTTCCGAAGGTTTCCATAAACTAGTAAAAATAATTCCGATTCCTAAAAAGAAAAAGAGAAAAAGTCCTACTCCTCCTATTGTAAATGTAAAAACATAATGAGGAGAAGCAAATCGAACTAGATAGGGTGCTGCGTTATAGATCAGGATAGATAAGCTTCCCCCGAGAATGATCAGTTTTTTATATTTGTTTTGAAGAGCAGTTCCTTCCAACGCAATCCAGAGAGTCAAAAAAACCAAAGGGAGTGTAAAAGAGTGAATATGCGTGACTCCCAAAAGATGGGAGAAAGGTTTTTTAAAAGCAG
>CAZQOW010000012.1:0-23717 GCA_964595045.1 uncultured Pseudomonadota bacterium
AGAATCGAATGATCGTTGGAAATAGTTTCGGTTTTTTGAAAGATAAAGTCAGCTTCGATCTTTACTATATATATCGCACAGATCTCATCCCGGAGAACGGCGGTGTACTGAGGATTCAAGGAGTAGGAACAAGTTTAGGATTCCGGTATTAGTATTTCCCAATTTTTTACAGAGTTATCTATTTTATAGGGGTTGGTAAATATCTTCCTTTTCAAGTTTTCCTTTTTGCATGTTGATCTCACAACCCCATCAAAGTTTTGCCATGTCGATCACAAAGCGATACCGAACATCACTCTTTACGACACGTTCATAAGCCACATTCACTTGTTCTGGAGTAATTAATTCAATTTCCGGTGTGATCTTATGTTTTGCGCAGAAATTGAGCATCTCTTGCGTTTCTTTAATTGAACCGATCAGGGAGCCTGAATAACTACGCCGCATCAGTATCAACGGAAACGGATGAATCTGCATTGGCTTTTCTGGAACGCCAACGACCACTAATGTACCATCGAGTTTTAATAATCCAAAATAGTCGGCCATATTAAAATCCGATGAAACAGTATTGATAATGAGATCGAATTGATTCGCATATTGTTCAAAAACTTTTTTATCATGAGTCACGACAAAATGATGCGCACCCATTTTCATGGCGTCATCTCGTTTCTTATCGGAGTGGCTTAAAACGGTGACCTCTGCACCCAGAGCTGCGGCAATCTTCACCCCCATATGTCCCAATCCTCCCAATCCGAGAATAGCCACTTTTTTACCTGGCCCTGCCTTCCAATGCATGAGCGGCGAATAGAGCGTGATTCCTGCACATAAGAGAGGAGCTGCTTTATCGAGTGGTAATGAATTTGGGATACGCAACACATAATTTTCATTCACCACAATTAGATTTGAATAACCTCCATAAGTAGGAGTTTTACTATCTCCTTCATAAGAATTGTAAGTCAGCGTTACTCCTTTGAGACAATATTGATCGAGATCTTGCTTACAGCTGGTGCAATTTTGGCAAGAGTTGACGAAACAACCAACACCGACCTGATCACCCACTTTATATTTCGTCACCTTCGATCCGACGGAGCGGATAATTCCGGCAATTTCATGTCCGGGAACCATTGGGTAGATGGCCCCACCCCACTCTCCCCGAGCAGAGTGAATATCTGAATGGCAGATTCCGCAGTATTGAATATCGATGACCACGTCGTGCTCTTTAGGGTCGCGACGTTCAAAAGAAAATGGGGCGAGCGGTGCAGTTGCCGATGAGGCGGCAATTCCTTTGGCTTGAATCATTAGTGTCTCCTATTGCTTATTTAAAAATTTAGTTTTCGTATCGTAAGATAAACTAGTTAGAGCACTTTTATTCGCAATCTCACTCTAAAACAATATTTAAGTGAATCACCAATTTTAGATCATTGAAGACTTAAGACTTGAAATCTTATGACTGGAAACGGCTGTGTAGGTTTGATTCCGACTCTTGACATTAATTCTATACAGAAATCCTCTAAAACGGATAAAACGTAGCGCCAACGGTTAGGTTAAAGCCGCTCGAAACAATGCAATCCGAACTAAAATTTCCAGTGTCGGCATCGAGTCGGCATTGCCACACGTTTGTTGATCCATCTCCCAAATACGCATAGGTGGTTCCTGAAAAACTCTGCAATGAAACGACATTCGTAGTAGTAAACGCAGGAGTATTTGTAAGAGCCGTGCATGCTTCGCTGAAATTTCCATTCGCATCCATCGGGCATTTCCAAAGTCTACTGGATAAATCCGCAACGTAACCATAAGTCGTGTCGGCGAAGGTTTGAAATGCAATGAGACTGGTCTGATTAAATCCTGGTGCAGTAGCATTTGTAAGAGCAGTACAAACTCCGTCGAATCCACCCGTCGCGGTGAGAGGGCATTTCCATAAAGTGTCGCTGACATTGGCCACGTATCCATACATTGTTCCCGAAAAGGAAGTAAACGTGACCCCAGCTGTAACATTAAACGCCGGAGTATTTGTCAGAGCAGTACAATTGCCGTTGAAATCTCCTGTAGAATTCATCGGGCATTGCCAAAGAGTATTCGAAGTATCAGCCACATAGGCGTAAGTAATCTCTCCGAAGGTTTGAAATGTTACTACACTGGTATTTGAAAAAGCCGGTGTATTCGTCAGAGCGGTACAGTCGCTGTTGAAATCTCCTGTGGCAGTCGTCGAGCATTTCCATAAATTGGATGTGCCATCTGCGACATACACATAAGTGGTCCCTGAAAAGGGATAAAAAGCTGTATAAACGGATTGAATGAAACCCGGCGACGTTGAATTGGTCATCGCGGTACAGTTAGCATTTGTAAAACTTCCCGAAGAGTTCGGAGTGCATTTCCATACGGTATTCGTATTATCAAATACATAGCCAAACATCTCTTGAACAACTAAGAAATAATTTCGACTGCCCATAATGAAGCTGACATCTATAGCCGTGACGGTAAAATTAAAAGTGCCATCCTCTATCGGTATACCAGAAATTTCACCTGTATTTGAATTCAAAGTTAGCCCTGTCGGCAAGACTCCATCTGTAATTGAGAATATATAGGGAGGAAATCCATTCTCTACTGTAATTGTTTCAGAGTAAGAAATGTTTTTAGTCGCAGGGTTGAGTGAGGGGGGAGAAAGTAAAAGTGGCTCTCTGCCTCCGCAAAAAAGAATGCCCTGACAAACAATGAACATCAGAAATGAGGTTACAAATTTTTTAAACATCACCATTCCTTTACTTTATAGGAACTATCTCAGAAAGATTTATAGATTTATCTGTAAGTTTTTTATTTTAAATATCATCTGCAAAATTTAAGATGAAACATCAAAAAAATCTTCTCTTGTTCTATGCAAGCATGACCTTTGCTGAAATCTAATTAGTCGATCCAAGCTCAACCGATATCACGTTAAGACAGTTAGAAATATTCGTGGCCCATAAAAATTCGGTAGCTCCTGTAAAAGCATTCTCCAAAAAAATGATTTAAAAATTTTACCTCTATTTTAGTATTGAACAAACTATAAATTCGAATATTTATTTTTATTTTGAAAAAGCAGGGACAATCTCAAATTTCACCAACTGATTTTTCACCCTTCACGCTTTGGTAATTTTTTAACAGATTTATCTTGTTTGACTGGGATCTTAATAATTAGCGTAAGTTGAGTATCTCAAGAAGTTTTTTTCTCTCGCTCTTCATCACTTAAATCATTTTGTAAAATTCTCTCTAATTCATACCGTGTTTGTTGAGCGAAATGTATCAATTCTGGTTCTTGTTCAAAAAAAGCAAAAGAGGTTTTCAGACTGTTTTCATCATGCCGCATGAATTTTAATGCTTTATCTTCAGCTTGAGAAGGAGAACTTCCCAACGCGATCATCACTTCTTGAGCCATCACGAGGGATGAATCGAAAGTTTCCCGTCGAAAATAATTGACCCCCGCTTTATAGAGTTCATACGCATGACGTCGATTACGCGCGCGCGCGAAGACTTTCAAGTTTGGAAATTCTTTTTTCGAGAGTCGTGCGATCTCAATCGTTTTATCCGCATCGTCTACCGCAACGACTAATAATTTGGCCTTCTCAGCCCCGGAGCTTCGCAAAAGATCGAGACGGGAAGCATCCCCAAAATAAACCTTATTTCCAAAACGGCGCAATAATTCGATTTGATCGGGATCCATCTCTAAAATAGTCAGCTGAATTCCTTGTGCACTTAAGAATCGCCCAATGACCTGACCGAATCGGCCATATCCAGCGATAATTACGGGATTATCGTTCTTTTCAATTCGATCTGGCTCCCGCTCGGGGAGTCGGCTCATAAAACGAGGAACAATAAAACGATCATTAAAAATCATGAGAAAAGGGGAAAGTGCCATAGAAACACCGACGACTAAGGTCAAGAAGGCTTTCTGTTCACTACTCAAAAGATGAAGACCGCGAGCATATTGAAAAAGAACGAAAGCAAACTCTCCTCCTTGAGCAAGAGCGAGCGCAAACAACGTTTTTTGAGGGCCTCCTAATTTGAAGAAAAAACCTAAACTCCACAGAATCACCATCTTGATGATTATCAATCCTAAGACCATTCCTATCAAGATCATAGGGCTTTTGCCGAGCAACGCAAAGTCCATTCCAATACCGATCGAAACGAAAAAGAGACTTAAAAGTAAACCTTTGAACGGTTCAATATCTGTTTCGAGAGTATGTTTATATTCGGAATTGGCCAACACGACGCCGGCTACAAAAGCTCCGAGCGCTGGAGATATTCCGATCATTTGCATCAGTAGAGCGATACCAACGACTAAGGCTAAAGAGATCGCGGTAAACACTTCGCGGAGATGAGTCTTAGCGGCATACCGAAAGAGATGTCGCGAAAGATAACGCCCTCCCATCACGATAGAAAGGATAACTCCAGCGATGACAATTGTATGGGCCCATCCCGGCAAACTCTCTAGTGCATCGGAACCATGCACTGAATTTGAGGGAGCGCTGACTAATAAAGGCATCAGGATAAGAATCGGAATGACTGCAATATCTTGAAATAGAAGGACTGCAAAAGAGGATTCACCCGCCGAGGTCTGAAGCAAATCTTTTTCCCTTAGCATTTGAAGGACTAAAGCGGTGGATGAAAGCGAGAGAGCCATTCCGCAAACGAGACTGACTTTCCATTCAAATCCTAAAGCAATGCCGATCCCCAAAAATGCAAAGCTCGTGAGCAAAACCTGCAGACCTCCCAATCCAACGATGAATTTACGCAAGCGCCAAAGACTTTGTGGATCTAGTTCTAAACCGATGATAAAGAGCATCATCACCACACCAAACTCTCCTAAATGCATAATCGCTTCCGCATGGGCGATCAGACCGATCCCAAAGGGGCCAATTAGAATTCCCGCGAGGAGATATCCCAACACAGAGCCTAACTTGAATCTCCCCGCGATCGGCAACACAAGGGAAGTTGCCGCAAGAAAAACAAAGGTATTTAGTAGAAAACTTTTTTCCATAATTTTACTTTCAGAGGTAATTTTAAGATTTGAATTAATGTGGTTTAAGATAAAAAACAAGTTTCATAATTTTCAAACTGTCAGGCTTTATCTTCCAAAGGCGAATTAAATTCTAAAAAAATAAGAGAAAAAAATAAATTAAGAACTTATGATAAAAAAAATTTCTTCATAAATTTAGCTTCATCCTATTTAATCTTTCAGCTATGATTTCTTAATCTCATACATTTATTCGCGTTTATTCTATTTTCTATTCAGGAGGAGTGATGCGTGATTTTTCTACCTGGGGAATTTTCTCATTTTTATTTCTAGGAATTTTCCTCTTCATTGAAATCGGTTATTTATTAGGCCAACGTCTTCAAATCTCCGAAAGCAATAACTCTGCATTCACAACAGTAAAGGGAGCCGTGTTGGCGATGGTCGGTTTACTTTTGGGGTTTTCTTTTGCCTTTTCTTCGAACCGTTTTGAGTTACGCAGACAATTGATGATGCATGAGGTGAATGCAATTCGCACGGTCTATATGCAAAACGACTTAATGGAAGAACCGTTAAAATCTGAATACAAACAGGCGGTCAAAGATTATCTCGATGCACGAATTCGATTCTCTCAAATGAAACCGGTCTTCAATGCCGAAGAGTGGCAGAAAATTCAAAAAAATGAAGTTTTTCAAAAAAGAGTTTGGGAGTTGGGAGTACGTTACTCCAAAGAGCATCCAGAATATTCGAATGCAAGTTCTATCACCCAAGCGATCACTCGAATGACTGAACTTGGCATCGAACGGAGCATTGCTCGTTTGTCGCAAGTCCCGATCGCGATTCTTATGCTTTTAATCGGTTCACTTTTAATTGGGGGATTGCTGATGGGGCATTCTTTCGGGATGGAAAAGCAGAGAAGCTGGTTGATGACATTTATTTTTACTTTTCTCTTAAGTTTCGTGACTTTGATTATTTTGGATCTCGATCAGCCGGGGCATGGGTTTTTGAAGGATCATCAGGAGTTGTTTTTGTATTTGCGGTCTACTCTAAATTAAAAAACAAAAAAATATAACTGCAACATCAAAATAAATCCGAAATTCACATTAAAGAATGAATTTCGGATTTTTTCTTAAGATTTTTTTCATTAAAATTTCAATGGATAATCGAAGAACAATTCTATCACTCAAAACTAATTATTCAACCGTCGCAATATAGGGATAAGTCACCGCACTACCCTGCAACAAATAAACCCCCAAAATATTATTGAGATAAACTGTATTCACTGTCGTGGTAGCAGCTCCTGGAAAGGAAATATTGGTCCAGGTCGCGGTACCAAAAGAGTTATCGCTATTACGACTCACATGCGCGAAGGCGCCACCAGCACCAGAGGAGTCGGCAGTTTCCCAAGCAGCTGCTAGATTGTATCCGCCCGCATTGTCGGTCGTGATTCCTTCAAAATGGGTGACCCAGGTTGAATCATTTTGGTAATTATAATACTGCCAATTCGTCGCTTGTTGGGTGCTTGAATCCCAATCGACGAGATATCCGACTGTTCCTTGGGTTGGATTGAACGGATCTCGATATCCCCCGGCGATGGTATAACTGGTTCCGCCGTTCCACCAGATCCCATAAGCAGAAATACTGGTGGTTCCTGATTTTGTTAATTCATAATAAGTAGAATTCGCAGTGTTATAGATAAAAACCCGTCCAGACCTTGCTTGTGTATCGAAGTTCCCAACCGCAATTCCGTTCATCGTGCTATGCGGAACGGTTCCGAGTAAAATATCTCCCATGGAAATAAGTGAACTCGGGTTGAGATTTAACCAAGTGCTGCCACTTCCATTAGGGGGACCACTGTAAAAAAAACCATAAGTGGTTGTATCCCCTTGAACTTTGTAGGTACCAACGAGATTCACTTCTCCTGCTGTCGAACTATTATCAGGGCCATAAAGTGTCGAAGAAGTAATTGCATGACCAGGAGATAGGGTGGATGAAGGGGTAATGAGATTCCAGGTACCAACGCCTGAGAGAGGCCCTTGATAAAGTAATGAGTAAGTGGTGGAAGTGGTATAGCCACCGCTGATATAGACACTATTTGAGCCAGCGACTTGTCTTATTCCGGTGACGAAAGTACTTGGATAGACTGGATTCGTGATCAAGTTGGTATAGAAAACAGAATTTTGACTACTACCGCAAGAAATCTGAGCAAAAATCATCAGAATAAAA
The DNA here is from genome assembly GCA_964595045.1 of uncultured Pseudomonadota bacterium. Classification (GTDB taxonomy): domain Bacteria; phylum UBA10199; class UBA10199; order JADFYH01; family JADFYH01; genus CAZSRQ01. The sequence goes on from CAZQOW010000012.1 coordinate 7,208, forward strand.
AAAAGAAAAAAATATTTTTTGATTTGATTTTGGAAAAACAATAGTCGAATGCGATTTTTCATAATTCTCCTTGTCCCCCTCCCAATTGTACAGAGGAGTATTATTAAAAATAGATAATTAAAATGAGATGGATGATTTTAAATTATCTTTATTTTGAAAAGTCTTGTCAATGAATGTATAAAATTAAATAATTTTTTAAAAAAATCTTTAAAACTACTCTCATCAGTTTATTTACATTCCATTCTCCTATCAAAAAAATTACAATTTGAATTCATGCAGTAAAAAATTAAAAACTATCACCTATTTGATGTGGGGAGGAAGTGATGATTTTGAGATCTAAACTGTTTCAAATCATAGGAATTGTTTGTTTCATTGCATTACTCGTTGGAATAGCGACTGCAAAAAACGACGAGAACTGTTTGCCTTTTCTTTCAGGATTACTGAAACAGGCCAATATGATTTCACCTTCCAAAGTTGCTCACCCTAAAGCGAAAACCTACATTCTCCCAGCAACCCCAGCCACTTCTCAATGGGGAGTTTTTGATGGGAGCGAACCACCGGTCTTAAAAATCAACTCGGGGGATTCGGTTGTGATTGAAACCATGGCCGCTTCCGATAATCAGGTAGTGCCAGGGGCGACCATCGAACAAATTATCAAGATACAAAATGCGGTTCCGGGACGCGGACCTCATACGGTAACAGGTCCTATCTATGTTGAAGGGGCTGAGCCTGGAGATGTTTTAAAAATTCACTTCAATAAGATTGTTCCAAGACCGTATGGCTCTAACAATACGGCGCCAGGAAAAGGGCTCTTCCCTAAAGAGTTTCCGAGACCTTCTGTGAGATATTTTTATTTGGATCTTAAGAAAAAAGAGATGCAATTTGCACCGGGAATTGTGGTTCCGCTTGCCCCCTTTCCGGGAGTTGTTGCTGTCGCACCTGAGAAACCGGGTAAATATGATAGTGCACAACCTGGAAGATTTGGTGGAAATTTAGATTTGCGAGAAATGACGGAAGGATCGACGCTTTACTTGCCAGTTTTCAGAAAAGGGGCTTTACTATGGACTGGCGATTCCCATGCTGGCCAAGGAAATGGCGAAATTAATCTCACCGCGATTGAGACAGCCTTTCAAGAGTTTAATGTGACAATCGATGTCATCAAACGAAAACAACTTATATGGCCTCGCGTTGAAACAGCCACCGACTGGATCGCCGTGGGTTATGACAAAGATTTGAATAAAGCATTCGATATACTCCAAGACGAAACGGTTAAGCTAATCGTCGAACAAAGAAAAGTTTCATCCGAACAAGCAAAGAAAATTTTACTAGAAACCTGGAATTGTCCGATCGCAGAAGTGGTGAATGGAGTTCAAGGGGTTTACTGCATGCTCCCAAAGAATATAAATGCAGCAAAAAATATTTTACCAGAAACAGATAATACAAATTTTTTCGTGACCCATGGAAAAAACTCGGATCTTGAAGAGGCGATGAAAATAGCATCGATGGCAATGATCAACAAAGTGGCTGAAACTAAAAAAATGTCTCGTGTGGATGTTTATGCTCTTGCAAGTTTAACGATGGATTGCCGTATTGCTCCCTATGAATCGGGAGATAAAGTGGTAAATTGCACAATGGCAAAGAATCTCTGGGTTGCTGAGAGATAGCATGAGTCTGAATAAGATGGTTGAATTGTAGAGCGCACGGCCGTGCGCCCCTACTGCAAAAAGAGATTCAATTTTAAATGGGTGAAACTATTTCCCTTGATCATTCATTTTTTTCTCAATCTTTTTTTCAACCTTATCTTCAATTTTTCTCTTACAAGGTTCCGATAAGTCTTTGAAATGCTCTTTCATACACTCTTTCACTCCTCGAAGTCTGACATTTCCGCAGAATTTTTTTCGATCTTCTCTACATTCACCCCCTGCAAAACCCAAAGAGGGAATCATAAAACTGAGAAATAAAAATATTCCGATTGTTTTTTTAAACATGAGTATCTCCTATGGATAGAGGAAAAAAGTATTTTATGAGAGTTTAAAGTTTAATGTCCAAATATATGTTTAAAAATATTAGGTGAATCAGAATCTTTATCTCCGCCGATAAATGGAAGATGTTTAAGAGGAGTATTTTTAAGAATCGGATTTAAAAGCTTCGCTGGATTTCCAAAAAGTAAATTTTTAATTCCAGATTCAACCGCTTTGGCGATGACATTTTTCAAAAAACTTTCATCAAATGTAAAAGTCGGATTTTCTAACGATCCACTCACATGAAAAGGGATAGAGATCGTCCCTCTTCCATTTGTCACTGAAGATCTAAACTTTGGATCAGGGAAGATGCTAGCAACCACCCCAGAGCTTAAAACTGCAGTTCCGGAAGCGTTGATGGTTTGCTGATTGTGAATCACCCCAGAACCAGATCCTGAAATTTTTGAATTAGAAAAATGAAAAGAGTGCAGTGTGACATCTCCCCCTTGAATCGACACTTGGGAAGTCACCTGATCGATTTGAGTTCCAATAATATTGGCACTATTTGAGAGCACGCCGAAATTAATCGCGTGCGATGATAAAATTCCTTCACTTAAAAGTTTCGCTCCACCGATTTTTTCTTTTAAATTGATATTGGGCAAAGGGATCGGTCCAACAGTGACTGTTCCCCCACCTCCGTAAGAAGAGCCTTCGATATTATTGGATCTAAGATCCAGATGACCGCTGATGGAAGCAACATTTCGTTTTCCTGTGACAGAAGAAAGATGAAGATGATGAAAATAGACATTAAAATTACCCGAAGTTGTTTTGGCTGGAACAATATTTCCACTTAAATCAGCTCCACCTCCATAAATTCCAAAGGTTGATTTTTTAATTTCAATAGCATCTCCTTTTTTAGTCACTTCAGCGTGCAAATTGGAAAATTCTTTGCCGGCTAAATTTAATCTTTTGGAATCAAGAGCCAATAGAACCACTGGGCTAAAAGGAGAACCGGTAATCGTACCGCTTAATGAAAGATCCCCGGTATAAGAGAACGATTGCATAAAACTTTTGACAAAATTTTTAACTTCGGGACTTGGCATTGCAAATTTTAAATTGAGAGTCATCTCATCTCTTTGGGTGTTAGGAAGTAACACTTCTCCTGCGAGCTGCATTTTTACTGTTTTCCAGTTTACATTTCCCTGCTCGACATGAAGAATTCTTTCGGCTTGATCGAGATTAAAATGAAAATTGAATTTGATGAGCTCACGTCCCATCGAAGGGAGATTAAAACTCATTTTAACGAGCGGAGATTTTCCAGTAGAGATTAAATGAAGATCGTTGATAGCGACATCTAAGTTCTGAATTTCTGAAGAAGAAGGTTTGTCGTTTTTTCCTGAATTAAAATCCGCGTGATGAATCACTAATTTTGTAACCGTTAAACGTTTCCACCAAAGTTTATCGATAAGATCAGGGCTTTTTTGAACAGGTTCAGAAAACATCGGTTCAAAAATTTTCTCAAAATTACTTTTTTTGTCTGCTGAAGCAATCATTCGAACTGAAGGTTTTTCAACATAGACTTGGGTATCAATGTTTTTTTGGAAAAATTGCAAAAGATCAAAACGTAAATGAACCTCTTCAATCGTTGCTGAAGCTTCTGTATCTCCAGGAGCCAAAAGGCGAACCTGTTTTAATCGGAGACCCGCTGGAAAAAGCGAGATATTTGCCTCTTTAATCTGAACATCTCCGTTAATCTGGCTTTTAAGAAATGAGATCGCCGGTTCTTTGATCTGCTTTAATTGGTAAGAGATATAAAAGAAGGCAATTGAAAAAATGAATCCAATGATTAAAAGAATGATTAGTAGAAAATGATGTTTTTTTGAGAAGCTCATACTCCAAGCTTCTCACAGAAATTTTGAAATTCAAAAATAATTATCCGATCGGATTATCAGGTTTAATAAGCTTTATAGAGGAGTTATCAAATTTAATTTGATTTTTTTATACAAAAATTTCACCTCCATTTTACAAAGACAAATTAAGAGTAGTTCTTTTTGAGATGAGTTATTTACTCTCTCTTCTTTGTGAGAATCAAGGGAATGAAAAAGTTTTAAATTTAATTTTTTATTTTGTGGATGAATTGAAAATCTTTTAAAGGACATCCGTGACAAAAAAATAAAACTATCGTAAGTGAAATTATTATCATATTAACCAAAAAAATTTACCTCTATACTGACGCAAGCTTCTGTAACAAAAAAATGATCGGAGTTGCAGGCTTTCTCATTTTTAGAAATCCTGAAGAACATGAAAGTGGCATCTTCCCCTCCTCCATTCAAACAATCCAATTTCCAGAAAAAACAAATATTCGAGCTGAACTGCTCGGTGCTATTTTTGCGTTAGAAACGATTCGCTCTGAAATTGAAGAAATTCAAAAAAAACTTTCTCAAAAAGAAAAATTTGAAATTACTTTATATACTGACTGCCAAACCATCTCTCATCTTTTAGATCGCCGAAAAAAATTAGAGGCTAACAATTTTACAAGCCAACGAAAAAAAGAGAGTTTATCGAATGCCGATCTTTATCGAAAATTTCTTATTCTCTTTGACAAACTTCAACCCAAAATTTATTGGGTGAAAGGACATTCTCCCCAAAAAAACAAATCTTTGATTGAGAAAAATTTCAGTTTGGTAGATAAAATGGTTCGAGAAAAAATCAGAAAATTAAATCAAATTTAAAAATTCAATCCTTGAAGAAGAAACTCGTTTCAACGTTCTATTTTATGGAGAGATAAAATGAAACTATTCAGAGTTCTATCTGCTTTAGGGTTTGCTTTACTTCTTACAACTACTTTTTACCAATGCGGTGGATCGTCTGAATTAACCAATCAAAGTAGCTCCCGCTGGTCATGGCTGGGAGCAAATGGTGGCACTTATTGGTATGTTCCAACCGAAAATCTTCAGGCGATTACCTGGAATACTTCCGATCCAAGTGCTTACACCTCAGTCGATGACCAGACCGTTTGGCATATTCAGAGTTTCGATAATGGATATTTTTTCGGACCGGTTGTTGCAAAATTTACCGGCTATTCGCGGAATTGCCAATATCTCATTGGGTCTGTTACTGAGGAAGGAAAAGTTTATATTTCGTTCAATGCAGTAGAAGCGATTCAGATTGAAAACCCAGCGATCACCACCGGAAACGGCGAGATGGTACAAAAATCTGGTGACTGGGCATTTGCCATGCAGATGGCTTCCGGAACTTCATCTACCGAGGTTTCTCATTGGGCTTATATGCTACAATGCACTCCTAATCAATCTTGCTGGAATGATTTGCCTGGTGTCACGCAATCGATTCCAGAATTTCTTGGATTGTGTGGATTGCAATAGCAGAGGTTATTGCTCTACACAGATCAGAAATGTATCCAGTAAAGGGGCATCACAACCACCGCTAAAATTGTCGATCGCATCAGAATCAATAGCATCTCCAGTTCCACCTGAAGAGCTATCGCCTCCTGAACTGCTTGTCCAATCGGAACAAGTGATAAAATAGGTTGTCCAATTTGAGTTGAGACCTGTCCAGTAATCAGTTCCATCAGTCAAAAAAGAATTGGTAAGAGTTCCAAAAATAGAAATTCCGGCATCGTTGGTGGTCAGAATGGGAGTGGTACCATCCGAACGATAATAGGTTGTAGCGGGAGCAAGCACCCAATCGATATTATTACCGGTTGCAACAGTGCAATTACCGGTTGCACAGGCTCGACGATTGGTTCCATCGACTAAAAATGCTTTGTAAGTCCCTGCGGCAGGTTTATTGGTATCTGTCATACAGATTGTATCAGCACCGGAAATTCCTCCCAAATCTCCTGTATGCGCAAGGGCGGTGACATAGAAGATGGGATTGGTGGTTACGCATGCTACAGCTACACTCGTAACATTTGCAGAAGATACTGTTCCTGAACCATTTGTCACACTGCAATTCTGACGACTTGGTTGTGTTAAGATAGTAACATCGTAAGGTGCGTCACTCGAAAGCGGAGTTGAAAAAGTGAAACTACCGTTGCTGGTGAGTGTAAGGTTATCGCCTGAATTATTTTGTAAAACAACCGATTCATTATTTCCCAAATTCGAAAGCGAACCGCCAACCGTGTAGTTATTATCGGTGGTACAACTCACGAGCACGTTCGTAATATTTGTGCCATTGATTTTCCCTGTGTTGCTCGAAGAGTTACAAGTTTGACCCGCTGGTTGCGTTAGAACGGTGACATTATAAATTGCCCCATCTTCAAGTAGACCAGAGAAAGTAAAAGTGCCATTCGCTGTAACGGTAAGAACGTCGCCTCCATAATTTTCGAGAACCATAGTACCTGAAAGGCCAGTAATTGTTCCACCGACTGAGTAAAGGAGCCCGCAACCTTGAATCCCACCTAGCGAAAGCAGACTCACCGCTGAAATAAGAATGAGCATGAGCCTAACGAAAATAGCTTTGAGCATTTTCTCCCCTTTAATATTTTGTTTTTGGATTATTTGGATAGAGTAATTATAAAATGATCATTTTTATTAGCAATCAGAAATAAATCAGAATTACCCTTCTGTTACTTATCTATTATAGAGGAGTGTCGCTTATCTGAAGAAGATTAAAAAAAGGCCATTTCGTTTTTTCGAAATGGCCTTTTGTGGAAAAATTTCCTATTGACTCAACCAACTCTTCGGCAACAATTGATATTGAAAAACGGCAAACTGATCAATCGGTAACTGCCAATCGACATTGGCTGCATCAATAAACTGCAAAAATTGGTCTAATCCTTCTCCCGTACTCCAAGTTCCGAACGCAGAGATTTTGGATTGTGGACATCCGGCAACCACACAATCGCAAGTGATCCCACTCGGAGGATTCGGTCCACATTCGGTTGAGAACATAAAATAGATTTTAGGGCATCCAGCAGATCCAGGTGTGCAACCCAAATAATAATAGTAACCCGATCCACCATTATAAAAACTATAATTTAACAAACCGATATTTTTGCTTGTATCGTGAGAATGCTGAAATCCCATATTTTGCCCTACTTGCCATGTTGCCGGATTTGTTTGCCAAACCGTTTGACCCGCAGTCGATGGGTTGTTTAACCAGGCATCGGTATAGATCGTATTAGGTCGGGCGGGAATGGGGTTAGTAATCTTCGCTGTTGCCGATAAAGCATCGACATAATTATGACTCGGATCGATCGCAGGATTCACTGTCAAATTATACATTTCGATATATCCTTCGTCGAGAATTCCAGCTTTGGAGTATTGAACAAATGTTGGACCATCGTTCGGGCCCGCTGCCGTCACTCCGACTTTAATATTCGTTAAACCATAAGCTTTCATATAAGTCTGGATGGCTTGAAGGGTCGCGGCGCTTGCATTCGCACTACCGGAAACAGGAGGATATGGAGAACCTTCTGGTTCATAAAGAATTCCGGTAATCGTTTTGGTAATTCCTTTCGTTTGGGCGATGTTATTAATATCTTTGATCCAATGAATGCTCTGTTTTAAAGAACCTTTATAAGCCCCGATTCCCCCATTCGCCGCCATCCAGGCACTTAAAGAGGGAGCATCATCGACGGCATCAAAGTTACCGGAGTAAATATCCCAAAAATCTCCTGAAGCTATGTAAGGAATCGCATAAACCTCGATATTCGTTCCTTGAAGCTTTCTTAAAATTTCTAAAATAATCGGATTGTTATTATTTCCCATCGGATTCATCGAGTCATACCAAGTTTCACCCGACGCTGCTCCCGCGCCATTCACTCGAACTAGTACTTTACTAAAACCGAGGTTAGGAGTCGAAACGAGTGTAATCGCTAATTGATCATAATAATCTGTAGTAGGAGGAGTATTGGTCTCTACCCACATAGTAAAAAGATAATCTTGTTGATGTTTGAAATTGATTCCGGAGTTTCTTCGAGTCTCAGATTTTTTAGGTTTACTTGAATTGAAACGATAACCTGTAATGAGAAAGGCAAAAACTAGTAGAACTAAAATAGAGTACTTTTTATATCCATCCCTCTTACTTTTCATAAATCCCCTTTCTGAAAGTGTTGTGAATAGCTGCTAAAACCTTTTAAAAATTGTAAAAGAAAATATTGAACTATTTCAGGGTAACTAAGGGGGATTTAAAAAGTTTCTCATAATAATATAATTATCTGCAAATTAAATTCTAATTCTTGTTCCATTTCTTCGAGAGAGCAGTATCCATATGTATTGAATGAATTACAAAAAATTATACGGAGACCATTTACTAGACTATTTTTATCATTAACGGTTTGAAACTAAGGGTAAACGCAGAATCTAAATCTCGTATCATTCTAAATAGTTGCTCATCCCTGAAAGCGATAAAGTTTGAAGTTATTGTTACTCAAAGACTTTTTTTTCGAAGTAAAATTCTCTTTCGAGGGTTGGTATTTTCTGTTATCCCTTTAAATTCAAAGGAGAAACAATCATGAAAAAAGTATTTATCGTCATCGCAATCCTTCTGGTCGCACTTGCAGGATTTATTGCCCTTCAACCGTCGGATTTTTGCATCGCCAGAACCACTACTTTCTCTGCTCCAGCAGAAGCAGTTTTCGCTCAGATCAATGACTTTCATCAATGGGAAACCTGGTCTCCTTGGGCGAAACTCGATCCCAATGCCAAAAATTCTTTTGAAGGACCGATTTCCGGTGAAGGTTCCTCTTTTCGTTGGGCAGGAAATAAAGAAGTGGGAGAAGGAAGTATGACCATTCTTGAAAGTCGTTCCCCGACCTTTATTAAAATTAAACTCGAATTTTTAAAACCGTTCGCTGCCGTGAATACCTCCGAGTTTACACTTGTTCCTCAAGGGAACAGTACCACTGTCACTTGGGCGATGTATGGAAAAAATAATTTTGTTAGCAAAGCAATGAGTTTGATTATGAACTGCGACAAAATGGTTGGTGGGATGTTTGAAAAAGGGTTCGCCAATATGAAATCGATTGTGGAAAAATCTTCATAAGACACTTTACGCGATTATTCTCAAAGTTTTGAAAATCAGCCCCCCTTTCCTTTGGGGAGAGGGTCGGGGTGAGGGGAAACATTAAAGTTTGTATCATTGCTAAATCTTTTCAGAGTTTCCACATCACCCCTCATCCCCCCTTCGGGCACCTTCTCCCCCTGGAGAAGGAAAAAGTCGAAGTTTTCAATAAAATTTGATACTTAGTGAGTTAAAAGTTAAATCATGAGAGGATTTTTTTATGCCATTTATTCACTCGGTTCAACCTGCGCTTCCTTCTCATTATTACGATCAAAAAACAGTGATCGAAGGTTTTCGTGAGCATTGGAAAGATAAATTTTTCAATTTCTCTCGTATTGAAGCGTTTCACGAAAATGTTCAAGTCGAAGGACGCTACTTGGCGCTTCCGATGGAAGAATATCTTCGGAAACCAAATTTTGAGTTTCGGAACAACGCCTGGATTCGAGTTTCTTTAGAACTTTTAGAAGAAGCAACTCTCTCATTACTCGAAAAAGCCTCTCTTTCTCCCAATGCGATCAGCTTGATAGCTACCACCTCGAGTACTGGAATAGCGGTTCCCAGCCTGGAAGCACGGCTCATGAACCGAATTCCGTTTTCTCACTCGACAAAACGTCTTCCACTTTTTGGCCTTGGCTGTCTGGCAGGCGTAGCAGGAATCAATCGGGTAGCTGATTATTTACGTGGATATCCCGACGAAGCGGCTCTCTTACTTAGCACTGAACTCTGCTCTCTTACCATTCAACTGCAAGATTTTAGTATTCCCAATTTAATCTCCACAGGGCTCTTTGGTGACGGCGCCGCAGCTGTACTTCTAGTAGGGGATCGCCATCCATTGGCTAAAACAGCTCCTCTGGAAATCATACAAACTCATTCCGCTTTCTTTCCTGATACAGAACGAATTATGGGATGGGATATTATCGATTCTGGTTTTAAAATTGTTTTAGATTCGAAAGTCCCCGAAGTCGTTTTAAAAAACTTTCCCAGAATTGTGGCTGAGCTTCTCGAAACGCGCACACTCACCCTTGAAGATTTGAATTTCTTTATTGCGCACTCTGGGGGGCCCAAAGTCCTTTCAGCGATTGAAGAATCGATGAATTTATCCAAAGGAGAATTAAATTTAAGCTGGGAAAGTTTGAGAAAATTTGGAAACTTGAGCTCGGCCTCTGTGTTATTCGTTTTATCTGAATTTTTAAAAAATCCAGTCCCCGCAAATCAATGGGGACTGATGGCTTCGATGGGCCCTGCCTTCTGCGCAGAGCTGTCGCTTTTAAAAAGCAAAAATATTTCATCAGGAGAATCATGAATCGTGAATCAGAAATTTTGCAAACACTTAGAAAAATTCTAGAAGAACATTGTGATTTAAAAGAATTTGAACTGAAACCGGAACAACGTCTTCAGGAAGATTTAGGCTTGGATAGCATGGGACTTCTTTCGCTGTCGGTTGAAATTGAAAACTTTTATCAGCTCTATTTAAACGAAGATGCTTTAAATCCTCCACGAACCATTGGAGAGCTCGTGAAATTGATTGATCAAAGAGTTTCGGAGTCAAAACAGGATGAATGATTTTTTTTAACTATTTTAATATCGAATCATGAAAGAAAACCTCACCGACTATTTTCTATCTGCCGCCGAAGATAACCAAGGTCAGATCTGTTTCTGGAACGGTCCCCAAAAAATAGAAAAATTCAGCTACAGAGAAATGGCTCACGGAGCGATGCAAATCGCCGCTTTCTTGCACGAACAAGGAATCCGAAATGGCCAAAGAGTTTCGATCGTTCTTCCAACTCATCCAGATTTTTATCAGGCATTTTTTGGGGCGATTCTCGCCGGCGCAATCCCTTCGGCTTTATATCCGCCGATTCGTTTTGGAAAAATTGAAGAGTGGAAAGAGAGAACCACTCAAATGTTTAAGTCAATTGATTGTCAGGCGGTTCTTACCAACTCTTCTCTCCATGCGTTGCTTGGCTATCCTTGTAAAGAAGCAAAAATCCCACGAGGATGTTTTTCTGTCAGTTCAATTTTGTCGAGTGGAGTGACTCCGGGAAAAACAGTTTCTGCAGACTCTCACGATATCGCCTTTGTTCAGTTTAGCTCGGGCAGTACAGGATTTCCAAAACCAATCGCTCTTAGTCACAAAAATATTCTGGAGATGGGAAAAGTTTTTGTCGATATGTTCCCAATCAGCCGAAGAGAAATTAACTGTGTTAGCTGGCTTCCGGTTTATCATGATATGGGATTGATTGGGACGTTGATTAGCACCATGATGGCACATGCAAGACTGACACTAATTCCACCCGAGCAGTTTCTCGCCCGCCCAAAAACGTGGCTCGAAGCCCTGACGGAAACAAAGGGCAATATTTCCGTCGCCCCGAATTTTGCGTATGGGCTCTGTTGCAAACGAATGTCTGAAAGTGACTTAGATGGGCTCGATCTTTCTGAATGGAAATTTGCACTCTGCGGCGCCGAACCGATTCAAGCAAAAACATTGCATCTTTTCGCAGATCGTTTTGAAAAAGCAGGATTTGATCGCCAGGCATTCATTCCAGCTTACGGATTAGCGGAGGCAACGTTGGCGGTTGCCATCTCCCCTATCACCGAAGGAATTCTGGAAACACACTTTGATCAAAAAAAACTAGAAGAAGAAGGAATTGCTGAACCTGCAACTGATGGAATTAGCCTCGTTTCAGTCGGTCCCCCAGTTCCGGCCGTAGAAATTGAAATCAGAAATGAAGCCGGCGAGAAACTTCCTGAAAATCGCATCGGACAAATTTGGGTTCAAGGTCCCAATGTGATGCAAGGTTATTTGGAAGATCCAAATTCAACCAAAAAAATAATTGTGGAGGGATGGCTCAATACCGGTGACCGCGGTTTTATTCACGAGAAAAATCTTTACATCTACGGACGTTATAAAGATCTGATTATTATTCGTGGAAAAAATTATGATCCAATTTCTTTCGAAGAGAGTCTGGATGAAATAAAAGAAATCCGCACTGGCTGTGCGGTGGCGTTCGGGGAGACTGATCCGGATTCGGATACTGAAAGACTAGTGATTCTAGCAGAACTCACCGATAAAAAAAATCATTCGGACATTGATTTGCCTTCGAAAATTCAGCAAATAATTTTAACTAAGTTTCAACTCTCTGTTTCGGAAGTGGTTTTATTAGAACCAGGAACCCTTCCTCGAACCTCTTCGGGGAAAAAACAACGTCAATTAGCGAAACAATTATGGAAGAAAAGTTCTTTGATACCACCAGAAAAACGACTTGGTTGGATTTATTTTCGGGAAAAATTGAAAGGATATATTCAGCATAAAACTTCTTAAATAAAATAATGAATATCATTTTATCTTTGTCGAACAGAAAGAACCTCTTTTAAATTTGCCGATTTTAAAACCAAAGTCGGAACTAGATACAAAGCAGAGAATAAGCCTGTAAATACTGTAAAAGCGAGCGCTGCACCAAATTGTTGAATCGGAAGAAAACCGTAGAAACCGAGAATCGAAAAACCGAAAATCAAGGTAGTCGATCCGATTAAAATCGGTGTCACAATCGTTCTAAAATATTCTTCAAAAGAAGGTAATGTTTTTTTATTCAAGGCATAAATAACATGAAGTGTATTTCCAACCACAATCCCAATCGCAACCGGAAAAACCATAACGGTAGCCACATTCAGAGAAAAACGAAAAAGATAGAGAAATAAAATACAGGCAAAAACCGGAAGCTCATTGGCGAGCAAAAAAATGATCAGAAGTCTTATCCGACGAAAATAGAGATAGAACAAAACTGCAATCACCAAAAATCGCAAAATAAAACTAGCCGTTAAAACCCAGATGAGAGAGCTTTGGGAATACATGACTTGATAATAGATTCCACTGAAGTTGGCAGTAAACTGGGGAAAATGATCTAATATTTTTTGGATTCGGGTGAGCTCCGCTTTGTAAGCCTGATCGTTCATCGAGGGACTGAATAAAGTAAGTCGGTAATGATCCGATTTTGGATATTGGTTTTGGATAGAGAAAGCGGTTTGTCCTTTGAGAGTCCAATAAGAAAGATCAAACGGTGGAAGTTTTTTTTCTCCAGTGTAGAGATAATTCGCTTCTTTCACCAACTGATTGGCAGAAAGAATTTTTCGATGAGTCCCAAACTCTTGCGAAATCTGATTTTCGAGCAGGTCGAAAGTCAAAATGTCTTCATATTCTAAACTGCTTTTATCTTTTTTTGACAGATCAAGTTCTACGACCGGAATTCCCATCACTTCATTTTCTAAATCACGAATACTTTTTTCTAGCCCGGATCGTTTTGGGAAATAACTGGTTGCATCGGTATTGATTCCAATTTTTGGAAAAAAAAGAAAACTAGAAGGGATCAATATTAGGCTAACAACCACGATGGTCGCAAGTCGCCAAGTTTTTGAAAAAGGATGAGTGATCATCCATTTCACAGAATGACCATCGTCTTTATTCAGTCGCCAAGGAAATAGGGAGTAAGCCCAAAGAAAAGTGAACGCAGCATTCAAAATAATCGCTGGAAAAGACAAAACCCCGAATTGATGAATGGCGGGAATATCACTGATTGCAAGAGTTCCGAATCCAATTGCCGTCGCGGAAACCATCAAAAGAAATGGGATATACTTTTCTCGCAAGGCGCGTCTCATCGAGCCATATTCCAAAAATGCATAATAAAAATGAAGCGCCAGACTCAGATTCAAAACGAAAATCAGAATCGGGACAATCGTTGTGACCATATTGATGCTGCCGTAACATCCTTTGATCAAAGCCATAGTGAGACTCAGAGAACCGAGTGCTGGAACGAACAAGACAAGTGAAGTAAGAAAATTTCGAGTGAAAAAGAGGGTTACTAAAAACACTACCAAAAATAGAATCGGAAAAAGTTGAGTATTAATGGCACGTGAATATTGATCGAGCAGATAATTGATATAAGGGAGACCTGCCATTTGCACTTTTTGATTTACAAAATATTTTTCGGTTTGAACTTTCGAAATAAATGAGGCGACAGTGGCCGAAGAGCTTTTCTGATCAAAAAATGAAAGGAAAAGAAGAGAGTCAGGAGTAAACAACTTCAGGGCGATATCCGGTTTGTTTTTCAGAAACTCACGAAAAGCTTGCGGATTATCTTGGGTCAGAGCCTGGTGATAAAGATCATAAAAGGTAAGAATTTCTACGTCCGGATATTCTTCTTTTAAACCTTCGATTGATTTTTTGAAATTAAGATATTCAGCATCGCCAAATTCTGATGAAAATTTCACCTTCACCAAAAGCAGTTTTTGCTCTTCGAAATTGGCCAAAAATTGCTGATAACCTTGCAGTCCACCTTTGGGAAAAAATAAAGTCTCAACATTTTTCTGTTCTAATCCTCGCCAATAGAGAAAGGCGATGATTTGCATGAAAAGATAGAAAACGATACCGGCCCATTTTATGTTTGGATTCTTTTTCATAAATTGAAGAGAAATGTTTTTTATTTTTAATGATTAACTTTAGGGATAAGTAACAAATGAAATATCAGGTGACTATGATTTTTCTCTTCGATTAAGAAATTTCCTCTTCGCAATAAGATTTACTATTTTTTAAAATGTGATTTTAAAAAAAAGAACCTGAAAATAATCAAGCAAAAAAAGGAAATCAAAATTCCAAAAACTGAGAGTGGTATTTCTTTTGAAGATTGCAGCGTACATCCTCCTCCGTTTAAATCCTGAGAAACACAGACGGATGCCCCAGCAAGAGAAACCGTTCCGATGGGGCAGATCAGACAACTGGTTGAGTTGGTAGAAGAGGAGTAAGTTCCTGCTGGACAAATGGCACATTCGTTCGCAATCGCATCAATATAAGTTCCTGGGGCACATGGCTCACAGATACTCTGACCAGCGGTTGAAAAAGTATCTGGATCACAATTGAGACAGGTGGTTTGTCCTGAACTGCTTTGATAAGTTCCAGGATCACAATCTACACAGACCGTTGACCCGAAATTTGGCTGAACAGTTCCAGGAGAACAAGAAGTACAAGTAGTCGCGGCAACAACACTCGAATAACTTCCGGGTGTGCAATCTGCACAGACGCTTGATCCGGTGGAAGATGCAAACTTTCCGGGATCACAATTTAAACAAGAGGTTCCTCCTGTATTGGGTTGATATTGACCTTGAGGACAGGGGGTGCAAGGAGAATTCCCTGTGGCACTAAATTGACCGACAGTACAAGTTTGACTATAGATTCGAATGGAGAAAAGAGAAAACAGAAACAAAACTAAAACGAAAAACAGTGGAAAAGATTTTACGTTTTTCATTTGCACCCCGTTTTGAATAAGAATTGAATTTTAAAATGTTTCGAAATTCTCTCACAAAAAAAATCAAATCTCCAAACCTTTTTCTAAGGATGTAATAATTATTTTCCAACCCGCTTGAAAAACTTCTTTCATGTCAAAAAGTGAAATAGGTTTTGGTTCATATTTTAAAAATTCGGGGCGAAATTGAAGCTCTTTTTTTACCTGACGATGCATCATCAGTTTTTCAGCTAGTTCGCGAATGGTGAGTTGTATATCCGATCGAAGGTTTAACCATGCTTTCGACGGTTTTGTGAGAATCTTCGAAATGAAATGCGAAAGATCAAGCGCATGAAGAAAGATTCTTTTTTGCGATCCATCTCCTAATATTTCTATAGAATTAAAATAATCAATCTTTGAAAGAAGTTCAGGAATGACATGGGAGTTTCCGACCGGTTGATCGTTAGAAAGAATCTGTTTTTTTCCAAATAAATTGGTTGGTCGTAAGATGACAAACTGTTCAAAATGATCTTGAACAAATTTCTCTCCAACCCTTTTCGCTTTTGCGTAAGGGGTGATTTGATTGAAAGAAGAAAGAGGTGCATGGGGATATTCTTCAGCTTGTTCAAAAACATTGATGGAAGAGAGATAAATGATTTTATTAAAGTGATAGTTTTGACTCCAACAATAAACCTCCTGAAGAAGTTCTAATTCATAACTCTCCTGATGATGATCGGTATGATTAAATAAAAAACCACCGACTGAACTTGCCAAATGAATACAAAGATCAATAGAGGAAGATTTTAAAGGAATTTTTTTTCGGAGATCCTGATGAAAAAAGAGATCTGATTCAGTCTCTTTTTTTAAATCGACACCGATTATAAAATGTCCTTCCTGTTTGAGGAATGGAACCAGATAGCTCCCAAGAAACCCAGCACTTCCTGTCACTAGAATTTTCATAGAAGAATCCCTACAGATATCGAAATCGAATCGCATCTTTTAAGATTTGACATCCCGCTTTTAAAACAGAAACCTTGCTCTCCCCTGCTTTTCTCATTTCAAAGCTGACAGGAACATCGATCACTCGAAATCCGTTCCTTAATGCTTTCGCAAAAAGTTCAACCTCATAAGAAAAATGATAACTAGTGAGAGAAAAAGATTCAGTCACCGAACGTTTCCAGGCTTTCATTCCTGCGAGTGCATCGGTAATTTTTTGACCGAAGAGAAAGGAAACCGATTGGCTAATCAAAA
>CAZQOW010000013.1:0-15704 GCA_964595045.1 uncultured Pseudomonadota bacterium
TTTTACCGTCACAACGTAAAACCTGTGATCGTTGTTCCGGCTCTGGAGAGCAGGATAACGTTCCACCGTTAAAGTCAAAATCTACCACTCAAAAATACATGAGTCGAAAAGTTGGCATGGAGCATCTCAAAAAAGTAGAAGCAATATGACAGCATTTCAACTACTTACATTTTTCGTGGTGATTATATACTTTTCTGAAAGACCGCTTACGATTTTTGCATTACACTTACCGGAAAGAATAAAACGGGTCGCACATTTTAGTGGCCAAAAAGGAAAGAAGAAAAAATAATATGGGTTTTGAATTACAATGCTCTCCAAGCAAAGACCGTAAAAAAGTTACCTTAACTATAATCTCTGATGACGACGAAATCGGCGTTCAAACGATGATTAGGGTTTTAGCTAATTTTATAAAACAACAAATTGAATCGAACAAAATTTCATTTGAAGAAGTAGCGATTAAGGATACCGACAAAGCGAGAAAAATATGAAGAAAATCATCATGATTAGCGGTCAACAAGGCTCAGGAAAGTCATCTTTATCCCGCGCCATCTGTCAGCACATTAACGAAACCCGCGCCGATCTCTTTGCTAAACCCATTCGTTTCGCCGACCCTCTTTATGAAATGCATGAGGCTTGCCGCAAAGTCGCCATGCTCTACGGTATTCCTTTCGATGACAAAGAAGGCCGCTTGCTCCAACTGATCGGCACTGAATGGGGCCGCGAAGTGAAAGGCCCGGATATCTGGGTGAACGCTCTTCGTGAGATGATCAAAGTTCACAAGATGCGTGAAGAGTTAGCCGCCGATTTTGACGACACCATTTATGTCATCGACGACTGCCGATTCAAAAATGAATTTTATGGCTTTCGTGACGAAGCTTTCACCGTCCGCTTATATGCTCCCGAAGCGATCCGAAAAGAACGCACTCACGGCTGGAGGAACACGACGACTCATGCGAGCGAGATTGATCTGGATGGTTTGGATTCCGAGTTTGATTTGGCGATTGATACCTCAGTCAACTCAAAACTTCAGACTTTCAACTTGGTGATGAATCGATTTTTTGAATTGGGGGAAAAATGAACGGATTTTCACATTTTCTAACTACGCTTTTGATCATATTATTTGTTTTAGCGGTTCATTATACAATTAAAACACTGATGGATGATGAGGATTAAAAATGGGAACCAGAAAATTTAAAATCATGTTTTATCGTGAAATTTTATGTGAAGTGGAAGTGACTGCTCACAATGAAGCCGAAGCCCACGATCACTTTATCAATCAACGATTTGATGAGGAAAAAATAGACATTGTTCGCCACAAAGACGCCGAAATGGTGGACGAATTTGTAGCCGCAATTCCAATCGAATCCGCACAACAGGAGCTATTTCACTGATGTCCACGATCAAGCCGCTCTCGGAAAACGAGAAAATAAAAATCGATTTTTACATTAAAGCCATAGAAAATATCATGCTGAAAACTGATTTTTCATGGAATTTTTTCCAGTCACTCAAATCACAATGGTCAACTAAAAAACGTCTGACTGAAAAGCAACGAAAAGCCCTATATCAAATTTATGAGCGGGTGACCTCATGATTCTATCCCATTAAAAATATAACATCGCGTCAAAAAGGAACCTTCTTGGCAAAAAAGTCCTCACCACATAGAATATCAATTGGACTCCGAAACCACAAACTATGAGCAAAACACCATACCCATATCAGACTTTTCTTGAGCAACACGAAACACTGATTCCCTATTCATTTATTCCGACTGGAGAGGATTCCGGCTTTGACTGTGAAACTGTTCTCCACACTCCGCATTGCCTGAAAGACGATCTCACGATCATTTTTGAAGCGATCAAGGAACCCGGCTTTTCGGACGCAGAGCCTTTGCTTTGCCCGTTTTGCCAATCACCATTATACCGTGGCGCTAACTCCGACAACGTCATCGGTTCAACTTCAACCCCGAAGGTAGTAGCATGTCTAAAATTAACAAAAAGCAAAATCCTAAAATTGGTATTAACACCATCTTGCTCCGAGATGCAAAGGGTCGTTCTACAAAATCATATTTTAAAGCTAAATTTTTCTACTTACGCTCACCAACTGGACATACTTCAAAGCGACAGGAGTTTCCCAAAGAAATTAAAAAAACAGTCGATAAAGAGTTATTTCTTAAAAAACTCCTTACTCAGCTCTTTCAAATTAACGAAAAGAAACGACAGCAGCAGCGCGAATACCGCGAGAAAAAAGCAAAACGCGAAGGACGGCAATACAAACCACGAAAACAAAAAATCGAAACTATTGCCGACTATCTTGGCGAAAATGAAGTTGGACTGGAAAAACTCGCAAAAAAAATTCCAGAGTTATTTTCACTCACCGAAAAAGGTAAGCAGGGCGAGTTTGTTGTCAGTACACAGGAATATCTCGAAAGACGTAAAAAGCTTGAAGCCCGACAAAAAACTTATAAGAGAGCTGGAGCTTTCACTGGAAGAATCGTCGATTTTATACCCGCATCTGTCGGCAGACCCGTTAAAAAAACCGAAAACTGGTACGAAAAGCAGATTGAGCAAGGACTGATCAAGATCGATAAGCGCGGCAAGGTTCACGGGGAGAAAAGCATCAGATGGACGCTCACAAGGTATTTACAAAGTTTTCTGACGAAAGACAGAATCAGCAAATTGAAGGCAGCGTATGGAGCGCGAAACACGCTATTTTTCGACATATTTCTGATTACGAGTTTGGAAAAGCACAACATCGTCTTATCAGTCAAAGCAAGTCAAAGTCTCGAAATCAGCACCAATCTTCAGGGTCAGAGCTGGAAGGAAGCCAGAGACCGCTTCCAAGCACGGGCTACGGAAGGGGTGATGCGTACTCTTTATTCAACTCGGGACTACCCAGATCAGCGGTTGACCAGTTCAGACATATACTTTCAAGTGAGATCAAAGTCACAACCGTCGATTGGTCTCAGCTCGACAAGAATGCAAAACTTCAAACTGAGCTTCTTCATCACATTGACCGAGGTATCCTAGTTGTCACGGGTATCCCCAAAATCCCGATCGAACATGAGATCGATGAAAATTTTTACGGGTTTGATACCGAGGACAACGGTTGGGGTATGCCTCACTATCACCAATTCGCTTGGCGTGATGGTGTAGCATTTAGCTTTTCTTTCCGTTTATTATTTCTTTGGGCTTCCCGCGAGTTCAGCATGAACGCTACCAATCACACTGTTTGGGGTACGAATCTGGAATATGATTTTGGTAACATGATCAAGGATTGGGAGATTGAAGCGAATTTTCTGGATGTGAGGTGGAGGCGCGGCAAGTTATCCAAAGCCGTTTTTCATTACTATCCACCGCAAAGTAAAACTCCGAATGGATGGGGAAACGAAACCTATCGTCGGGCCTCTTGGAAAGTTCAAGATACGATGAATCACTGGCCGTTGTCGGTTGAGAAGCAGGGAAAGATTTTATCGAAAATGATGGGTTTTGATTTTTCAAAACTTCAAAAGGATTTCTACGGTTTAAAGTACGCTGCGATGGATGCGATCATTTCACGTTCTTATGCTTCGATGCAAGCAGTGGAATACAAAAAGCGTGGCATTCCTTTAAAACTTACTCCCGGCGCAACCGCCATGGAATGGTACATGAAAGGTGAAACGAAAGAAGGCGTTCCATTTTGTCGTCAACGAGTTTACCGCACACATTCAGATGAGGAACTCGATTGGCTTTATCCGGCGTTGAAAGGTGGTAGAACCGAAGTTTTTTCTACCGCGATTCATCAGGGAAAGATCGGATATTTTGATATTAACAGCGCTTATCCCTATTCGATGATCAGTGGAACTTTTCCAAAACTGAATCCGCATTGGTGGGCGCAGGGAACGAAAAACATCACGGAATTTATTGAAGGCGCGTATGAAGGTGTCGCCGATTGTATCGTTGATGCTTCAGACGTGAATGAGCTTGCGAAAAAAATTCCTTACTTGGGATATATCGACGACAAAACAAAACGGTTTATTTTTCCGTTAGGACATTTCAAGGGACGATACACTTTTTTTGAGATTCGACGGGCGATGAGTCTTGGATATAAATTCGAGTTTACCAAAGCCCTTTGTTACGATCGTGCCACGGTCGCACCATTCAAGGATTATGTGGAAGCAGCCTACGAACTTCGCTTGGAAGGCTCTCGCACCGGAAACGATATTTTGAAAGACATTGGAAAAAATCTCGGTAACAATCTGTATGGAAAATGGGGTCAACGCTCTATTTTGACGAAGCTTGTTGATCCAGCCGAATATTCGGATGAATTGATTGCCAATTCAAAACGTATCGGAAAGGCCGCGATCATTGAAGAGGATGATGGATACGCCATTCAGACAAACGTGATCTGGGGAGCGTATATCACAGCCATGACTCGCGATCTTTTATATGATCACATGATTCAAGCCATGATCAACGGTAATGAAGTTTTGTATTGCGATACGGATTCGATTTTCATCACGGGTGGCGAATGGCCGTTAAGCGACAAGACCAAATTGGGAGCATTGAAACACGAAGGCGATCTGTCTTATTTTCAGTCGAAACTTCCAAAGACTTACATGTATGAGAAGGATGGAAAGACTTACTATAAATCAAAAGGTGTTCCGGAAGCACAACGGGAAACTTTTTTCGTGTCCGGTATGGTGGAGTATCGCAAACCTGTCAAACTTCGCGAGAACTTGGCTCGGAAAAATTATAAGCAAGAGGAAGGGAAATCTGCGATTGCGCCGGGTGGAGTGTCTGCTGTGAATGCTTGGGTGAGGGTGAAGAAGGAATTGAAGGGCGAATATACCAAAAGAAAAGTTTTGAAAGATGGTTCTACCGTTCCACACATTGTTGATCAGCGGTAGGAGGCCGCCGAAGGCGGCTGGACTGAGTGAGAGAGCTTGCCGACGCGCAAAGCGCGTCTGACAAGCGAACTCACGAAAATCGGCACAGTGATAAGGTTTCACTGCGCCGATCAGGAAACAGCCGCATCAGGTACGAATACGGTCAGTTAAATTTTTCTTCGCTCAGTCTGGTTTGTTTGATCTCACTTCGTTCGATTTCAAACCAGCCTTCGCATCATCCGGCTGGCTACGCCAGCACTAGACTACTCGGGCACCTTGAGAACAAAATGATTTTTTCGATATTCGACCAATTCCACATTATCGAATTTTCTTAAACTGTCGCGCACCATTTCGCTTGTGGCATCTTGTTTTTCACTGAAGTTTTGAAGTTTGATTGCGAATCCTTCAACAAGCTTATCCATTCCGTTCAGCTTTATTTCAAAATTGTTGAGATTGGTTTTAAAACCTTCGGTCAAACCTTTTAAATCTGAAATTTGCGAAACCACTCTTTGTTCTTTTAAAAGCTCAATCTCGGTTGTCTTTTTGAAATATTCGCTTACTCCCCATTTTACGATCCCGGCTAAAATAGCGAGTTCGCCTAAAACAGTGACGGAATATTTGATAATGGTTTCCATGGAATCCATGTTAGCGGCACTCCCGTTCTAATTCTTGGATTCTGATTTGCTGTTTTAAATAATCAGATTTTAAGCGGAAAAATTCGTCGATATTGAGTACGATGCATTTATATCCTGACTGATCGTGCTTGCAGACTTCAAGAGGCTGATCGTCGCGAGGATTTTTAGCTTGAAGAGTTTGATTTTCGTAGTTGAGAACGTAGTAGCGATAATTGAAAGCGATACTCGTACACGCTGAAAAAATGAGGCCGAAGATCAGACCACCGATCCATGGGCGAAGATTTTTATTTGATCCAGCCTTTGGTTTTTCGATGGAGTTCACTCCGGCCTCCCGTTGTGTTTTACTTTTTCTTTCTCAGCTTCCACCGCATTTTCAGATTCAATGGTTTTCTGTGTTTCGGTTTTCTTGAAAAGTTTCACAAAAAACTTAGCAAGCCCAAGAAACTCCACCAACGATTTGAAGAAAGCGATGAATTGCGCCATACGACTTTATTTGTGGGCAATGTTACCAGTCACATAGTCGATTGCTTTGGAGAGAAGCCCGGACACTTTTGAAATGGCGTCATAGGCTTTATTGTCGCCATCGGTAGCGGTTTTATCCTTGATCTTTTCAAGGATTTGCTTTGCGGCTGAAAGGGCGATGTTTACGCACATTACAGCGAGAATGATGTTCTGAACAGAACCTGACTGAAGTAGTTTAATAATATCCATTTTTGATTCCTCTTGACATAGTATAAACTGAAATTGATGAAAAATTGGAAGATTTTTTTACCCCTGAGCCTCATTATAGCGCTTCTCCTGACTTCTAAAAGCTCCAAAGCCGCCGTTTCAAAGGCTTTGGTGGTGATTAAGGGAACCCCGACCGGGGCTGCATGGACTCGTTTTGATCCTTTATATCAAAAATACGGAGCCAAATACGGCATCGACTGGAAGCTTTTGAAAGCCATCGCTCTCAATGAATCGCTCAATGGGACTTATCCATCAGTAGCTTTGGGACTCCGTGAACCGACTAATCCTGACTCGGTTTCGGACGACGGGTTAAGCTATGGACTCATGCAAGTGACTTTGACCACCGCTCAGGATTTTCGTAAAGGCACCACGATGGCCGATCTCAATAATCCTGAAATCGCGGTCGAACTTGCAGCAAAATTTTTCCAGTGGGCCTACAAACAATTTCCAAACGACACAGGCGAAGCCCAACGCAAAAAAGTGGTGATGAGCTACAATCAGGGAGTCGCAGGAACCCAGAAAGGCCGAACAGCAGCGTTTCCATATTATGAGCGGTTTTTGGTGAACTATAAAAAAGTGACTGATTCACTTTTAACCTGATCGATCTTCAAACTATTGGACTGATTGGGAGGGTTTGACGGGATGGCTGCATATCGAAAAAATACCCGATCAGCGGCTATTCTAATTGGAATGGATGATTTTGAGTTCGCCGCAAAATCCCTCATGACCGATCTTCGCTGCCTTCGTTGCACTTCTAAAAGCTGGGAAACGGCTTCCTTTGATCCGATTTATCTCCGTTACACTGATTGCGACCAATGCTGCGAACAAGACCCGCTCACAAAATTGTGGATTCCAATTCAAGACGCTTGATCTTATAATAAAAATATGAAGAAGCCAGTCAAAAAATCAAATCCAATCCTTGAACCCTATCTTCCGCGCTTTAAAGATTTACTCTGGATATATGCCGGGTTCGAGGAAGCGATTAGTGACGATTTAAAACAATTTTATTCCGTCAAATACCGGGTACAACTTGATTATTTCAGAGAACGATCAAATTGGATTATCGACCATTTACCCAGCCGAAAACAAGTGGACGCCATCATGGAAATGCTTTATTTCGTCATGGTCTGGCATTTTTTCATTCGAGCCAATCACTATGATCATCTTTTGGAATCAGTGTTTACAGTGAAAGGATTGAAGGCCGAAGAAAAAGAAGAAATCCAGAAGCGCTACGATAAAACCAAACGCAAAATGAAAATATTTGCTGACAAATACATCGAAAAAACCAAAATTGAGGGTTCGATGCTTCCTGAAGATGAAAACGCTTATAATGCCTTGTACGCAAGCAATCAGTTCGCATCTTTCCTAAAAGCGTCCATTCAACATTATCTTGATGTTGCGAATACTTTTCAAGCTCCGGAATTGATCGATTTCAATTGGTCTGGCTACAACATGCACGATCTGATC
The DNA here is from genome assembly GCA_964595045.1 of uncultured Pseudomonadota bacterium. Lineage (GTDB taxonomy): Bacteria > UBA10199 > UBA10199 > JADFYH01 > JADFYH01 > CAZSRQ01. Next base: position 7,696 of record CAZQOW010000013.1, read on the forward strand.
ACCGAACTTCGGAACCGCGAAGAAAAAATCCGCAAAGCCTTAAAGAAACAAAGAAAACTTTTACCGCAAGGCCAAACTTGGATTGAGTTTGATGATGGTTTTCGATGGACGTATTTACCAAGATCAAGTTGCCGCGACCTAGCCCGTGAAGGCGATCACTGCGCCACCGTTGAATCTTGGATGGGCAGCAACTTTGGCCGATTACTTTATTTGACGGATTCGGAAGGAGAGTTGATCTTAACAGCGAGTTACGCGCATTTGCGTACTTATCAATTAGCTCGTTCTGAAATTGCGGAGCTTGAAGCCGGAATTGATTTTGGTGTGTTAGGGCAGATTCGCGGTAATTATAATTCAAAACCAAAAAAACAATACCTGAAATACATTGCCGCACTTTTATGCGACGATCGGGTGTTGTTTCATATTCCAGACAGTTATCGTTCCGACGATCAATTTTTAATCGAGGACTTGGACGATCTTCAACGAGGAATCATCGAACAGCGCAATCCAAGTGTTTTTGAGTGGAGAATTGCCGCCGACTTTGCTCCGTACAGCGCGATTAAGACTTTTCTTCATTTGATGGATGTAGCCGATCTAAGACATTTGAAATCAGACTTGGATGAAACGCGCCCACAACCGGAGGCGATGATTTCCGTATGGTCTGGATCGACGCATGAGTTTTTAAAAGAGTTGAATCAAAGACAAGCCGCCGATCTTTGGCATCGATTGGAATCCGGCGACGAATTGATTTATTTTGAAACCCAATCTTCAGAAGTGGAAAGCTTCATTGAAAATCTGGATGACGAAGATTTGAAAAAACTGTGCGATAAAATGGTTGAACGAAAAAGCGCACCAGACGATTGCACCGCTAAAGGTGTGATCGCAAAACTTGATGCAGATGATGAGATTTATTGGGCTATTGCAAGAAGCGTTCACCGGGGTTACGAGGCTGGATCAGAAACCAACGCTTTCAAGCAAGTCACCAGCCGCATCGAAGATTTGATTCAAACACTTCGTGATGTGAAAGGTTTGACGATTGATACAAAAGAAGGATTTTATGGTGATGACGCAATTCAGATCAAGATCACCGTACAAGCGGTATTGACTGGACTTCAGGAAGCGCATCGACTTCATGAAAACTATAACGCTCTCACCTTGTCAGAAATTTATGATGAGAACGAATCGGATTTTCATGAGGTCAGGGATTGTTTTCAAGATTATTTTGATTACGACAGCGATGCTGCTTTAGAAGATTTTTTCGGTTACCAGATTCACGACTTATAAATTAAAAATACGGAAAGCAAAATAATCGGTACGATTGCGAAAATCACAGTCAACCATTGTCCACGCGTCGACATTAGATCAAAATGGGAAGCAACGGTGATCTCAAGATCACCATCACGATAAACGCGAGGTTCGCTTAATCTTGGAAGCTTCATGCAAACGCTCCATAAATTAAAGCAAATACAGCTAAGGCGGTAACCCAAAATACTGTTCCAATAATATCGGGAGCATCGTCATCATTAAAAATAAAACCGATAGCCATTCCTCCGGCAAACAAAAATAAATATGAAAATATCAAGCAAGTCAGTTGGCTAAAAGTCATTTCTTCTTTCCTTTTCGCTCGTCTTGAATTGTTTTACCTTGCCTACGGCTCGGTTACAATTCAATCCTCGCATCAATCCAGATCAACTTTGTTGATCTTTTTATGGGCGACAACACTTTTCATATAAATTTCCGTTCTTTGAATGTGACCCACCAAAACTATACGGCGCTGAAAAGTCCCTTTGCGGCGTCCACTCATACGAGTGATCAAAATTCAAGATTGAATGCCCTACACTCTCATGATCCATGGTCTCGGCCCATTTGCAATCACTCATATCCGTCGTAAAAGCATACCCGTTTAAGTTGATTGTCATCTCAGGGGGTTGACGGTACGCAACTGCGGACGTTGGAGCCAGACACTTCAGACTCCACACCATGCAGCGGTAATAAATTTTGACGGGAATATCGCCAGAGGCTTTACGGTGAAGGTCGGCCACTTGGAGCGATGTGAGATCACCGATGTCGATCATTTTGCGGTTTTTCAGAAACTCATGAGCGCAATCAGAATTTTTGACTTCGTTCATTTTCTTTCCGGCAGCGATAATTTTTTTTCGTTGTTCAGGAGTGGTGTAGTATTCGACGGGCTTAAAATTAACAACACCCACTCCAGCCGGAGTAACCGAGGGGGTTACACTCACGGTAGGAGTAGGCGTCGATTCCGCGTTTTGTGTGGATTGCGGGGTTGAAGTTCTACAACTGGTGGCACAAGCCGCCAGCATTAAAATCAAAATTTGTATTGTTTTCATATTCTCTTCTTTCTAAATATCTTTGAACGCGTGTCTATGATTTGCTTCCAAATATTCTTGTTTTGTTGCTTTAAAACACTCCATACCCTCGATTTTCGCGACAACATGTCGTTTCGCGATCAGCTTACCATCGACCCATCTAGCTTCAAAGTCCCATGCTCCAGCATCAACCCAATATACCCCGTCGCCTGTGTGCCGGAAAACAGAGGGATGATTTTTTGCTCCAAGTCTTACGAATTTTGGAAAGCGCTTCATAAAATCCTTTCATTCGCTCAGGATGGTTTACTTGGTTTCACTTCGTTCAACTGGTAAACCATTCTTCGCATCATCCAGCTCACTTCGTGAGCTTTAGACCGTGATTTGATGTGCTAGAGGATATCAACCCTCTAGCACACTAGCGGAAGCCATCTTTTGAGTAATCCGCTTTACTCGTACAGCCCGATGACTAGGCCAACCCCTCTCCCATGGTTGTAGGGCTTTTGAATGTTTGCTGCAATATCTTCGGGGCCGATACCGGAATCAGTGTCCAATATTACACATTCAAAATTTTTATTCATTGGTCGAATCGTGCCCGGCTACAAAATAACCGTCTTTTTGTCGTTCGCTCAAAGAACGAGAAAAACCAACATGGTTTTCTCGAAACTTCAAATCTTCTTCCGCGCATTTCTCACCTAATTGTCTGAATCGACCATATATCGAATCGCTGTCAAAAGTGTAAATCAGTTTTTTCATTGCTTGGTAGCATTTAAATGTTTGCTGAACGTCGACCAAAGCCGAATGGTACTCGCCTTCCGGTTTTTCAACTCCCAACAAATTGCAAAGCGATTCCAGTTTCAGGTTTTCGCCGCGAGGTAAAATCCCAATATCTTGAAGCGTGTTCGCCAAAACCATCGTATCGATTCGGTGATAGTAACAATAATCAAACGAACCGCCTAAAATACGTTGCAACCATGGACGGTCAAAAAAAGTATTCTGCCCACAAAAAAGCGGCATATTGTCTTTGTCCGGCTTAATGTTTCCGACATAACAACCATCATTCCGCAGATACTTGATTCCACCATAAACGTGTTCACAAAGTCTTTTTGAATACGACAGCCGAAAATCTTGGAATGTCAAACCCGGTTCACGCACATCGATTTTGTTGATCGCAAGAGCCGCCTCATCACAGACAAGCGGCGGCTGACGGATGTTCGTTTCCCATTCATGCAAAATCGTGTCACCTTCCGTGATCATCATTGCAAAGGTAAGCGGCGAGTGAACGTTTACGTCCAAACCGCCTGTCTCGAAGTCACACCACATCTGCTTCCTCATAATTTTTTCCTTTTCGTATTTAACCTGAATATTCTCAATCTAAAAAAATCAATAACCCATCCAAAACTATTTTTATTGTAAAAAGGTTTATGGTTTCTTACGCACCAGTGAAATTTAATTCCTAAAAATTCAAAATATATACCACAAGCATTTTTATATAAATTAAGCATTTTTAACTTCTTTAACTTGAGATTCTTGAGCGATTGGTACTTGCACCAACTGTCTAAACCAGATAGTCGTCACATTCTGAAAAGTAAAGGCTGGCTGCTTTGGTTCGCCGACGACTTCAAGTTTGCTTACTTCGTTTTTCACTTGAATGGTGGTGTTTGTCACTGCAAAAGGCTCATACCCTTCTTCGAGCAGTTTATTGATAGCGTCACCGTCTTGAGTGTCTTGAGCGACCAGATTATAACGTGGCGCGTATTTTAGTTGAACTTCCGCTTGCTTATTAATAGTCATTTGAATTACTCTCTTTCTGAATGATTTTGTTTTAGCCAATCACCATGGAATACACAAGGAGAAATTAAATGGGATTTTTTGACCTGTTCACATCATCGAAAAAACAACGCTCGGAAAAGGTTCCTTTTCCATCTGAAAATCAATTACCTATCATCTCGGAAGATGATGTGGGGGTGCTCAGTCTTGCACTCATCGTCGGTCATGACGCAAAGGCCCGAGGCGCTACCTTTCCCGATCTCAACGAATTGTCCGGCCTGATGACGGAATATGATTACAATAAAAAAGTAGCTGATTTTGTGAAGGTGAAAAGCGATTCTCACCACATCAAAACGGAAGTGATTTTGAGGGATGAACTCGGAATCAAAGGTTCCTACGAAAAGGCTGTGAAACTCAATCCGGATGTTTGCATCGAACTCCACTTCAATTCCCATTCAGATCACAAGGTATCGGGCACTGAAACGCTCTGTTCTTCAGACGCATCCGATATCACGCTGTCAGAGATCATTCAAAAAAACATGTGTGCTCTTTTTCAGCGTTCAGCCACTTCCCGAGGCGTGAAGGTGATTCCAAAAACCGCGAAAGGCGGCTACGCTGTCTGGTCTACTCCGAACATCGCAAGCTGTCTCATTGAACCGTTTTTTGGAAGTAACCGCGAGGACGCAAATCTTGCCCGTTACAACGAAGAAAAACTTGCCGACGTGATCATTCAATCGGTGAAAGAGTATGCAGCGGCAAAACAGATGGTGCTTGGAAGGCTGGTCTAATGTCTCGTCGGACTATCCCACGCATATCCGGGCTTGGATTACTGTTCGCTGTCGCTCGTCGTAATAAAGATATGACCAGTCGGGAAGTCGCCTTTCATCTTGGGATCAGCGAACAATTCTGGAGCGGGATAGAGCGAGGGGTTCAGCCGCTTCCGGCAAAAAAGATTGAAGCGGTTTGTCGGCTTTTAGACGTTCAATCGGAAGTGGTGATTTCTCTCATGGTTCAGGAATATGAAGCAAAACTACGCATCCGGATGAATAACAAACAGTTGACGAAACCAAATCAGGTCGATATATCACCATCTAAAGACGATTTACAAAAGGAGCAAATATAAATGTCCACTTTAAAAGGAAACAAACTGGTAGCTAAAAAACGCGGCAGCGCGTGGAAAGCCAAACTCATTCAAGGTAAAAAAGACGCGCTCATTAATCCCACAAAATTAAAACTGACTCGGGCAAATAAAGCGGTATCACAAGCGGAACTCGCTAAAACCATCGGCGTGAGTCTGGCGACGTTCGGCGGGATTGAGCGAGGAAAGCGTAGCACTTCCAAGGAACGTGCTTTAAAGATCGCTCAAAAATTGAAAACCAATGTCAGCAAGCTTTTCAAAGAAAATACTAAAGAACGAATGATTGCTTTATAAATCATTTTTGTGTACTATTTATCTAATGATCGTGTGGTGCGATCATTCCTAATAAATAGACTGTGGTTGGGGTGCCCTCTGAGAAATCAGGGGGCATTTCTTTTTTAACGCTGCGCCACTCGCCTAACTCGCAGTTAAAAACGATTTAGAAATATTTTTTATTTTTTGTTGTTTACAGTTTATGGTGATTGTGTCACTTTCAATTCTATCGAAAGGGTTCAACATGTTTGACTTCAAAAAAATTGAAAATATTGTCGCCGGAATCCAAGCGCACATGGCTGATCAAAAAAAGCAAAAAGAATTGGAGCTTCTGGTTCAAACTTCAGCGACGATGATGCGTGGGCACCAGATTCGTACCAGCGATGAATTAAATATTTATATCCAACGCGCTCAAGAATTGATTTTACGCGCAAAACAAAAAGTGTGAGGGTGATATGTCCTACGAATTTGACAAACGAAAACAGCCTACCCAAATCCGTTACTTTTTGAAATGTAAAGTCGTGGTGAAGGACGTGAGCTATGATGACGAGCAATCAACCGGAGTTCAGAAAGTGACCGAAAACTTTGTGTACCTGATTCCGCAAGAAGGAACTCAGCGGACTAAATTCCTGATGACGTGGCTTCCAGATACCGATCTTGAGTGTCAGGAAATCGGATGCGAGATCGGTCATCCTGTTTATTCCTTGTTCCGGGCCGCTCTTTGGCGTCGAACCGTTCACATGGAACAAATTCACATCATGGTATTGACAAAAGCAACCGAGGACTTATTAAAACCCTTGAACGGAAAAACGGTTCAACTTGAAGTTTTAGGAGAAGATGAAGATGAAATTTTAGATGGTCAGGCCGACGTCGATATGGCTCGGAAAGACTGGGATGCCGCTTGGGATAAGGATCAATCCATCAGGGGCATTGAATAGATTTGCGACGACTACAACACGTCTGAAAAAGATTCCAAAATAACAATATTGTCGTCGTAAAACGGAATCAAAATCAGACAACACATTCTTGAAAGGAATGATTATGGCAAACGCAGTAAACAACGAAACAAAAGACCTTCAACCTACTAAAGTTCTTCCAAAAGGACTTGGCGCGATTGATCCGAGCAAAAAAGCAATGCTCAGAAACATCAACCCAATGGAAGAAATTCCATCCGTGGTTCCAAACAAGCCGGGCTTTGAAAAAGGCGTGACCTTGGCAGGAACATTCCTTCGCACCAATCGCGTGTACTCTAAAAAGTTCACCGCTGGTAAGGTGGACGCAAACGGTAAATACCGCGATCAGCATATTTTCCGTGATGCTGCCGGAAACCTTTTCGGTATCTGGTCTGTAGGCGTTCTCGGTTATGCGATGAGCAAAATCGAGGCTGGAACCTACGTGGCGATCACCTACAAAGGGATTGCAAGCAAAGCCCTTCGCGAAGGTCAATCACCATCCCATGAATTTGACATTCAAGGTTTAGACCTTTCCAATCAGTAATTCTTGACTGATTGAATCATATTTAGACGACGCCTCTCACCTTTTGGGTGAGGGGCGTTTTCATTTTAAACTGGACGAACCAAAACCCTTCCGTCACTCTTGATATAAGCCTGAGCGCGTTTTTTCCTACGGCTTTACCAACGGCTTTTTCGTGGGTTTTTCGTGGGTTATTATGGCTTATGGTGGATAGTAAACGCTGTAATCGAGCCGGATTCATCCGGCTTTAGACCATGAAGGGGAAACAAAATGGCTGAATTAACGGAATCCAAACTGGAAAAGATCGCGGCAAGAGCCGCTAAAAAGGTACAAGCAGAGAATTTTTTACGGGATAAGGCTCTCTCAGACCCGGATACGGAGATTTTAGCTCCAAAAGACGAGCAGGATTTTCATGGAATCGATGATACCCCTCCTGAAGATGGGGATGAGGCTGCCGCCTTTGATCTTTTTGAGTATGTCGGGGAAAAATACCCGAACCAAGCAATCCAATATGTTTTAAGACGAAACGGCGAAATGCTTGGAGTCGTCCATCATCCGTTTTCATGGGCACAAATCCAGAAGCGATACAAAGGGGGCCAGTATCAAGTGACCGCTCGAAACATCACCACCAAACGTTACATCAAATCCGAAACCCGCGCCGTGGCTGATCCAGAAAGCAACGACGAACAAGATTCTGGCCGCGTGACCATGGAACAGGTTCAGGCGACGATCTTGAATGCGACGAAAGCCGCGCAAGCAGCCCAACCGCAAGCACCATCGTTCATCGAGATGATGACGATCATGAATCAGATGAACGCCAAACAAAAAGAAGCGGAACGGGAAGCAAGTCAAGCGGCGGCCAATTCATCAGCTCAGATCATGCAAACCTTTATGCAAATGAGTCAGAATCAAGCACAAGCGACTCAGGCGATGATGCTCGAAATTGCGAAGATGACTCAGACCATGAGTGAAAAAATGTCGCTTACCACGCAGACGATGTTTGAGAAAATGGAAAGCCGTTTTGAAAAGAT
>CAZQOW010000013.1:15804-23649 GCA_964595045.1 uncultured Pseudomonadota bacterium
GCGAATCCCGGTGGAAAGCGTGTTGCTCGACAAAACACCGCTCTCGCTAGAACGGGAGCTAATGCAAATCAAAATCAAACAGGTGGTCAAGGACAAGCGCAAGCAACTGCTCAAACAGGCGCGGTCGGCGGGGCGACTGGCGGGACAAACCATCAGCCTTCTGAAATCGTGAGTCCGGTAGCAAATAAATTCGGGCTTGGTTCAATTGCGATTGAACCGGAAGAGGTTCCAACTGAAATCATGGTGAGTTCGGAGTATTCCGAGGAAGATCACATTGATCAGGATTTCATCGTTGCCGAGCTTGCTCCAGTGATCGGAGAAAGCCTGATGAACGGGGTTGAGCCTAAAGAGGCGGCAAATAGTTGTATTGAAAAGCTAAAAACACACAACGTCAGTGTAAAAAAGCTTTTGGAGCTATTGTCGCATGATGATATGATGAAATTGGTAGCTACATATAACCTTCCACCGGAAGCGAACCCTTGGTTTAACGAGGTCTATGCCAATTTTCAAAATATCGCCGGAAATGTTGCTGGGTGAAAATAAAACCGAAGTCAAAAATGGTGACGTAGGTTCCGGCATTGTCGGAAACTACAATACAATCGAAATCATGAAAAGGGTTGCGCGTGAAAGATCGCGCAACCCTTTAGTGCGTGAATTGGCTCTCAGAATCTTGGAAGGAGCCGGAGTCAAGTCTCAGGACTATATCAATGAAGCAAGAGCCATCGGTGCTTTTGTTCAAAAGAAAGTCCGCTATGTCCGTGACATTGAGGGCGTGGAAACGCTTCATGATCCGGTCACCCTGATTGATCAGATTAAAAGAAATCAGGCGCAAGGTGATTGCGATGACATGGCTTTATTGATCGCGACTCTTTTACTCAGCATCGGCCATCAACCGTTTTTCGCGATCGTGAAATATCACAAGAATCCTAACGGCGGTTTCAATCACATTTACACCGTCGTTTATGAAAAAAATTGGGGAAGCCCACTCAAGAAAAGAATCGTGCTCGACGCGATTTTAAAACGCGTTCCGATCGGAACTGAAGTTCGCTACGTTACGAAAGAAGAAATAAAGGTATGATCAATCATCCATTATTAAAAGTCGATGAAACCAAATTCACTCAAGAATTTAATTTGTCGGTCGTACTTGGAAAAATCGCGCTTGGAATCGTATCCGCGTTAGTCGTTCGATACGCGATTGAAAAAATTGACCGCTTTACGGCGAAAGGAAAACGTTAAATGGAAGGTTACATTGTACAGGCTGGAGACACGCTCGGAACCATTGCCGCAAAATTCTTGGGAGACTCCCAACGCTGGCGCGAAATCGCGGACGCAAACCCTCAAATCACCAATCCCAATCTGATCCGGGTAGGCGACTCCATCATCATTCCTTCCACTCAACAAGGGCAAATGTCGAAAACTTCCACTGGTTTTCCATCCCTGATCTCGACTGCTCAGGCTTCTACCTTAAAACCTGACGTGATCCATGGGACTCCTTTCATCGATAAAATCAAAGAGTTAGCTCAAAATAAGAAGCTTTTGATCGGGATCGGTCTTGGTTTAGTGGCGTATCTCTATGTTCAAAGCAGGAAGCGTAAAAAATAATCGCTTAAAATTTTCAAAAACTGTGTAAAAATAGATAGTAAGGAAAACTTATGGCAAAAAAATATCGTGACTCGGCTGACTTCTCCCAATCTTCGTTTGTAAAAGCAAACCGCCCCGCAAGTGATGTGATCAGTACCTTCAACGGTGATTTTGGTGATGCGGACTCTGAAGCTTTACTCGGCTTTGGTGATACCGAAGAAAACTACAACCCTTTCCAACGTCAATCCAAATACGCAGTGTCCGATGACTCTGATTTTGAAGATGAATTTGAAGTCGAAGAAGAAGACGATGAAGAGGAACCGATCAATGTTCCGCAAGACACTACTTCAATCGTAAAGCAAGCTGCAAAGGAAAAAGCGATTGCGGCTCTCATGAAAGGGAACGCGAGTCCAGAGGCGATCGCCGAAGTCACTGCCGCAATTGATGCGATCAAGCCGGAAGCGATCACTCAAGCCGTGGCCGACACGATTGCTCTCAAAAAATCTGACTTCGCTCATCCGATCTTGAAAATCCAGAAAGCGAAACTCAGCGGCGGCTTTGAAGGTATGGGCGACTGGTTCAGCGATCTTCGTGACACCGTCGTTCAGTCTACTACGCAGCAAGCGACAAAATCGGCCCAACAACTGGCGACTACGGCAGTTCAGGCGGTTGTGGCACCAGTGGCATCAACCCTCGCAAAAGCTGCTTCGACTCCGGAGGCGCAAGCGGCGCTTCAGCAAGCGGCCAACACCGGAATTTCTCAGATGCAATCGGCGTTCAAGGCGAAGATAAATGAGTTTTGGACGAATTACCGTCTGCCGATTTTGATTGGGGCGGGTGGGATTGTCGCTTTGACCGCATTTTTGATCATCAGGAAAAGAAAATAATCGGGGAGATTCCGATGAAAAGAAAAAACTCGAAGCTTTATTTACAAGGTAGACGCCAACGCGCTATTGGATACGACTTTTCTCCCATGATGGGCGACCCTTTTGAGGGGTTTGGTAGCGAGGGCGTAGTTGTCCGTGGTGGTAACTTTTCTGGAACTGAAAATTTTGGTGACGCAAATGATGATAATGCGGCGATTTTAGTGTCTCCCGAAGTGACTAATATCGAGGCTGTGGTGGGTATCGGTTTAATACGCAGCATGAATCCTACGCTGTACGCGGCTATTCAACGAAGAATCACCTTTAATATTCAAACTAAAATAACCGCTGAAGCAAAAACCCTGATTAATCCTACAACGGGCGAATATCGAGGCGTTCCGGGTGGATGGTATATCCCCTTGACGGTGATCAAACAAAGCAATCCTGTTTTGGGTACTGAAATTGAACGTCAGATGGCAATCATCAAACAAAAATTGTTGGCTGCTCAAGCGGCAAATTATATCAATGAGGCTGGACAGTTTCGTGGTTATGGCTGGATCACCACGCTGGAAGCCATCAATGACATTCCGCTCCGGACTGAAATTGAACGTCAAATGGTTGCAAAAACAGCGGCCAATTTTACCGCTCAAGCAAAATTACTACTCAGTTCCGGCGGTAATTACATTGGGATAATTCCATTGAGTTTGATTCAAGAAAGCAATCCTAAACTTGCGACAGAAATCGTCCGGCTTCAAGGTGTGATTGCTCAAGAATTGCTCGCTGAAAATGCGCGAAACTATATGGCGCAATCCAATCCTTTGGTTCCGATTGATCGTTTAAGGGTTACCAATCCTGCACTTGCAAATGAAGTGGATCGTCAAATCGCTTTAAAAGCTGGAAAATTAAATTCAGCTTATCAAAATCGTTTGATCGCTCACGGCTTCAGCCCATTGATGGAAAACCCTCCTACGGATGCTGATATGGATAAAATGGATCAAGCTGCCGATCAAGCAACTGATATGGCAAGAGTCGCAGCGCTTGCGCCGAATTTGACAGCGGCTGATGTAAGAGCGTTTCGTTTTGTCATGGGTGCTGCCGGACAGGAACCGATTTATGATGATCAGATTGAAGCCAATGCTTGTCGCGTCTGGAAAAACGAACAGGAAGAAATCGCAAGACAACGGGAAATCGCGTGGGTCGCAGAATTAAAAGACCGGATTGAACATCCTGAGAGACACGTTTTCAAATCAAAAGGATTTTTCGCGGTTCTGGGTCGTGCTTTTACCAGTGTGATTCTTCCGGTACTCGCGGTTGCGGCTCCGATCGTAGCGGCTCCACTTCTTCTTTCTTCGGTGCCTGTGATTGGTGGCGCGGTTAGTTCGGCGGCGGCGGTTGCCTCTTCTCTACCTGTGGTGTCGTCAGTTCTTCCGATTGTTTCTACTGCATCGGCTGCGGTTCAAACCGTGAAATCGATCATTCCGACGGAGGCGATTAAAAGTGTTCAATCGGCAGTAAATGCTGGTTCCAGCATCATTGATGTCGCAAAACCTTCGCCGCCTCCTGCTACTTCAAGCGTGATTCCTCAAGCTCCGGTAGTGACTCCTAAACCGGAATATGCGGTTGCCGCGAAAGTTGCGGAAGTGATGAAACCAAAGCCTCGTTATGAACATCCGATGCTGCTTTATGGTCTGATTAAAAGGCGGACTTGATGGCGACGCTGGTTACCTTCACTAAAAATCTTTCATTGGAAAACCGGAATGCTGGATTGAAGTGGCTGAAATTTTATTTCAACCAATCACCACTCGCGCAATTTCCGTATTATCCGGTGACAAATTATCCGGCAATGATCGCATATCTGGATGAGAAGTATAAAACATTCATCGAATTTGTGGGTGAGACTTCTTTTGATATTGGTGATTCCAAAATGCAAGCCAGTATGCGTGACATGGCTTACAACGGAAAAACATCCTATCCGCGTCCAGCCGATTTCTCGACCGCTGTTCTGAATAACGCCGGGCTTGATTTTGGTGATCGGGTGAATGCGGTGACTGAAGGACTCGCAGAATCAGCGAAAACAATCGGTACTGGAATCGTGAGCTACAGCAAAATGATTCCTTACATCGTAGGTGGCGCTTTGTTTTTGGTGATCTTTTTGAAATTTGGCGGTGGTTCGGCGATAGCGAGTAATTTTCGTAGGTCTAATCCGAGGAGACGGAAATGAAATCATTTTATCACCCCATTTTAACTTTGCAGCAATATGCGACATTTAGTGGAGACTATGTTAACCATATCGAAGAACAAAATGGTCCTGTCGTTCAAGAATATAAAGAATTAACAAAAAAAATTGTTGAAGCATGGTGGGATGATTCTGCCTTACAACAATTGGCGCGGGATTATCATGATCAAACTGGATTAGGTAAAAATGTTGCTTTGGTCGATGGTATTTGGACTGTCGGAAAATTACCATTACCAAAATTAAAAGATTTTATTGAAAAAGAAAAAACTGCTCGACAAAAAACTATTGATTTTAGTTGGCTAAAAGCACAAATCCCTCAAGCCGTTTCTTATGCTGAATTTGATAATATTCCTTTAATCGTCAATGCGAAGCGACTTGGTTTACCGCTATATTCCTATTTTCGAGAAATGGCTGATCAAATTATATCCGCTAATATCAATACGATTAAAGGTACTGATGCCGCTAAAGTATTCAAAGGCATGGCGTTTGATACCAATACCTCCAGCGCGGTCATAACATCGTCACTTCCATACGCGGTAGCAGCGCAATATCAAGTTCGTTACCCAACTACGCTTGCGCAAGATGTGCTTACTTATCAATTATCTCTACGAGAAAAAAACGCTTCGGATGCTGCGTTAAAATATTTTAATGTTGGTTATCGAAATTTTGATGAAATTGGTGAACGAATTTTAATTGGAAATATTAGTTTACCGATTGAAATGGCTTATCCCGGTACGCGATCTAAATTTAATACGCTCATTCAATCCAAATTACGTGAGAAAGTCGATCAAATAGTGGCTGAAGCAATTGCTTCTGATATCTGGTCGATCACCAAAATGTCTGGAACACAATTTTTAAATAATTTAACATCTATATCTAATCTTCAAAATCTAGTTCAACAAAAACTAACTGAAAAACTTAATAACTCAAAACAAGGCCAAATTAAAAAATATCGCGACCGCATTCAATGGTTATTGGATAATACCGAAGAAGGTCGTGCTTTTGCGTCTGAAATTTTACGGATTAGACAAGTTAGGGAAAGCGAACAATTCGATCTTTTAGGTTTTATCGGTAAAATTATTGGCCCTTTAGCGCTAATCGTTCTTCCGGCGGTCGGCCCACTTTTGTTAACAAGTTTGCCTATCGCAAGTTCAGTTGCGACTGTAGTCTCTAGTGTTCCGTTAATTTCAAAAGTAGCCGATGCGGTCACTACAGTAAAAGCAGCGATTCCAACTGAAGTTATCGATAACGCGAAAACAATTTATAAAGCCGGAAGTAGCGTTATCAATACCGTTTATCCCGCCGCGTCTCCAACAACTTCTAGCGTATTGACTGTTATCGAACCTAATAAACCTGTTACAACTGCGACCATTTCCTCGACAATTCTAAAACCGATTCGCTATCATGAACACCCGATGTTGACTTATGGTTTGGTGAAAAGGCGATCAGTATGAAAATAAAAGAATCGCTTAAATGGGTCTACACCATGATCACTTCAAAACCTTCTCGTCGAAAAGAATGGGTAAAGCTGATCATCGAAGGCATCCGTTCTTATCGTAGCGAAAACGAAAAAAATCGTAAGGGCGCGGTTTGGTTGAGTGATGTGATTCAGGACGATTCGGTTTGGGAAATCGTTGGATTCTCAGTACATGAAGCGTATATCAGGTTAGAGGGTTCGGAAGACGAAACCAATTGCATGTTTATCCATCCGTGGGGAACCCCGCCACTACTTTTAAAACATAAAACGCTTCCGATCGTGATGACGGTCGGGCCGGGGATTCGCTGGAACGATACGGTTTTGAACGAGCTTAAAGGAAATGAAGCTTTGGAGTATATCAAAAATCTAGTTGGATTTTCTGGATAGGTATTCCAGAAGTCTGCGATTTTAAAAGAAAAAGGAGGAAATATGAGTTTTCAGTATGTTTTTGGTAATCCCACCCGAGGAAAACCAAAAAAGACAGTTGCAAAGGGGAAAAATACACATAAACTAGATAATAAGGAACGAACTATGTCAAAAAAGAAATCCGCAAAGTTTAAAGCATTTCTTGCCAGCAAAGGCAAATCCTTGAAAAAGAAAAAATCACACAAGCGTAAAAGAAATCCAGCTTTCATCGGAATGAGAAATGGTAAGGCTTCCAAAGTTTCAACCGTTTTCCCTTCTTCCAATGAAATGAACAGATTACGTGATGAAGTGGCTTCTTTGAAAAGCAAAATCAAATCCACTCACGGAAAAAAATCAAAATCCAAAAAACGTTCTCTGAACAAACAGAAAAAATTCTATTCAAGCGCATTGGCTAAAGCAAAAGCTGCGAAGAAAAAAGCTCTTGCCGATGTCAAGCGCATGAAAAAAGAAGGTTTGACGATCAAAGCCGTTACGGGTGATGTGAAAGAAACGTACTCAAAAATCAAGGGCATCGCCCAATCGAAAGGAAAAGCTGTGGCTAAGAAAAAACGTAAAAAGCGTAAAATGTCTGCAAAACAAAAAAAATATTTTGGTAAAAAGCGTAAGACTAAAAAGAAGTCCCGCAAATCAACAAAACGTAAAACACGTCGCACCAGCAAAAAGAAATATTCTTCACGCAAGCGTCGTTCCGTGAAAAAACAATCTTCCAAAAGAAGTACTCGTAAAACGAAAAGAATTTCTCGCAAACGCAGGAAGTCTTTCAAGGCGAGAAAATATTTAGTAAAACGACTTAATCCAGTAGGAGGAATCATGAGTCAATTTGAAAAGTACACCGGACACTCAATTCAAGAGGCTGGTGGTCTTGCGTTCGGTGGTCTGGCATACGGTGCGATCAACAGTTTGATGGCAAAAGTACCAGTAGTGAGCAAAGTAAACGAGATGCTGGTGAAAGTACCAGTGATCGGAACTTCGCTTCCAACATTGCTCTTGGGCGCAATCCTGAATGCGATCGGTGAAAAGAAGAAAATCAAGGCATTGTCCATCGCTGGACAAGGGTTGGTTGGCGCTTCCATCGTAGGCATGGGCGTGAATGCTTCTCAATTGGTTCCGGGTTTGAAGCCAGCGGCTTTGAACGGAGTTGATTACACCATGAACGGTGTGAGCGCTTACATGGACGGAGTTGACTACACGATGAATGGTCAACTTGGTTCGGATGCGGATTTCGGTGAAATCCCTTCCAACATGGGTGAAGCTGACTTCGG
>CAZQOW010000014.1:0-23550 GCA_964595045.1 uncultured Pseudomonadota bacterium
GTTTAATGATGCGATGGAAAGATTATCGGGTGCCTATAAAAGATATATTCAAAAAATAACTATCGGAATTGCTTTTATTCTCGTTGTTTTTACCAATGCCGACTCACTGCAGATGATTCAAAAAATTTGGATCAATCCATCACTCAAAATATCAGTTTTAAATACAATTCAGGAGCAGCTAACTCATTGTGAAGTGAAAGACCAAAAAATTAATTGTTCAAAAATCGAGACCGGTTTTATCCCCGATCTGATCTCTTTTTGGTCGCTTAAAGAAATCAGCCAAATGAATTGGAAAGAGGGTTTATTCAAGTTTTTGGGATTTATTTTGACAACCTTGGGAGTTACTTTGGGAGCACCGTTTTGGTTCGATTTACTCACCCGCCTCGCCCCAGGAATCCGGATGGGTGGCCCTCAGGTCAGAAACAATAAACCCTGAAACTCTTCTCAAGCTACATGCTCTTCCACATCTAAGAGATAAGAGTAATAAGGATCTGCTTTTGCTACAGCCACCAAAGAATCTGTCACCGCATCCACCAACTCTTCATCATGGAATCTTCCGGTTAAATTCTTTATTACTTCTGCCTTGATACGAGCTCTCAAAATTTCTGGGCTGATCGAACGAGATCGACCGTTAAAAAGAGGAGACAAAATGGAAGAAAGATACGAGGCTCCATCCTCAATAAACGCTTTTGGATTGCTTCGCAAAGAACCGGCTGTTTTCCCGATTTTTTGAATGAGTTCTTCCAGATGTACTAACATGTCTTTTTTCATATTTTTATCTTTCTTCGGTCGCCGACAACCCACTTGGTATTCAGAAGAGCATCTCTTCCAATATAGATTATCGTCAAGGATTTGACTTTGTTGCTAGTTTTCTGAAATAAAAAGTGAATAACCTCTAGAAAAGACACTGTTTTTTAGGATATATCTTTTTGACAAATCTTCAGGATAAGCCCTTCTACTGCAGAAATAAAATCCATTCAATCAATCGGAATTTATGCAAAAGAGCTAAAAATCATTCGATTAGGAAGAAGAGAGAAGAAGATAGGTTCTAGCCTGATCTTTGACCGGCTCTGAGGCGGTCGATCCTTCTTGAATAATCTCTTCAAGAACTTTTTTTGCCTCTTCATCTTTATGAAGCGACTTCAGCACAAAGGCGAGTCTCAAATTGGCCCAATCTTTCAATAAATTCTTGGAATCGGAAGAAGCCTGCCGATAAACCTGCTCAGCTTTTGAAAAATCATTTTTCTGCTGAAGACAGGTTCCTATTTTTTGATAGACCAATGCCCGCAAAACTTTATTTTCTCCGTATCCTACATAAGGGTTTAACTCTTCGACTACTTTGTCGCAATTTCCCTTTTTTGAAGCGTTATCGGCAATTTCGAGAGAAGCCCAAATTCCAACCGTTTTAAAAGGATTCTTTTTCCGGACTGCATCGAATATTTTTTCCTGTTCCTCTTCCCCTTTCGCCTCAAAAAGTCGGTTGGCAATCTTTTCGGACTGACTTTTGTGTAGCTCGCGCCAGAAGAGAACACCCAAACCGACCAACGCACTGATCGACAAAACAATGATGATCTTAAATCCATTTTCGTATGCTTTATGATAAAGCCGATCGAAAAAAGAGATAAATTGATCCGGTTTTTTTGAACGGTTTTTGGGTATTCGATCGTAGGTTGACATGTAAAAAACTCCTTATCGGTTGTTAGGCAATTTTATCGAGACGAAAAAGTTTTTGAATAATTTCCGCATAACTAAATTCTTTATCTGTCTCTAAAATTTCATTTTCGGTTTTTAAAACAATTGATGGATCATGCAAGATTTTTTTTATCATAGCCTCAGTGCAAGCTTCAAAGGCAATCTTTTCTTCATCGGTTAGATCTTTCAACTGACCAAAAGTTTTATTAATCTCATTTAATCGAATCTGATTCAATTTTTTAGCTAGCAGATGAAGAGTGGGAGTAGCAAAACGATTTTTCATTTCTTCAAGAAACAGTTTTGTTTCCTGAATAATAATCGTTTCCGCTTTTTTGGCCTCATTCTGCCGTTCATTTTGGTTCGACTCAATCACCGTTCTCAAATCATCAATATCATAAAGATAAACATTATAAATTCGGTTAATCTCAGGATCAACATTTCGTGGAACAGAAATATCAATGATGAACATCGGCTTGTTTTTTCTTAACTGCATTGCTGACTCGACTGCTGCTCGGTTAAGGATATATTTGTCTGCTGCCGTAGAAGCAATGACGATATCGACTTGAGGAAGAGAAAGCGTAAAATCATCAAAATGCACCGGATGTCCTGAAAATTCTATGGCGAGATCTTGTGCTTCTTGGAAATTTCGGTTGCTGATCCAGATATCAGAGATGTCATGACTCTTAAGATGGGTCAGTGCCAATTTTCCCATCTTTCCTGTACCAACTAAAAGTGCTTTGTGATTTTTTAAATCTCCAAAAATTTTTTCAGCGAGTAAAACTGCCGCATAACTGATACTCACTGGAAGAGTCGAAATTTGGGTATCGGTACGAATTTTTTTCGCGATCCTGAAAACGTGGTGAAAATAACGGTGAAGATAGGATGAAACTGTATTCGCTTCGCAGGCGATCCGATAAGCATCTTTCACCTGTCCGAGAATTTGCGGTTCTCCTAAAACCATTGAGTCGAGTCCTCCAGCGACTCTAAAACCATGCAAAACCGCCTCTTCCTGAAAATGATGATAAAAATGAGAATCGATTTCTTGGAGTGGAACCTGATGAAACTCAGAAAAAAATTTCTTCAACTCGGCAATCCCCGCAAAACTTTCGGTGGTAACCACATAAACTTCTACCCGATTACAGGTAGAAAGAATAATCGCTTCTTCAATCAGTGGAATATTTTTCAAGGCAAGCAAAGCGGTTGGCAATCTCTCAGCGGAGAAAGCAAGCTTCTCTCGAATTTCGAGAGGTGCGGTTTTATAATTAATTCCTACAATTAATAAATTCATAAAAACTAATTGTTTGAGAAGATCAAATTAAACATGTCGAACTTCCAAAAACGTAAATAAAATCACTGCAAAACCGAGGAGAGAAAGCAAGACACCCCGTCTGCCTCTCCATCCTGCTGAAAACCGAAACTGGAAAAAGAGTGCATAAATCAGCCAAGCGATAATCGACCAGAGCTGGCGTGGATCATCAAAAAAATAAACCCCTTTCACTGATTTTGCCCAAGCGGATCCAGTAATCATCCCCAATGACAGCAAGGCAAAACCAACGGAGAGAGCTTTGTAATGCATTTGATCGAGTAAATCGAGCGATGGCAATCGATCGAAAAATGAGAAAATCTTTTTGTTTTTTAATTGAAACTCTTGAAACAGAAAAAGAATCCCTAAAATAAAGGAAAGAAAAAAAATCGAAAAAGATAAAAATCCTAAAACAATATGGACGGATGCCCAAGGCGAATACAACAACCCAGAACTCCCAAGATAATTTTCCGTCGTAAAATGTGCCAAGGTATACAGAACGAGAATCGCCGGCAAAAACAAAGCCCCTGCCAATTGGAGAGGATATCTTAAACAGATCAATAAAAACAGGCCTGATAAAACCCAGGCACTAAAAAAATAAGAGTCAGCAGACTGAAGCAAAAACGGATATCCCACTTTAAAGAAATGAATGCCAACTCCAACACTTTGTAAAATAAATCCGAGCAGAGACAAGCGATGCGCTATTTTCAAAAGAATCTTTTTCTGAAAAACAAATTGGGAAAAATAGATCAAGCTTGTGATCGCGTAAATGACAAAACTGATTTTTATCACCATATTTTCCATTATTTTTTATCCATGAGAAGTTGAGTAATCTTCTCTCCGAAATATTTCTGCAAAATTTTTCTGATCGAAACTAGATCTTCTTTTTTCAGAGCTGCCAACAAGGATTCTTCATATTGATCAAAAAATGGAATCAACTGATCTTTCTTTTTTTCTTCTATCAAAATTAACCTCAGTTTTCCGAATAACTCGATCAACGGTTCATATTCGGCACCAAAAGTAAGTTCAAGCTTTTCACGAATCTTTTTCGATAAAAATGGGGCTGATCCAGCAGTCGAAATCGCAATTAAAAGATCCCCTCTTACCACCTTGGCTGGAATAATAAAATCACATTCATCCGGTTGATCGACAGCATTGAACAAAATTTTTCTTTCTTTTGCCTCTTCATGAATCTGACGGTTAACTTCTGGATTATTCGTCGCCCCAAAAACAAGAAATGCTTCTTCCAAATCCCCTTTTTGATATTCTTTCTGAACCAAAGATATTTTTTCTGCCTGAGATAACTCGACTAACTCTGGATGAAATCGGGGTGAAATAACGGTAATTTTAGCCTCAGCCTGCAAAAGAGCGATCAGCTTCTGTTGGGCGACCGTCCCTCCTCCTATCACGACTATTTTTTTTCCTCGGATATCAAGATTGATTGGATAATATTTCATAATAAAAGGTCGATATCTAAAGACTTTTCATCGAAAGAGTCAATGGGGATCGAATAACGGTTTTAATTGAAGATTGCATTATTTTTTCTGTTAGATTATCCAAAGAAGAGACTCATTAAACCTATATTGGAGGCGAATATGTCAGAACATGTAAAACAGGCAACCGATGATAATTTCCAGACCGAAGTTCTCAAAAACAATCTTCCAGTTCTAGTCGATTTTTGGGCTGAATGGTGCGGACCTTGTCGAGCAATCGCTCCCCTGGTCGATGCTTTAGCCAGCGATTATGCAGGAAAATTCGCTTTTTATAAAATGAATGTCGATGAAAACCAGAACACCCCTGCTCAATTTGGAATTCGAAGTATTCCAACCTTAATCGTTTTGAAAAATGGGCAAAAAGTCGACCAGGTGATTGGATCAGTTCCAAGAACCACTTTGGAAGATTTAATTAAGAAGCACTTGTAAAAAACTCTTTAATGGCGCACATCTGTACGCCATTAAAATTTACTCAAAACATAAATCTTCGCATTCTTATATTCATCAATAAGCCAACTGCGATCATCATTGTCATCAAGGAAGATCCACCATAAGACATTAGAGGTAGTGGAACCCCGGTCAGTGGCATTAAGCCTAATACTCCTCCTAAATTAATAACAATATGCCAAAAAAATAAACCGACAACTCCAATCGCCAGAAGTGCCCCAAAAGGATCTTTTGTTTTCGACGCAGCATCAACTCCTAATAAAAGAAATAAAGTCATCACTATTAACAATGCAGTTGCTCCTAAAAATCCCCACTCGTCCGCAAAAACAGCAAAGATAAAATCGGTATGTCTTTCAGGTAAAAATTTTAATTTATTGATATTTCCTTTTAAAAATCCACGCCCAATTACTCCCCCGGAACCAACTGCAATTTTTGACTGGACAAGATGATAACCTCTCCCTTGCTTATCTGCTTCAGGATTCATAAAAGTTCTAATTCTCTCTTTCTGATATCCCTTCAAAAAAAAATGATATCCGCCCACCCCCACTAAAAGAGCTAAAATCCCAGCAAGAATAAAAATTTTTATTTTTACTTTTAAAAAAAAGGTGATCGTCACAAAAAGTAAAACAAAAAACACAGAACTTCCCAAATCTTTTTGGAACAAAACGATGCAGGTCGGCAGAGCAAGCAACAACAACGGTATCAACAATTGTTTTAGTGAATATTTTCTTTCAAGAGACTGGGAAGAGTAATATCGGGCTAAAACTATAATAAAAAACAACTTTGCTATTTCAGACGGTTGAAAAGAAAAAGCGCCTAATACAATCCAGTTTTTTTGACCTGCAACACTTCTTCCCAAAATAAATACCAATCCTAGTAATGACAATGAAAAAATATAAAGTGGATAAGCCCACCTCTCTAAAAAATGATAATCAAAGATAGTCATTGCAAATAATGCGATCAGTCCCAATAAAACCCAAACAAATTGTGACCGAAACAAGGAAGGAGTTCCAGGATCCATCACCCGGTAAGTCGCGCTATAAAGATTGATAAATCCGATCGTGATCCAAACCATTAGAAGCGCAAACACTCCCCAAGGAAAATGAACAAAAACTTTTTTTCGAACCGTCGAAAGTTTTACATGACTCATAAAATATATGGGTAATCCTTCACGTTCTGCTGGACTATCAGAAATAGTATTATATCATTGTCATCCCCACCTAATGGAGGGCAATTACAGAGAATTAACTACCTAGTTAAATTTTCAAAATCTTTCAAAATTTCTTTTGCATGTTTTTTGGGAGAAACATTTAAATAAATTTTCGCGATTTTTCCCTCTGGATTAATTAAATAAGAGATTCTTTTGGTAAACAAAAAACCTTTTGCTCCATAAACTTTGATGATTTCTTTGTCAGGATCGGAAAGAAGCGTATAAGGCAGTTTATATTTCGATGCAAAACGAGCATGACTTTCTACTTTATCATGACTCACTCCAATTACCTCCATCTTCTCTCTCAATTCATCAAAATGATCTCTCAACTGACACGCTTCCATCGTACAACCTGGAGTATTATCTTTGGGATAAAAATATAAAAGAATCCATTTTCCCAAATAATCTTTCAAATGATGAATTTTATTATTTTGATCATACGCCTTAAAATCGGGGGCTTTGCTATTTTCAATTAATTCCATAAATTCCTTTTCTCTAAACGACTTTCTACAGCAGCTTTAGTTTTATTTTCTTTTCCATAATTATGATAAATTTCAAAATATTTTTGAATCACTGCCTTAGCAACTGGTGCCGCTGCTGATCCACCATGTCCACCATGTTCTACAATCACTGCAACCGCAACTTCCGGATTTTCAACGGGTGCGAACGAAACAAACCAGGCATGATCTTCTGTGGCTCTTGAAGTCGCCTTTCTTCCAAAATTATCATAGTTGACGACTTGAGCAGTTCCAGTCTTTCCACCGATTGTAATCCCTGGAATGGCACTTCGATGCGCTGTTCCTGAAGGATCTTGTACCACTCCCGACAAAGATTTAAATAAGAGATTCCAGTTTTCTTCACTGAGTGAGTTCTTCGTTTGACCCCAATTCGCACTCGCCTCTTTTACAAGCTCTCCATTTGGAAGAACAATTTTATGAATCAGAGTCGGTTTAATCATTTTTCCTTCACTCGCAATACGAGCGATCATTAATGCATTTTGAAGAGGAGTCACCAAATTATACCCTTGGCCGATTGAAGCCGAAAGTGTATCACTCAAATTCCAATCTTCTTTCTTTATTTTTCTTTTCCACTCGGTATTAGGAGAAAGTCCAGATCTCTCAAAATCAAGCTCAATGCCGGTTTGCTCTCCAAAACCAAAAAGCTTTCCATAATGAGAAATCTTATCAATTCCCAAACGCTCTCCCATTTTATAGAAATAAACATCACACGATTGAACAATGGCATGATAGAAATCGGTCGGACCATGCCCTTTCGATAACCAGCAACCAAACTTACGATTTCCGAGCTGATAATATCCAGGACAATTTACTTTTTCGTTCGGTTTTACCACCCCTTCGGCAAGAGCCGCTAATCCTGTAATAATCTTAAAAGTAGAACCAGGAGGATAGGCTCCTTGAATGGTACGATTTAGAAGTGCTTTATGTTCATCTCGATTTAAATCAGCCCAATAAGACTTAGTAAAATTTGAAACAAGATTTTCAGAATTATAGGAAGGTTTGCTGACCAGTGTATAAACTTCTCCGGTTCGAACATTGATTGTTACGACTGCCCCAGTATGATTTTGCAACGCTTCATAGGCAACTCGTTGTAAATCACTATCAATACTTAAATAGATATTTTCCCCAGCTGTTGGCGAAAATGATTTTAAATCTTTATTCAATTCTAATTTATCAACATTGACCTCGTGCCCCAAGGCATCCACAATCAGTTCTTGTTTGCCATTACTACCACGCAAAGCGAAATCAAAAGATCTCTCAATCCCTTGAACACCGATTTCGTCCCCTATTTTATATCGATCCGAATACTTTTTTTGAAGCTCCAGGAGTTTTTCTTCACTCACCTCTCTTAAATATCCCAACACATGACCAAAAGCCTCTCCTCCCTGATAAAGCCTCATGGTATCGATTTGCAAATCGAGTGCAGAGAAATCTTCTTGTCCATTATCTAAACTACTAAAGGTAAGGGATTTTTGAATTCGCATTCTTGCGACCTGTTCTTTGCTTAAGTCGCTGGCAATTACAATGGGCCTAAATTTTGGCAAATCTTTCGAATTGGCAATAATTCTTTTTAAATTTTCCGGGGTAGTGTCAATCAGGGGAGCAAGTGCTTCCAAAAGCTCAGGAAGTTTTTTTACTTTCTGTAAATTCAATAACAGATTTACCGCAGGACGTGTCGTCGCCAACACCTTTCCTTTTCGATCATAAATCACTCCTCGGGGTGCACGAATCGGAATTTCTTTAATGGTATATTGATCTGAAAAGGCAAGATATTCATTTCCTTTAGCCAATTGGAGATATGCGAGCCGGGCAATAACAATCGAAAAAAAAGTAATGATTATTCCCGCCATTGCTATGAATTTTAAGCGGGAGAAAACCATAAAGTTTTACCAGCTATCTTTTAAAACCAAACGACGCTTAGGGGATCTTGCAAACTTGAATCGATAAGACTTATTTCTTTTTGCTGACTTACTTCTCATTGATGACTGTTGATTTTTCCAGCGAAAAGAAAGAAGTTTTTCTTCCCATAGCTTTCCTTTCACTTCAAGTGTCCAAAACGAAAAAATTCCCAACAAAATATTCATCAACAGATAGGCAAAATAATAAATTGTATTTAAAAAAGTAAAAGTACCTGTTGAAAAAGAAACTCCATAAAAAATCTTTGTTAAATAAGAGTTTGCAAGAATGACAGCAAAGACAAGAAGTGCTTTCCCTAAAAAATTGTCTACAAAAGTTTTTCTTTTAATCCAAAAAATCAAAAAATAGAGGGTAAATATCGATAGAAATGGAAAATATCCTGTCATTGAAAAACTAGAAGTAATAATAAAGACGAGAGCGGCAAGAAAAAAACCACTCAAGGCTGGTAAGACGAAATAAGCATATCCTAGAATAAAACAGGAAGTATAAGGTCTTAGATTCACACTTCCAACATCCCATGAAAAACTGATTTCGATCATAAAGCAGATCAACCAAAACAAAGCTAAGAGAGAAAATTTTTTCATGAGGATGAAAATTATTTCTTAAAAAAAATATGAATATATGAATGATATCTGTATTATTTATAACAGTTTTTTTTATAAAAGTAACAAAAACTTAATTTTTAATTACAATCACTTCAGAAAGTTTTGAAAAATCTACCTCCGTCACCAAATCGGCAGAAACAAAAAGCCCTTTTTCATCCCGATTAATTTTTTCAATTTTTCCAATCGGAATTCCGGATGGAAAAATACGGTCTAAACCTGAAGTAACAACGGCATCTTTTTCATGAAGTTCATCCGAATATCCTAAATATTCCATTCGTGTCACCCAATATTCCCTACGAAGCCCAAGATTTTTACGTTGCCCATGAATCAATCCTCTCGCCCCACTCGGTCTTATTTCTCCATCGACCGCAGAAGATGGATCAGTCAACAATAAAACCATCGCATCAGTCGGGTTGGCTTTTGCCACTACCCCTACAATTCCCTCCAAAGCGATCACCGCCTGTCCTTTTTTAATTCCATCCTGACTCCCTTTATTAATCAAAACACTTTTTATTCCCTGAATGGCATCAAAAGAGATAACCTTTGCTAATTCTGACTGATAAGAGCTCTTTTCTATAAAATTATGGAGAGCATTCAGTCTATCAAAATTAATTTTAATTTCTTCTAATTCAGATAGTTTATACTTTAATTGTTTATTCTCTTTTTTTAACCTTTCAATTTCTGAGATCTCCTCTTTTTTATTAGAAGAGTGAAAAAGTGAAAAGAGTGGAGTCAAGACAAAATGAATTCCTTTGTCTTGTAAGTGAGCAATCGGCGGATAAAACCTGCTTAAAATCAACAAGACAACCAATATAAAATAAATTGGCGGAATTGAAAATTTTTTAGGACGGTTGCGTCCGAAAACCATGAGGAAAAAGCCTTTTAAAAATGGTTATTTTTTTAAAAACCTGGGGACAAAAACAAGGAATCAGAATTTTGAACTTCTTAATTAAGAGTAATTCCCTTAAGACGATCAAGCTGATCAAGCGCTTTTCCAGTTCCTAATACAACCGTCGAAAGAGGGTCGTCAGCAATCGTCACCCGTAAACCGGTCTCTTCATGAATTAATATATCAAGATTTTTAAGTAAAGCTCCACCACCTGCTAAGGTAATACCTTTATCGATAATATCCGAAGCAAGTTCTGGAGGAGTATTTTCCAGAGCAATTTTGATTGTTTCAAGAATTATATGGGTCGGTTCCGCAATCGCCTCACGGATTTCATCTCCATTGACCGAAAGAACTCTTGGAACTCCTGCAATTAAATCTCTTCCTTTAATTTCTAGAGTTTTTGTTTCTCCACTTGGATAAACATTTCCAATGGAAATCTTGATCATTTCAGCAGTTCGTTCTCCAATTAAAAGATTATATTTTCGTTTGATATATTGAATGATACTTTCATCCATTTTGTCACCCGCAACCCTGACCGATTGTGAAAAGACAATGCCTGCAAGAGAGATGACTGCTACTTCAGTAGTTCCTCCGCCAATATCAACGATCATATTTCCTGTTGCTTCCGTAATCGGAAGTCCTGCTCCAATGGCCGCAGCCATCGGCTCTTCAATTAAATAGACCTCTCGTGCGCCTGCACACTCTGCAGACTCACGAACCGCCCTCTTTTCAACCTCGGTAATTCCAAAAGGAACACAAATAATAATTCGAGGTCTGACCAAAGTTTTTCTTTTGTGGGCTTTACGAATAAAATAACGAAGCATCGCCTCTGTTGTTTCAAAATCGGCAATAACTCCATCCTTCATTGGGCGAATCGCTTCAATATTTCCAGGAGTTCTTCCGAGCATTTCCTTCGCTTCCATTCCTACTGCGAGAACTCTTTTCCCCCCTTTTGCATCTTTTTGAACAGCAACCACGGAAGGTTCAGCACAAACAATCCCCTGTCCTTTGGCATAAACTAATGTATTTGCAGTTCCTAAATCGATCGCAAGATCATTTGAAAAAAAACCAAATATATTGTCTAAAATCAATGGATTACCCTCACTTTTTTAATGTAAAAGTTTAAAATTATTATTTACAACCTATTGCAAGAATATAAAAATTTTAACACTTCAGTCTTTCAAGAGGCAAGGAGAATTCTGAACTGCTAGGATAAAAAAATAATTTTATATTGAAAATTGATTGATAAAAAAAAGTCAAAAAAAATAATCAAAAATAAGGATTTGTCCCACTCGTATGATCTGTTTGATCAACCACCTCGACTATTTCCGGGACCTCTTCTCGTAGTCTAGCTTCAATCCCCTGCCTTAAAGTCGCCTGGGATGAGGCACAACCTTGACATCCTCCCCCCATTTTTAGGTAGACGATATCATCTTTATAATTAAGCAATTCTACAAACCCACCATGATCTGCGATCGCTGGATTAATCTCTTCCTGAAGAAGCTTTTGAATTTTTTTAACCTGAGGTAGGGATTCATCAAGTTTAGAGTAAACAATTCTACTTTCTTCTTTTAACTCAACTTTAAATCCATTACTCCAAGCAGTTTGTACAAAATCGATATTAGCTCCAGTTAGTTTATTTGAAAGCTCTTTTTCGACTATGAATTTAAATTCTTCTACCTCAAGAAGAATATCTTGTGGGTCAAGCGGTTCGATTTGAATCAGGGAAAAATGAAAATTAGCCCCGCCTTGATGACGAATTTGAACTCCCCATTCTGCAGAATTTCTCTCTTGCATAAAAAACTTCAGCTTATCTTTTGCTTTATCCGTTAAGGTAATCATGCTTTTTCACTCCTTTTGTTAATTCAAAAACCTATATCGATCTTCCATTTATTAGTAAAGGTTCAAAAATTACAACTTTTGAAAGGAATTCAAAAATAAGTCGAGATGATTTGAATTTGAAGATCTGGGAGTGATTGCTACAAGGACATATAATCTCTGATTAATTAAAATAAACTTTGCTTTGCCAATCATTTCATTCGAATCCTTACCTTGAGGTAAAACCTTAAAAGTCAGTAACTTACCAGGATTTCCCTGAAAAGTGGTTGATTCAAATTGTAATTGAATTCCATGTAAATCATTCAACAAACCCTCTTTGGTTTCGTCAAATATAGTATCGGGCCCGCTTAAAAAAAGAGCGGTTTTAGGAATATCTGAATATTCAATTGTAAAGCTTTCAGCACCCGATTTAGATTGATATGTGTTTTCTTCCACCGTTCCAACAAAACTTTTATGAGAGACTTTTTGAAAACTCGGAATTGTAGGCATTAAAACAGAAACTCCTCCCTCTTTTGAAATAAAAGGTCTCCATAGGTCTTCTGAAAAAGAATGGGAACTTGTGAGTAGTATAAGAAGAAAAGCAACTGAGAAGAAAAACCCGCTTGGAAAATGCCTGCTCATTTTTCACTCTCCACTATTATTATAGTAGATGGATAAGTGAAACTCTATGATTTAAAAATAAAACTTTTCTAAAAAAAATTTGTCAAATCGTGTTAAAAACCATTCTTTTCGGGAATGTGATTGCTAGATAAAACTCCGTAGATTGTGTAAAGAATTTTGATTCTAGATGTGCGCTTAGATGTGTACTCTTGATGCGACTTTTTTAACTCATCAATCAAGAGTGCAACTTTAACAAAAGCTGTGCAAGCTTTACCGCTATCTGCTCTACCAAGATTTGTTGTTTCGAATCTTTGAGTAATCCTTCAGGAGTTAAAGCTTCATGAGCCTTTCCAATTGCAACCTGATCAGGAATCACATAAACCCCTATATTGCCTAAAATTGCACGAAGATCAGCCAATCCTCTTAATCCGCCTAATCCTCCAGGAGATGCACTCATTAGCCCAGCAAACTTATCTTTAAAGCAGGCAAGTGGAGATTCATTGAGAGCAGGCCTTGATATCCAATCAATGGTATTTTTAAGAACAGCTGAGAGAGAACTATTATATTCAGGAGAAGAAATCAAAAAACCGTGGGAAGCATGAAAGAGCTTTTTTAGCTCTTTTACCTTGTCAGGAAGCCCTTTTTCTGATTCAAGATCAGCATCGTAGAGCGGAAGTGGAAAGTCGCGGAGATCTATATATTCAACTTCAACTCCGCAATTTTCGGCGGCTCGCATGGCAATTTTTATCAGTTTTTTATTAAAAGATTCTGTTCGAGTGCTTCCTGCAAAAGCAATGATTTTAGGTTTAAAGCTCATGAATACCCCTTTGGTCTGTATAATAACAATGATTTGTCTTTTTTATAAAGAGAGAGCAAAATAATCAAATATCAATAGCTCTATTCAACTAATATATGCTTACTTATCTTAACTCGCTCAATACTGATTATTTAGAAAAATTAGAAGAACAATATCGAAAAGATCC
This sequence comes from uncultured Pseudomonadota bacterium, assembly GCA_964595045.1. Taxonomy (GTDB): domain Bacteria; phylum UBA10199; class UBA10199; order JADFYH01; family JADFYH01; genus CAZSRQ01. The sequence continues at coordinate 13,497 of CAZQOW010000014.1, forward strand.
TACAAAACTAGACCCGAGTTGGCGTTATTTCTTTGAAGGAATGTCACTTGAGGCTCTTTCTCGTTTGAAAGAAATCCGAGCGATTCCTGCTCTTTCTCAAGAAAATCTCGAATTTGAAAAAAAAGTTCTGGAACTGATTCAAGGGTATCGAGAAATGGGCTACTTAATTGCAGATGTCAATCCACTTGATCGTGGGATTAAAACTCATCCACTTTTAAACCTTACCCGTTTCGGATTAGATGAAAAAGATCTTGATCGAGTCAGCGAAGTGGGTCGAGTATTAGGGCTGGGAGCAGTTCCACTTCGGACGATCGTTCAAAAATTGATTTTTTATTATTGTTCTCCCGTTTCTGTGGAGCTCGATCATATTAATGACCCGAAAGCGAGACAATGGGTTCAAAAAAGAATTGAATCGAATGTTTTGACTCGCCCATTATCGAATGAAATTAAAAAACGGGTCTTAGAAAAGCTATGTGAAGCAGAAATCTTTGAGACCTTTCTCCATAAACGCTTTGTTGGGCAAAAACGTTTTTCTCTCGAAGGAAACGATGTCATTATCCCCATGCTTGACCATCTTATTGACCAGGCAAGCCTGCTGGGAACCGATGAAATTATTATCGGTATGGCGCATCGTGGACGACTCAACGTTCTGGCAAATATTTTTCATAAAGACATCAAACTAATGCTCGCCGAGTTCGCAGGAAATGTTGACGCAAACGTTGGAGATGGCGATGTGAAATATCATATGGGTTTTTCACAAAACATCACGACTTTGAGTCAAAAAGAAGTTCATCTCTCTTTAATGCCAAATCCAAGTCATCTTGAAGCGGTAAATCCTGTTTTAGCGGGAGTGACTCGTGCAAAACAGAAATTGAAAAACGATCAGGATCGCATTAAAACCTTGGCAGTCGTGATTCATGGCGATGCTTCTTTTGCGGGACAAGGGGTTGTCTATGAAACCCTCAATTTATCTGATTTAGCTGGATATACCGTTGGCGGAACGTTTCATATTATTATCAATAATCAAGTTGGATTTACAACGAATCCGAAAGAATCCAGGTCCACTCCCCAGCCGACAGACGTCGCTAAAATGCTTGAAATTCCGATTTTTCATGTCAATGCAGACGAACCAAGCACGGCTCTCCGTTGCACTTCTTTAGCTCTGCAATTTAGGAATAAATTTAAAAGAGATGTCGTCATCGATTTGATTGGTTATCGCCGCTATGGTCATAATGAAGCGGATGAACCTACTTTTACTCAACCCCTGTTATACAAAAAGATAAACTCTCATCCACGCGTCAGAGAAATCTATGCAAACAAACTGGTTGAGCAGAAAGTAATTACTGAAAACGAAGTTTCTCATATTTTTGAAGATCTTTCGAATAAGTTGGATGAAAAATTAGATACTGCAAAAAAATCAAAAGTCTCTCCGATGATGGATTCATTTGGAAACCGGTGGAAAGAGTTTCGACGGGCGACTGACAAAAATCTTTTCAAAGAATACAAAACTGGAGTTTCTCTTTTCAAATTACAAGAAATCGGAAAGCAGCTTCTTACCATTCCAGAAAATTTTCACGTTCATCCAAAACTGAAGAAAATTTTGGAAGAACGTGTTGAAATGTTAAATGGCCAGCGGAGCGCAGATTGGGGATTTTCCGAAAGTCTAGCATTTGGATCTCTCATGATGGATGGATATCCAATTCGACTTGCAGGACAAGACTCTGAACGAGGAACTTTCTCCCATCGTCACGCCGTTTTTCATGATGTCGAAACTGGTGAAAAATACACACCCCTTAATCATCTTTCTCAGGCAAAAGCGGATTGCGAAATTGTCAACTCTCCACTCTCTGAATATGCTGCCATGGGATTTGAGTTTGGTGAAAGTCTTGCTCATCCAGAAAAATTAATCATTTGGGAAGCACAGTTTGGTGATTTTGTGAATGGAGCTCAAATTATCATTGATCAATTCATCACCTCTTCCGCGTTTAAATGGCAACGTTATAGCGGGCTGGTTCTTCTTCTCCCTCACGGATATGAAGGCCAAGGCCCAGAACACTCTTCGGGAAGGCTCGAAAGATTTCTTCAAGCCTGTGCACAATACAATATTCAGGTTTGCAACTTGAGCACTCCAGCCCAATATTTTCATATTTTGAGAAGACAGATGACACGCGATTTTAGACTTCCGCTCATCATCATGACCCCTAAAAGTCTTTTGAGAAACGCTTTATCTTCCTCTCCCTTGACTGATTTTGAAAATGGAGTTTTTCAGGAAATCATTGATGACTTAGATCCGTCTTTAAAAAACAAAGCTGAAAGAATAGTCCTTTGCAGTGGAAAAATTTATTACGACCTTTTGGAAGCAAAAGAAAAAACAAAAAAAGAGATTCCTCTGATTAGGGTCGAACAGTTTTATCCTTTTCCAATTGATCAATGGATTAAAATTCTTTCTTCCTATACAAAAGCGAAAGAGATCGTCTGGTGCCAGGAAGGTCCACAAAATATGGAGGGATGGAGTTTTATATTGCAATTTTTATCCCCCCTATTAAAACCGGATCAGAAATTTATTTATGTCGGCAGATCACCCCAAGCGAGTACTGCCGATAGTTATATGAGTCTTCATTTAAAAGAGCAGAAAAGAATCGTTCAAACAGCCTTAGATATCAAATAGTGATGGTAAAAATATGAAACACAAAGTGATCGTCCCCTCGGCGGGAGAATCTATTAATGAAGTTTACATTGGTGCCTGGTTAAAAAAGACCGGTGATTTTGTCAAAAAAGATGAAGTGCTGGTCGATTTAGAAACCCAAAAAGCAACGTTTGATTTACAAGCGGAGAATAGTGGAAAGATTGAAATTTTATTCCCTAATCCTGAAACAGTGGTAAAGCCTGGCGATGTCATCGCGACAATTGACGATAGTGTAACTTCGGAAATGGCATCGACTCCCATTAAACAAGAGAACCATCTCGGAAATAATAACTCACCTATTTCTCAACACAGTAGTGCAGTTCCAAATGAAACGACGTTAAGTCCCGCAGTCAGAAAAATTGTGGCAGAAAAAAAACTCAACCCTGACTCAATGCAAGGCTCTGGAAAAGAAGGAAGAATTCTTAAAGAAGATGTTTTAAATATTCAATCTCAAGTTTCCCCAAAAGCTTCTACAAAGGTTTCTATTTCTCAAGTTGCAGGTTCAGGTAGTTCTCTGGCAGCTGAAATTTCTTATCAAATCGACGAGTCTCGCGGAGAAAGAAGAGAACCAGCCACCAGACTTCGACGGCAAATTGCTCAAAACCTCGTGGCAGCACAGCACACCGCTGCGATTCTGACCACCTTCAATGAAGTCGACATGACTCAGATCATCGACTTTAGAAAAAAACAAAAAGAACATTTTAAGGAAAAATATGGAGTCGCCCCTGGAATCGTCAGCTTCTTTGCTTTGGCGGCGGTCAGAGCTTTAAAAGAATATCCAATGGTGAACGCTTTTTTTACCGGGGATGAAGTCATTCATCGTGATTTCATCGATCTCTCCATCGCTGTTAGTACGGATAATGGATTGGTTGTTCCGGTGATTCGAGATACCGACAAACTCCACTTCATTGACATTGAAAAAAAATTGGTCGAGCTAACTGAAAAAGCAAAAACTCGAAAACTTTCAATCCCCGAAATGACCGGCGGAACTTTTACCATCAGTAACGGCGGGGTTTTCGGATCTTTGCTTTCTACCCCTATTTTGAATATGCCACAGTCAGCAATTTTAGGGCTTCATAAGACTCAAGAGCGAGTTGTGGTGGTGGATGGAAAAATGGAGATCCGCCCAATGATGTATTTGTCACTTTCCTATGATCATCGATTGATTGATGGGCGGGAAGCGGTGCTCTTCTTAGTCAAAATTAAGGAAGGAATTGAAAACCTGTATCTCATCTTAGATGGAAAAGAATTTTAAAAACTGAATTTCCTTTTTGATGACACCAAGCTCTCTTTTTATTTTATTCGAGAACCAGCTTTTTCCTCTTGAATCTCTTTCTCCGTTCAAGAAACTCCCCTTTTATCTTGCTGAAGATTTTCAATTCTTGTCACGACATCGATTTCATCAGCATAAGCTGATTTTTACCCTAGCTTCGGGACGTCGTTATATACAAAAGCTGATTAAATCTGGTTTTACGGTTCATCATTTTCCGCTCGATGAAAAAGATCTTTCGCTATCGTATGAAAAGAAACTGGAAAGATTTCTTCAGACGCACCCTTTTCAAGAGATAATCACCTTTGAAATTGAAAACGAATGGTTGGAAACCCGAATACAAAAATTTACAAAAAAGCATCATCTCTCGTGGAAGATTATTCAAAGCCCTATGTTTACTGTGAGTCGCACTGAATTCAAATCTTATCTTTCGAGTGTCAAAAAACCTTTCTTGAAAAGCTTTTACGAACAGCAAAGAAAAAAACAAAAGATTCTTCTCGACCGATCGGGAAAACCGGAAGGGGGGAAATGGAGTTTTGATTCAGAGAATCGGCTTCGATTACCTCAAAAAATAAAAATTCCTTCTTTTCCGTTTGTTTCAAATTTTCCAAAAGAGGTGAAAGAGGTCAAAGCGCTGATCACAAAATATTTTTCTGATCATCCGGGAGATCCAAATAACTTTTGGCTTCCGACCAGTCGCGAAGAGGCACTCGATTGGCTCGAGCAGTTCGTTCAATTTCGGCTGATTCATTTTGGAAAATATGAAGATGCGCTCTCTCAGAAAGACCCATTTTTGTTTCATTCGCTCCTCTCCCCTTTTCTCAACTTAGGATTACTGACTCCTCAAGAGGTGATCCAGAGGGTTCTTGATGAATATCAATCCCATAAAAAAACGATCCCACTCGGATCGCTCGAAGGTTTTATTCGACAGGTGATCGGCTGGCGAGAATTCATCCGCGGCATCTATCAAAATTTTCATCGGGAAGAAGAGAGTAAAAATTTCTGGAATCATCGAAGAAAGTTGAATGAAGTTTGGTATACCGCACGAAGTGGAATCCCCCTTCTCGACCATACCCTCTCCAAAGCGATCCGTTACGGATACAACCATCACATCGAGCGCCTGATGGTTCTGAGCAATTTCATGCTCCTTTGCGAAGTTGATCCGCAAGAGGTTTATCGCTGGTTTATGGAGATGTACATCGACAGCGACGATTGGGTGATGGCACCAAATGTTTTCGGAATGGGACAATTCAGCGACGGAGGAATCTTCGCAACTAAACCTTACATTTGCGCTTCCCACTATCTTCTGAAAATGAGCGATTCTCCCAAAGGGGAATGGTGCCAAACCATCGATGCTCTCTATTGGGATTTTATCAGGAAACATCAACGCTACTTTCAGAAAAATATTCGAATGAAATGGATGGTGAAAATTTATTCAAAGAAAACAAAAAGTGAGATTCAGAAAATGATCGCGCTGGCGGAGAGTTTTAGAGAGCGAGTGACGAAGAAAATATAATGATTTTAATAGTTTAAGAGTATTAAAGTCAATGTCAACCAAAGAAGTAAAACTAAAATTTCTATAGAGAAATATGTTCTAAGATTATTAGTAAGCTTTCTTGTAATTGCAATATCTCTAATTACTTTAAAGACTAGCATTTGGGCATCTAAGAATGAAAGTAGATGTATATCAGAACCTTAACATGAAAAATGAACAGGAGTTATTTACTTGAAACAAGCTGTATAACTTCATGCACATTGAGCCAATGATAAACTAAAGCATCCCACAAGACATTTTCATTTTCGTCTTGTTTTACTTTACCCCCATAGCGATAAGGTCGCGTTGATAACATTTTTACTCTTCATTAATACCTTAAAGTAAAACCTTATCATTCAGAGTATAAAAAAAGAGAGAATAAATACTGGTTCTTAAATCCTCAAAACAAATTTGACAGATCCTCTCTTCTCCCGATAAAGAGCATGAAACATTTTAGGAGATTCTTATGACTGAGCAAAATTTTGATCTGATTGTGATTGGCGCTGGCCCGGGAGGTTATGTCGCCGCGATTCGCGCCGCCCAACTCGGAATGCAAGTTGCCTGCATTGAAAAAGAAAAAACCCTCGGTGGAACTTGTTTAAATATTGGTTGTATTCCCTCCAAAGCGCTTCTTGAGTCTTCTGAGCTTTATGCAGAAGCACAAAATAAATTTAAAGATCATGGAATTGAACTGAAAGATTTGTCTCTGAATCTACCTCAATTCATGGCGAGAAAAGATCAGGTCGTCAACCAGCTTACCAAAGGGGTTGAAGGACTCTTCAAGAAAAATAAAATCACCCGATTTTCTGGAACCGCTCAAGTTCGTAAAGATAAAACGGTTCTTATTCGACAATCCGATGGAACTACGCTCGAACTTCAATCCAAAAATATTATTATTGCAACTGGAAGTATTCCGATTGAACTCCCCTTTTTAAAAATTAATCAGAAAAATATCGTCGATTCAACGGGAGCGTTATCCCTTTCCTTTATCCCCAAAAAAATGATTGTCATCGGAGGGGGATATATTGGGCTTGAGCTCGGATCTGTTTATTTGCGTCTGGGGAGTGAAGTCACTGTCGTAGAAGCGTTGGATAAGATTGTCCCAATGATGGATGAAGAAGTTGGAAAATCTCTCCAACGAATTTTGCAAAGACAAGGGATGAAATTCCAGCTCTCAAGCAAAGTAAAAAAAGTTGAGGAGAAAAAAGAGCTGATTCAGGTCACGATAGAAGATCCTAAAAAAGGAGAACTGCTTTTAGAAGCAGACTGCCTCTTGGTATCGGTTGGAAGAAAACCGATGACCGAAGGATTGGGGTTAAAAGAAGCGGGAATACAAGTCGATCAAAAAGGAAGAATCGAAACGAACGATCGATTCGGAACCTCTCTCGATGGCATCTATGCCATTGGAGATGTCGCTCGCGGCCCAATGCTTGCTCACAAAGCCTCGGAAGAAGGGGTCGCTGTCGCTGAGATTATTGCTGGTCAAGCGGGTCATGTGAATTACAACACGATTCCAAGCGTGATTTATACTCATCCTGAAGTCGCATCGGTTGGAATGACTGAAGAAGAAGCGAAGCTAAAAAATATTGATTATAAAACATCGAAGTTTCCATTTCTCGCCAATGGCCGTGCTTTGGCTTTGGGAGACAAAGAGGGGTTTGTCAAATTAATTGCGGATAAAAAAACCGATCGTCTTCTCGGAGCGCATATTTTAGGGCCACGAGCCTCTGATCTGATTGCTGAACTTGTTTTGGGGATGGAGTTTTCAACGAGTGCGGAAGATATCGCTCGAACCATTCATGCTCATCCGACCCTTGCCGAAGCTGTAAAAGAGGCGGCACTTGGATTGGGAGACGGCGCGATTCACTCTTAATTAATTTTCATTTTTTATGACCATGCCTTTCGTGGTCATCATCGTCTTCTCTATCTCTTTGATGTTTATTGTCTCGCTCTTCACGATCTTCTTCTTTTACATACTTTTCATATTTCTTCTTAAAAAAAGCGAAATCGTTATCATCTTCTTTGTGCTTTTTATGATGTCGATCCTGTTTTTCTGAATCTTCTCTTTCATATTTTTTTGCCTGTCCTGGAGGTTCCCAAAGCCCAAGTTTTTTCGCCTGACCGGGTGGAATAAAATAGGGAGAAGGACGTGTCGGTTCAATCACTAAATGTGAAAAACTAGCCGGCTCTGTCGGAAGAGAGATAATCTGGTTCGCCGGAATTTTTGCATAATGAGTAAAATGTTTCAGTTTTCCCATCTCAATCAAAACAGGATCAGAGAGACTGATATTCGAAGGCCAATTTTGTTGATATTGTTTTTTGTAAGCTGCCACCTGCTCAAGAAGAGAACCAAATTTTTCATAAGGAACATTGGGATTAAGTAAAACAGTAGGCGCCAAAGCATATTGTTTTAAAATGTTAGCATAGCTAAGTCCTAATTTTCTCATCGACCAGATTTCAAGAGGAAGTTTGCCAGCACTTTTGGCGATTTGAAGAATCAACGGTATTTCTGTCGCTGGACCAGCGAGGAGTGGAGCTATTTGTGCTGGTGAAAATCCATAGGTTTTTGAATAAGCATTTTGCAATCTGCTTTGATCAGCAGGGTTAAGATTAATTAGGTTAATATTGATATCGCTGGCATAGGCCTGAAAAACAAAAAGAAATAATCCAAAAAAAATGGCTACAACTTTTGATTTAATTCCGCTCATAAAAATAAGCCCCTATATTAAAAATTGTTTTGGATGAGATTACTTCTTAAGCGGATCTAAAAAATCATTCAACTCTTTTTTAATCTCCTCAGATTTTTCTAAAAAAAGCATATGACTTCCGTCTGGAATAATTTTTAGAATTGAATTTCTTATTTTTTGATGAAGATATTCTGAATATTTAACAGGAGTAACCTTGTCTTCACTGCCTACTAAAATAAGTGTCGGAATATCAATTTGATCTATATTGTTCATTAAATCAAATTCATTACAGGCAGTAAAATCTTTGAGTATAATTTCAGGTCCAAGTTTAAAAAGATATTTTTTTGCTTCGATTTTTAATAAAGAATAGATTCTACTTCCGTAAATTGTTTGCAGAATAAGATCAACCGCCTCTTCGAAATCTGTTTTAAGTTTTTCAAGAAGAATTGGATGAACTTTTAAACGCGCGCCAGAGCTCATCAAAACAAGCTTAGATAGCCATTGAAACTTTCTGATCGCTAAAGATAATGCAATCGCTCCTCCCATGGAGTGACCGAGTAAAATAACGGAATGAAGATCCAGTTGCCTAATAAATTCTTCAACAAAATCTGCATAAGCCTCAACAGTTCGTAAACCTTTTCCAGTGGACTTTCCATGCCCGGACAAATCAAGGGCATAAAAATTTGCGATTGGATTTTTCTTGTAAACAAGTGGCCAGAAAGATTCAGAGCCTCCGGCTCCATGAATGTAAAGAAGGTTTTGAGAGGAATCATGATTTCGAAAGGAATAATAAACTTCTTCGTGATTAATTTTAATGTAAGTCACTGATTAAGCCAAAAAATTATGATTCTGGATAGATGAGCCAAGAGCGGTCTCCGGTTTCGATATAAATACTATCTTCACCCATTTCAGCCCCGATCATTGCAATAAATTTTTCTAATTCAGGGGTTTTTGATTGCTCGGAAAATGAAACTTTATACTCTTTATGCTCCCCGTAAAACTCTTTTCCACGGTGATTTTTCCAGTAGCCAAAAATATTTCCTGCGGCGGCTGTATATCCATCAAATTTTTTAAGCAAAAAATTATGAATTTTATCTTCAAGTGTTTCTCCCCTTTTATCTCTTTTCTTTAACTTGAGAGAAGGGAGGAGAAAAACAACCATTGTTCCGAGAGATTCTTTTGTATATTTTTTTTCTTTCATGAATTCGTATTATCTCTCTCAATCAATATAATCACAAATAAAAAACCCCACTAGATTTCTCTAGCAGGGTTTTTCAATTTAAATCCGGCAGCGTCCTACTCTCCCACCAAGTTGCCCTGGCAGTGCCATCGGCGCTGAGAAGCTTAACTACCGAGTTCGGGATGGGATCGGGTGTGACCTTCTCGCTATAACCACCGGAAATTTTCTAAGAACTAATTTTGACAAATCATTGTTTGATTTATCAAATTTGAAAACTGCATATTCTGGTCTGCAAAAAATTGAAACAATTCGAACTTCGAATCATCTCTTCTTTATTATAAAAAATAAAGGTCAAGCCGAACGACCGATTAGTACCGGTAAGCTAAAACTCTTACGAGCCTTACACACCCGGCCTATCAATCTCGTAGTCTACGAGCGGTCTTCTTACCCCTTTTTGGGATTGGGAGATCTTATCTTGGGGCCCGTTTCGCACTTATATGCTTTCAGCGCTTATCGGATCCAAACTTGGCTACCCGGCTTATACCCCTGGCGGGATAACCGGAACACTAGAGGTCTGTCCAACCCGGTCCTCTCGTACTAAGGTTAGTACCCCTCAAATCTCCTACGCCCACGGAAGATAGGGACCGAACTGTCTCACGACGTTCTGAACCCAGCTCGCGTACCGCTTTAATTGGCG
>CAZQOW010000015.1:0-20621 GCA_964595045.1 uncultured Pseudomonadota bacterium
TGTTAGGCACGCCGCCAGCGTTCGTTCTGAGCCAGAATCAAACTCTCCAGTTTAATGCTGGTTTGTCGTTTAATGAAAAACGACATTACTGCACTGTTTTTAAAAAAACAGTAAAAAAGGAATTTCAAGAGCCTACTTAATTTCAGCGTTTCTATTCAGCTTTCAAAGACCAAAAAACTTTTGTGCTTGATAATCTATTTACTTTTAAGAGTCAACCTAAAGGCGAGAACTAAAATCTTGTTATCAACTCGATAATACTGCCTTTTTTCTCTCCACCACTTGGGGAGCCGCGAAGTTATCTATGAAAACTAAGACTAAGTCAATAGTAAAATTATAAATAATATTAAAAATGAATCTTTTTTTATCAATATCAACTCTTCCATCCCGTATCTTTTTTATTTTTTATTTAAACTGACAATGAAGATTAAACTTTCAGCAAATAATTATTTCCCAATTTTTATAACCTTTAAAAAACCTTTAAACACTCTTCTAATCTATGCTGGCCGCTAGTCACAAATATCAATTTAGACTCAAATTTAAAGCGACTAACAACAAAAGAAATCTATTGAGGTTTAAAATTATGAGACTCATGATTAATTCATAAATTACTAAAAATAATCAAAATTAAATTTATTTCTTTCTAAAAAATTGCTTTTTAGCTCAATTTTGACAACGTATCTTTGAGATTGAGTTAATATAAACGAAGAATTTTCTAAATAATCGGCTAAGTATATTCTGAAAGCTTTATTTATTTTCCCTAAATTATGGCGTTTTATTGAGAATAAGTGATTTTTGATAATCTTAGATTTTGATAAATTTTTTTATTGGCTAAATATTTCTAAATAAAAATGATTTTACACGATCATTTTTTTAAAAAGTATTAGGGGAATTTAATTTTGTCATCTGTTGTCAACAATTCACACCGAACCACTTTTCTCCACAATTTTTTCTTTGCCTGAATAGTCAAATTACTTTAATTATCCTTCAGCACTAGCCATTTCGTTTGACACTCCTGCAACATCTCTCTTAAAATTGAGGGAGTTGCTTTAATTAACTAGAATCATTTAGGAAAACTTATGCCTGAACTAAATTTATCTATCGAAAATGAAGAAAATAAATATGCATTAAATAAACCGCTGTATGATTCTTCTCTCAAAATTCGGGATGAAGTAAATCTAATGATGGAACGAATTTCCAAAATGGAAGAACACAAAGGTGAAATTTCTGAAGCGGTCTATTTAAGGGTAAAGTCTGACTATCTAGCTAGACAGGATCTGGTTAAAAAAGAGTTCGAAGAAAAGAAGAAAGAGATTCGAAAAGAGTTGCTTGTTCTTTATAGAGGACAAAGAGATCAGGAAGTAGAACTCCAAAAACACAAAGAGGTTTTGGAAGAAGCAAAATTTAGAAATTTACTTGGAGAATACCCTGATCAAAAAACCAAAGAGATAGAAAGCAAAGAAAACAGCGAATTGAAACGTTATGAACATTTGCTCGCCTTGATTCAAACCAATATCAAACAATATGAAGATATAGTGGGTGGGCCTGTTGAAGAGTTACCGATCGCGGAACCAACCGTTGTTCCTTCTAAAAATATTGTTCCGGAAAAACCAAAGTCGGAAGATAAAAAAGAGAAAACAGAAGAAAAAAAACCTGAATCAAAGAAAGAAGAAAAAATCGAAAACCAGGATTATTACACTGGAAGCGAAGGAAGTTATTTTGAACTCGGAGAAGATCTTTTTAGTGAAAGTAGCAGTGTAAAAAAGAAAGAAAAAACCTTTCCTGTAAAAGAAGAAAAACCAAAAGAGGCCAAACCAGAGATCTTAGCAAAACAGCCAGAAGTAAAAAAAGAAATCAAGATAGAGATTGAAAAGAAAAGCATGGCAGAAGAAGCGGAAGAAGTTGCATTTGATGATTCTATTTCTTCAATTTTGAGAGATATTCCCTTGGAAGATGTTGAAGAACAGACAGGACATATTGATGCAGCAGCCCTTGAAGAAGCTGAAAAAATACCTCTTCAGTCCCCTTCCATCTCTCCTTCCGAGAAAAATTTTATTAAAGCAAAGATTGTGAGTGTAGAAGGAGATTTACAACCCCCTGAAATCGAACTGGGAGAGACGACTTCTCTCGGACGTTCTCCTTCCAATGATATCGTTTTGAAAGAGGCAAAAGTAAGTAGACAACATGCCGCAATTCATCTGAAAGAAGATCAGCATGTGGTAATTGATCTCAAAAGCTCCAATGGGGTTTTTGTCAATGGCAAAAAAGTGGAAGAACAAGCTCTGGAAGATGGAGATGAAATCGCTATCGGTAGCTATCGAATGATCTACCGTAAAATATAATTTTTTTCATTTACCCATTCTACTTACTAAAATGAAAAAATTACAATGCTCTCGGATGTACGTTTTTGTTCACCCATTCAATGATCGATTGGGTAGAGGTTCCTGGGGTGAATAGTTCTGAAACTCCCTGTTTTTTTAGCTCCTGAATATCTTCATCTGGAATAATTCCACCGCCAAAAATACACATATCTTCAATTCCTTCTTCTTTGAGAAGACGAATCACTTCGGGAAAAATATAATTATGTGCACCGGAAAGAATCGATAAGCTAATGGCATCGACATCCTCCTGCAAAGCAGTACTGACAATCATTTCAGGGGTTTGATGAAGGCCGGTATAAATCACTTCAAAACCGGCATCGCGAAGTGCTCGAGCAACTACTTTTGCGCCCCGATCGTGACCATCCAGACCTGGTTTGCCAACTAAAATTCTGATTTTTCTTTCCATAATTTTTTTCCTGTCTTTAAGAAACCAGCCAAAACTGCACGATTATATAATTCCAGGATCGTGATATTCGCCAAAAACATCTCGTAGAGTATTCATGATTTCTCCTACGCTTGCGTAGGTTTTTACCGAACTTAATAAATAAGGAACCAAATTCTGATCGGTTTGTGCCGCCTCTTTTAATTCATTCAGGCTTTTTTGTACTGCCTGATGATCGCGTGTTTTTCTTACCTCTTGAAGATGCGCAATTTGCTCTTTTTCGATTTTTTCGTCAATTTTCAAAATCGGTAACGGGGTTTCATCTTCTAAAACAAAGTCATTCAGTCCAACAATAATTTTTTCTTTTGCATCAATTTGATTTTGATATCGATACGAGGCCTCGGCTCGCTCTTTCATTGGATATCCGAGTTCGATTGCCTTGACCATCCCCCCCATTTGATCAATTTTTTCGATGTATATATTCGATTCTTTTTCCAATTCATCGGTCAGTTTTTCTACATAGTAGCTTCCCGCCAACGGATCAACTGTATTTGCCACTTCGCTTTCATAAGCGATGATCTGCTGGGTTCTCAACGCGATTCGGACCGCTTCATCGGTTGGCAAGGCGTAGGTTTCATCGAGGGAATTAGTGTGCAAGGATTGCGTTCCGCCAAGAACGGCTGCCAACGCTTGTAGGGTCACGCGGACAACATTGTTGTAGGGTTGTTGAGCCGTGAGAGAAACACCCGCTGTTTGGCAGTGAAAGCGCATTTGCCAAGAAGCCTCTTTTTTTGCGTTAAATCGATTTCGCATGATTTTCGCCCACATTCTTCTCGCGGCACGAAGTTTTGCGATTTCTTCGAAGAAATCGTTATGGACATCCCAGAAGAAAGAAAGCTTTGGGGCGAATAGATCAACGTCTAATCCTCGATCGATCGCTGCTTGCACGTAAGCAATTCCATCCGCAATTGTAAAAGCAAGCTCCTGGACAGCGGTGGAGCCAGATTCACGGATGTGATATCCGGAAATGCTAATCGGATGCCATTTTGGTAATTCTTTTGCGCAGAATTCAAAAGTATCGACAATTAATCTCATCGAGGGTTTCGGAGGAAAAACATAAGAATTTTGTGCAATGTATTCTTTGAGGATATCGTTTTGAATGGTTCCACCGATTTTTGATCTTGGAATTCCTTGTTGATCGGCTACCGCAATGTACATGCAGAGAAGAACGGCCGCAGGTGGATTAATGGTCATGGAGGTAGTCACTTGATCGAGCGGGATCTTATCAAACAAGATTTCCATATCCCGAAGCGTGTCAATCGCGACGCCGCAAACCCCGACCTCTCCTCTAGCCCTTGGAGAGTCGGAATCGTAGCCCATGAGAGTTGGAAAATGAAAGGCGACTGAAAGTCCTGTCTGGCCATGATTTAAAAGATAATGAAATCTCTTATTGGTATCACGCGCCGTTCCAAAACCGGAGAATTGCCTCATCGTCCAGAATCGGCCTCGATACATTGTTGGATAAACTCCTCGAGTATAAGGAAATTCACCTGGCAAGCCGATTTCATCTTCAACCTTTTTATTTTCCAAATCGAGAGAGGTGTAAATTCTTTTGACCGGCCGATTGGAAAGCGAACAAAACTCTTTTTCACGTTCGGGATGTTTTTCAATCCACGCTTCGGTTTTGGAATCCCAAATCTGATATTTTTTTTTGAATGACTCGCTCATAAGGCAGATTAGTTTTCAATTTCACGAATGAGATGACGGCAAATGACCAATCGTTGAATTTCGCTGGTTCCTTCATAAATCTCTGTGACCTTCGCATCCCGAAAGTAACGCTCGACCGGATAATCTTTGAGATAACCATATCCGCCATGAATCTGGATTGCTTTATTCGTCACCCACATCGCTGTTTCGGAAGCAAAAAGTTTGGCCATCGACGCCTCTTTTCCAAAAGGAAGATTTTGGTCTTTCAGCCAGCCTGCGCGATGAATGAGTAAGCGGGCGGCGTCGATTTGAGTTGCCATGTTTGCCAGATAATCTTGAATCGAACCAAATTCGTAGATTTTTTTATTAAAAGCTTCTCGTTCGGTGGCGTATTTTCTTGCCGCTTCAAAGGCAGCGCGGGCAATTCCTAATGCTTGAGTGGCGATACCGATTCGACCGCTATCTAACGTCGACATGGCAATGACAAATCCCCTTCCCTCTTCACCCAACAAGTTTTTGGAAGAAACTTCGCAGTTCTCTAAAACAATTTCAGAAGTCGAGGAGGCACAGATCCCCAATTTTTTCTCAATCTTGCCGACCGAAAAACCTGGAAAATTCTTTTCAACGATAAAAGCGGAAATCCCCTTCGAACCTTTTGATTTATCGGTCATCGCATAAACAACTATGGCATCGGCATTTGGGCCGCTCGTAATAAAATTCTTTCGACCGTTGAGGATATATTGATCCCCTTTTTTGACCGCGGTGGTTTGCTGATTGGCTGCATCGGATCCGGTGGAAGGTTCAGAAAGTGCATAAGCTCCAAGTTTCGCTCCAGAAGCAAATGGAATGAGATATTCTTTTTTTTGCGGATCGGTTCCAAATTTATAAATTGATCCGCAGAAAAGAGAATTGTTGACTGACATCGTCACAGCAGTCGAGGCACAGGCGACTGAAATTTCTTCGAGGGCTAAAACATAGGCGATGGTATCAAGGCCCGCGCCTCCCCATTCGGTTGGAATCATCATTCCCATCAGCCCAAGTTCTGCCATTTTTGGAAGATGCCTTGAAGGAAACTCACTTTTTCTATCGAGCTCTTCTGCTACAGGAGCAAGCTCTTTCTGAGCATAACTTTTCGCCATTTCTTGAATCATTTTATGTTCATCAGAAAGTTGAAAGTTCATGAATTTCTTTCTTGATCAGTGATATATAAATTTTTCTTGGAGGATGTGATAAAAAACATCTCGGAAAGAGGTTTTTCCATCAAATAGGTTAAAAGGGCAAGAGTATTCTGATGAGGAAAATCAGCTTTTTAGTTGTAATGAAAAATGGATAAAAGAAAAATCAATGATGCTCATGGCCATCATGTGTATGACCATGCTTGATTTCCTCAGCAGTCGCTTCGCGAATATTCACGACTTCAATATCAAAAACAAGATCAACCCCTGCTAAAGGGTGATTCGCATCTAAAGTGACATGGCTTGAGGTAATTTCAGTGACGGTAAAAGGATGAGCATTCGGATCTTCGCCAGGCTGAAATTGATCTCCGACATGAATATCGCCCCCTGGGAATTTGTCTCTTGGGACAGAAACAATGTATTTTTCTTCTCGCAAACCGTAAGCTTCACCGGCTGGAACTTGAATTTTCTTTTTATCTTTTACCTGAAGTTTTTCTATCTCTTTCTCTAAACCAGGAATAATTTGACCGACCCCTTCAAGATAACTGAGCGGTTCATGTCCGACGGATGAATCAAGCTGTTCGCCTTTAGAATTTGTTAAAGTGTAATGAAATGAAACGACTCGTTGGGTCATAATTTTTCTCCTTTTTGAAATCTATAATCGAGAAAAATCGATTTGCCTATTAAATTTATTGAAAATAATAAATTTAATTTATTTTAAATTTAGGAAGCAAGTGTAGAAACTTTTTTCCCTTTTAGTTCAAGAACTGTTTGATCTCCGATGACAAATACTCGATCTTTTTCTTTAGGTTTTATGGAGAAAGTTCCTGTAAAGCTACCAAAAGCAGGGAGTAAAGCAATCTCAGTCCCAAAAAAAAAGCATGGGGAGCGCAATCGACTACCAATCGAATCTCTTATTTCAATCGATGGATGAAGATGCCCTGCAAAAGCAGGCTCTTTCATCGATTTAGGGGGATGATGATGAAAAGAAAATCCTTCAAAAAAATACGGTTCTTCGACACATTCAATTTCAAAAGAAGAAGGAAGATCTTTTAAAAAGCGGTCATGATTTCCAGGAATTAAAATACAAGAAAGAGAAGAGCTTCTTTTTCTCCATTGTTCGAGATTTTCTAAAACTGAATCAGAAAGAGAATGCTGATTATGAAAAAAATCACCCAAAATAATCATTTTTTTTGCTTCGGTTTGTAAAAGCAGTTTTTCCATTCTTAAAATATCTGAAGAGGTGCTTCCGATCGGAATCGATATCCCTGCTTTCTGAAAACTAGTTTCTTTACCAAAATGTGGGTCGGTGATTAAAAGAGTTTTGGTTCTTTTCCAATAAACGGCTCGCTCGGGAAGTAATATAAATTTTTCATCTTTCCATTCGATTTCAAACATTTTAAATCTTTGCCTCTTTTTCTAATCTCATCGCCATTCTTTCGACTCGATCTTTCCAAGATTCGCTCGAAGCTTGCGATTGAAAAATTTCTGCCCAAAGTGGAAAAGCAAAAGGAGTTATCTTTGCAGGGTTTTGAAAATCAAATTTTGATTGTTCAATTCCCTCGAGAGTTTTTTTAAGTCGAGAAAACTCTAATTGAGATTCTAATACCTCGCGCTTTGCTTGACTCAATAATAAATTTTCAGGGTCGTGCCTCATAAAAACATCAAAAATCAGTCCGCTCGAGACTTGAAGTTGTCTTGCTGTTTTATTTTTTCCTGGGAATCTTTGAACGATTAAGCCTGCGATTCGAGCGATATCTCTGAACTGTCTTCTTGCTAATTCCAAAGTGTTAAGACAGGCAAGAATATCTTCTAAAAGATTCTCTTGAGAAAATAAATCTCTCCAGGTTTTTTCGTCATTCGGAAAAGGATGATGAGAAATTAAAACCAATCCGTAATCAGTCGTTCGAAAAGTTAAGGAGCGCGCCTCTCTTCGAGTGAGACGATAGGCAAGTAAAGCGACTAAACCTTCATGCGCTAGCTTTCCTGCAAAAGGGAAAATAAAACAATGAAATCCCTCTCGAGTTTTGATTTGTTCGATTAAAAGCTCATGGCTGAACGGCAATCGAGACCACTTTTTTTGTATTTCTAAGAGTGGCTCAACCGCTTTCATCTCTTGATCTGGATAAACCCCTCGTCCTGCTTGATCGAGATTGGTTAAAATTGCCTCGGCCAATTCTGAAGAAAGAGATAATCTTCCTCCTAACCAACGAGGAATTGCTTTTTCCTTCGATTTAGAAATCTTCACATAAGCAGTCATATCTTTAATAAAGATCAGTTGGAGACATTTTCCCGCAAATAAAAAATGTTCCTCTTTCTTCAATTTTCCGATGAACGATTCTTCGATTTGCCCTAAATAAGTTCCATTTATAAATTTCACATTCATCGATTGATCACTTGAAATTGTTCCGATCGACATTCGGTGAGTTTGCGCAAAACTTTTTGAGCTAATTTCATAGATTCCATTTTTTTGGATCACCTTCGAATATTGCGGATAAGCTTTTAAGGTAGTTCCACCTCTCTCAATAAAATCGAGGGTCCACCGCCATTCTTCTTCTTTTAAATTTTTATAAGAATGGGTTGTTTTCACCTCTTCAAAAACCTCTCGCTCGTCAAACCCTCCTCCCAACGCCAGGGTAATTAAATGTTGCGCGAGTAGATCCAGCGGTTTGAGAATAGGATGGCGAGATTCAATACGGCCATGATTCAGCGCGGTTCGCGCCGCTGAAAATTCGATGATTTCTAAAGCATTGGTTGGAACGCCGATGATCTTACTCGTAGCCCCTGGTTGATGACCGCTTCGCCCCGCTCTTTGAATCAACCGAGCCATCCCTCGTGGGCTACCAATTTGAATCACCTGCTCAACCGGGCTAAAATCAACCCCTAAATCGAGACTAGAAGTACAGACGACCGCTCGAATATTTCCTTCGATTAATCTATTTTCCGCTTCGGTTCGCAAAGCACGATCAATCGAACCGTGATGAATGGCAATTTCATTTTCCCATTCAGGTTTCGCATTCAGCAAAGCTTGATGCCAAATTTCTGTTTGAGAGCGTGTATTCGTAAAGACCAAAGTGGAGCTAGATTTTTCTAACAAAGCGACTACCTTTGGCAAAAGTTTTAATCCAAGATGACCTGCCCAAGGAAAACGCTCAATGTTTTCTGGAAGTAAAGTTTCTATCTCTATTTTTTTAGTCGCTTCCCCTTGAATTAAAACTGAATCGGGATTCGCCTTAGAACCTAAAAGAGACTCTTTCGCCTCTTCTAAATTTCCTAAGGTTGCGGATAATCCCCAAATTCGTAAGGTAGGGAGCCATTGACGAAGATGAGCTAAACAAAGCTCTGCTTGCACTCCCCTTTTATTTCCAATCAGCTCATGCCATTCGTCCATCACCACACATTTCAATTCTTTCATTTTTTCTTCTGTCTCAGGATAAGAGAGAAGCAAAGAGAGGCTTTCCGGAGTGGTAATCAAGACAGAAGGAAAACGTTTTTTTTGTTTAGCGCGTGTCGAGCTTGAGCTGTCTCCGGTTCTTAACTCGATATTCCACCGAATCTTCAGAGAAGAAACCATCTTCTCAATCGCTTTGGCAGTATTTCCAGCCAAAGCGCGTAGAGGAGTAATCCAGAGAAGTTGAAGAGGGATTTCTTTGCGCTTTACTTTCTCTGTTTCTTGCATAGCCTCGAGAAGTGGGCCTCCCAAGACTGCGTAGGTTTTTCCCATACCGGTCGGTGCATGAAGCAAACCGCTCTTTCCCGCTAAATACGCTTTCCAGCACTCTTGCTGAAAATGAAAAGGGGACCAATTTTGATCTTCGAAAAAAGGATTCAATAATTCATTCAAGATTTTGTCTCGATAATTTGAATTAAGGTTTGTAATGTATTCGCTTGATCGGCTGGCTTATCCGTACGCCAACGTAAAATTCTTGGAAAACGCAAAGCAACGCCCGATTTATGTCGGGAAGAGTGTTGAATATTCTCAAAAGCGAGCTCAAAAACTTGAACCGGTTCAACGGAACGAACCGGTCCAAATCTTTCTTTCGTATGAGTTCTGATCCAGCGATCGAGAGTTTTAATTTCTTCGTCGGTCAATCCCGAATATGCTTTAGCGATCGGGACTAGTTCTTTTCCTTTCCAAACAGCGAATGTGTAATCGGTGAAAAGCGTGGCACGTCGGCCATGCCCTGCTTGAGCATAAATCATCACTGCATCAACAGTATAAGGATCCACTTTCCATTTCCACCAAGCGCCCCTTTTTCTTCCGGTTTCATACGGTGAATCTGCTTTTTTGAGCATCAACCCTTCAACTTTTTTGCTGCGAGATTGCTGACGTAAATTTTCTAACTCATCCCAAGAAGAAATTTTAATTAAAGGAGAAATTTGAAACAAAGACGGTGATTTTTTAATTATCTTTTCGAGCTGAACTCTTCTTTCCTGAAGAGGTTTTTCACGGTAATCTTTTCCTTCGAATTCTAAAAGATCATAAGCGATAAAACCGATCGGTGCTTCTTTTAAAATTTTGGGTGTGAGCTTGAGCCGACCGATTCGTTTCTGAAGGATTGCAAATGGCAGAGGAGCGTCATCTCGATAAGCAAGAATTTCACCATCTAAAACTATTTCGTTGGGTAGTTTTTTTGCCTCCTCTGCAATCTCAGGAAATCTTTCGGTGATCAACTCTTCCCCTCGCGACCAGAGATAAATTTCTCCTTTTCGGATAACCAGCTGAGCGCGAATTCCATCCCATTTCCATTCAACGAACCAATCGTTGCTCGAACCCAACTCTTCAAAACTTCGATCAAGTGGCGATGCGAGATAAAAAGGATAGGGCCGAGAATGATTGATTTCAGTTTCATCTTGCTGAATCAATTTTTCATAGAAGGAAGCATTGGGATTCCAAGATCCCATTAGTCGATGCGTTAAAATGGGGATCGGAATATTCGTTAGCTCCGATAACGCTCTTACCACTAAGATTTGCGAAACACCGACTCTCAAACTACCGGTCAATAACTTGTTTAAAATAAAAAGTTCTCCCTTTCTCAACTCTTTCCACCAAGAAAGAACACTCTTTTTTTGCGTTTCTAAATCTTCATTCGCGAGTGGAAGAATTCTTTCGACCATCCATCGCGATAAACTTAAATTCGATTTTTCTACAGGAGGTTCATCGATATTACTGAGCAAGGAGATGGTTTCAGCGAGATCTCCCACAGTTGCATAACACTCTTCAAAAAGCCACGGGGTGATCTTTCCCGACTCGATCAACCACTCTTTTAAAAATTTGCTCGAAAGAAGACGTTTCGGCCTTCGGCCTGATAAAAAATATAAGGCCCAAGCCGCTTCTTCAGGTTCTAATTCGGCGAAATAACCTTTTAGAAGTTCGATTTTCGCCAAAGTCGAAGTAGTCGAATCTAAATTTTCATAAAGTTCGGAGAAGCGTTTCAATTTTCATTTTCTCCTTCATAAAGAGTTTTAAGCGGCAAGGCGGAAATTCCGTTTTCAGTCAAATAGCGGACAATCGAATCAGATTGCCCATGAGTTACTAAAATTTGTTTCGCTTGAGTCTCTTCAATCGTTCGAAGCAGACTTGGCCAATCACTATGATCCGAAACGACGAATCCACGGTCGTGCCCTCTCATTCGCCTTGCTCCACGAATCTGCATCCAACCGGAGGCAAACGCAGTCGAAACATCGCCAAACCGCCTCATCCAGACAGACCCTCCCGCGGAAGGAGGGGCTAAAATCAATTCGCCCGCAAAAGATTCTTTTTTCTCCTTTTCCCCCACTAAACGGGTTGGGAGCATTTTTACTCCTGCTTCGCGATATAAATTGGTTAAAGTGGAGGTTGCACCATGGAGATAAACCGATCGATCAGTAAATGCGGAAAGTTCTGCCAAAATTCTTTGAGCCTTGCCTAAAGCGTAGCAGAAAAGAACCGAAGCGATATTTTTCTCTCTATTTTTTTCCCACCATTCGTAAATATCTTTAAAAACTTTCTTCCCTTTTTCCCAATGATAAATGGGAAGGGCAAACGTCGCCTCGGTAATGAAGGTATCGCAAGGAATGACTTCGAAAGGTAAACAGGTCGGATCCGGATCTCTTTTATAATCCCCGGAAACCACCCAAACCTCACCATTCGCTTCAATTCGGATTTGAGCGGAGCCTAAAATATGACCTGCTGGATGAAAAGAAATGACGGCATTTCCTAATTCAAATTTTTGACCATAAGGAATCGGTTGAAATTTTTGGGCACCCAAACGATGCTGCAAAATAGAAAGGGAAGAATCAGCACAAAAATAATTTTCTGATCCGGTTCTAGCATGATCTCCATGGGCATGAGTGATAAGGGCATTTTTGACAGGGCGCCAAGGGTCAATGTAAAAATCTCCCATCTCGCAATAAAGTCCCTTTTGATCGGGATAAACGATTGGAGAAGATTTATTTTTTTTAGCCATCTCTTCTTTTTATCGTCATTTCGATCTTTCCTGTCTATAGGGTATTCCATGAATTAATCTAAAAATTAAACATTCTTGTTTGATTTTCGAACTATTCTCCGTTTTTAAAAAATAATAGAGCTTTAATTTTAGGAATAAAACTTGCATCATTAATTGTAATTTCAGTAAGAATCTATCAAACCATGAAAAATATTGAGTTACTTCCGCTTTTAAAAAATTATTTTGGATTCACTTCTTTTCGTCCTCTGCAACAAGAAATCATTCAAGATATTTTAAATCATCAAGATGTTTTCGCCCTTCTTCCAACCGGTGGTGGAAAATCCCTTTGTTTTCAACTTCCTGCTCTAGCAATGGATGGACTTACTCTGGTAGTTTCTCCACTGATCGCATTGATGAAAGATCAGGTCGATGCACTTCAGGCGAGCGGAATCGCGGCAACCTATTTAAACTCTTCTTTAGAGGCGGATGAGTCACGGGAAAGATTGAGAGGACTATTCAACCACGAATATCGCCTTCTCTACTTTGCCCCTGAAAGATTAATGCTTCCGGCTTTTTTAGAAATGTTGCAGAAATGGAAAATCAATCTTCTCGCCATTGATGAAGCTCATTGTATCAGCGAATGGGGGCATGATTTTCGCCCAGAATATCGCGAACTCGAAAAACTCCGGCAGCTATTTCCGGAAATCCCTGTCGTCGCACTCACCGCGACAGCGACCGAGCGGGTGAGAACTGATATCCTTCATCATTTAAAATTAAAATCTCCTCATTGTTATGTTGCCAGCTTTAATCGGCCTAATCTTTCCTACCGAGTGATTCCAAAAGAAAAACCGTATGACCAAACGCTGCAATTTATTGAAGGAAGGCCGAAAGAAAGTGGCATTATTTATTGCCAAAGTCGCAAAAGTGCTGAGCGGATTGCCGAAAGATTAAATATTGATGGAATCAAGGCAAAACCTTATCACGCCGGTTTAAGCTCAGCAGAACGGAGCAAACATCAAGAGCTTTTTCTACGGGATGAAGTTCAGGTGATCTGTGCCACCATTGCCTTTGGAATGGGGATTAACAAACCGAACGTTCGTTTCGTTTTGCATTACGATCTTCCGAAAAATATCGAGGGTTATTATCAAGAGACTGGACGTGCTGGACGTGATAGTCTCCCCGCTGAATGCTTGTTACTTTTTAGCCCTGGGGATGTAGTCAAACAGCTCCGTTTCATCGAAGAAAAAACTGATTTACAAGAACAACAGATCGCCCGTGCGCAGCTTCAACAGATGATTCATTATGCGGAAGGATCGAGCTGCAGGCGAAGTCAACTTCTCCAATATTTCGGCGAAACTTTTGAAGAGGAGAATTGCAAAGGTTGCGACAACTGTCTCTCCCCTCGCCCAGTTTTTGATGGAACGGTTTCGGCACAGAAAGTTCTTTCTTGTATTTATCGAATCCGGGAAAAGAGCGGTTTTGGGGTTGGATTGAATCATATCATTGAAGTGCTAACCGGTGCCGACACCGAGAAAATTAGGCGTCTGAACCACACTACTCTTTCAACCTATGGAATTGGAAAAGAGCAAAATCGCTCCGAATGGGGATCGATTGCGCGCGAGCTCATTCGTTTGGGATTTATTTCTCAATCAAAAGGACAATTTACCGTTCTTGAATTAACGCAAAAAGGGATCAATGCATTGAAACAACGAAGCCAAATTTTTCTCACTCGATCGATGAATCTAGTGAAAGAAAAACTGAAAAAAGAAGAAACTGAATTTGACGAAACTCTCTTTGATCTGCTTCGACAACTTCGAAGACAATTGGCCGATGACCGAGATGTCCCAGCCTATATTATCTTTTCTGACAATGCTTTACGACAGATGGCACGCGATTATCCACAAAACGACCGGGAGTTTTCGAAGATTAGTGGCGTGGGTGGAAAAAAACTAAAAGAGTTTGGAAAGATTTTTCAGAAAGAGATATTGAATTATCTACAAGAGCATCCTCGAATCAGCTTTAAGGATGATGCAACTTCCCTTCCTTCTCTCTCTTCGACGAAAAAAGGGATCAGTAATACAATTTATGTCACTCTTCTCCGATTTCGAGCAGGAGATTCGATTGAAAAAATTGCGACTGAAAGAGAACTGACAACCGGCACTATTTATGGCCACTTAGCGGAAGCGGTGTTACGTGGAGAAAAAATTGAGATCAAAAGAATTTTAAATGCGGAAGATCAAAGAAAAATAAACTCAGCGTTTGAAAAAGTCACTCCAGCAAATTTATCAGGTGCAATAGAATTACTAGGAGATGCCTATGATTATGGGCAACTGAAGTTATATCGAGCTTTTCAGATTGCTAATGAAATTTCAGAAAAAATATAATAACCTTGGTCGTCGAAATCGTCCTAACTAAATTTATTTTATACACAAAAGCATTATCGATAAAGTAACAACTTCAACTTAATAAAGAAATCATGCTAATTACTCTAATCAACTATAATAAAACTGACCAAATAAAATAACTTATTAATAAGAACTATTTAAAAAACTTTTTAATGGATTTTCAAAAAATGACAGCTGCAGACATCTATTCTCAATATTTTTAAAATTTATAACTCAAAATTTTTTAAAGCAAGTAAGATCAAACGTCTTGTGAAATAACTCGTATTAATTTTACCATAAACTTGGAACAACGTTGTCGACAGAATCAAATAACTGAAGCTATCTTCTAAGGACGAGGAAAATTAATCACTAAAATTGATGCCTTGTAATAAATTAATTGGAAACATTTATTTTTTAAAAAATCTCTGTAAATTTCTTCTATGCTCAAAATCTGTTCTGGGGTAAAATAATTCGCTTCTTTATCACCTCTAAACCAGCTCAATTAGCATTTTGCTAACTGGCGAGTCTCTTTCTGAATCTGTTCAATTGCCTTTTCTAAACTCAGATTATCCTTCAAATAAAGAGCTATAATTGAATAACCAATTGTTTGAGTTTAGTTTGAAGTAAATCATATCCCTTCTGAAATAATTCATGTAGCTCCAACCCATCGTGTTTCAATCATATCAAGAACTCGTTAATCTATTCTTTCATAAAGCTTTTCTCTTGGAAGATTAAGACCTATTTTGATTACTTCATATTTCTGTTTTTTAAATCGATGTAAATCTAATTCAGAGGAAAACTTATTTGTAATATGATAAACCTCAAATGCTCGAATGATTCGGATTGCATCATTCGGGTGAATTTCATCAGCTCGAATAGAGTCTACTTTTTCAATTCTTGATTAAGAATCTGTAAGCCGTCATTTTTAATTTTTTCTTGCAACTTTCTTCTGAACTGCTCATCTCGCTTAGGTGCTTCCATCAGATCATAAAGGCTAGCCTTAATATAAAGTCCAGTCCCTTCAGAAATAATTGGTTGTTTATTGCGAAAAAAAATATCGAGAATTACATCGTCAGCAAGCTTTATAAATTTTGCTACATCAAAAATTTCACCATATTTGGCTACATCAATTAAATGGTGAGGAATCTGTCTTTGTTCTTTTTGGATAGGCTTGGCAGTTCCAATATCAAAGTTTTTAAGGATTGTTTGATAGTCGGCAACAACAGTTTCGCCATTCAACTGTTTGCCAATTCAATACTGATTTCTGTTTTTCCAACGCCAGTTGAACTGCGAATGATGATTATTTTTTTCATTACTATGAGCCCCATTACTCATCATCGCATTAAACAATTCTCTTAAACCACTTTTCTATCTCCCGATAAGAAAGCTGTACCATTACCGGTCGCCCGTGTGGGCAATGGTAGCTGTAAGCCCCCTCATCGAGTTGTGCAATAAGCTCTTTCATCTCGAGGTGACTTAAGGCGTCACCCGCACGAATCTGGTTATGACAAGCCATTGTGGCGAAAACGTCATCAAGCTGATCTTCAATTCGTTCGCTAGAACCGTGTTTTTCTAAATCAACGATGAGAGCTCGAACCAGTGGAAAAACTTCCATCTCACCTAAAACTGCCGGAGTTGATTTAATGACTAGGGTATTTGATCCAAACTCTTCAATCTCCAATCCAAGCTTTTCCAACAAAGCCAAATGAGGCTGAAGAATCTCTTTTTCAGACTCCTTCACTTCAAGAAGTTGTGGAATAAGGAGTTTCTGACTTTTTAAAAGATTACCATGATAAGCTTTTCGAAGTTTTTCAAACCCAATTCTTTCATGGGCGGCATGTTGATCGATCAGGACGAGATTATTATCAGACTCGCAGAGAATATAGGTGTCTTTTAATTGTCCGATTACTTTTAAAGAAGAAAACGGGAGTCTTCCCGCTTTAAAAAAACTTTCTTGTTCGGTTCTTACAACTTCCATAACATTCGTAGATTCCGATAAAGAAGGAGAAACAATATGAGAAGAAATAGAAGAACTATTGAATTCTGGATTAGACAATCTCTGATTTTGACGATTAAAGTTTGCTTCCAAAGGATAAGAAGTTGGCTGCTGATCTAAAAATCCTCGGATGCTATCTCCAATCTTTTCTCTATATTCAATTTTATCCCGTCTAGGGAGGACATTGTCGACCAAAATCTCATTGCTTGGCACAAGACTTTCGGTGCGGGGCTTGTTTTCGGGATCATAAAGTGGGTCTAAATTATTACTAGACTGCGGATTTGAAAAAGAGCTGGCTATTTTCCAAGGGTTCCTGCTTAAAAAATCCCGAATCGATTCTGACATAAATTGATGAATAACATTTGGATTTGCAAATCGCACCTCCCTTTTGGCGGGATGCACATTCACATCGACTATTGCAGATGGAATCTCTAAAAATAAAACAACTGTTGGAAACTGCTCTTTCATTAAAAGTGAACGATATCCAGCAATGACAGCATGATTCATCACGCGATCTTTCACAGGTCGGCCATTTAAAAAAAGATAACCCGATTTCGATGGAGAGTGACTTAAGTTAGGGTGACCTATATAACCGCTCAGTCTCATCTCACCGCGTTCATAATTAATCGGATAAAAATTTTCGGCGAGATCAGATCCCCAAACCTCGATCATTCTTCTCGAAAGTTCTATCTGAACAAACCGGATTTTTTCTTTTTTGTTATGATGAACAATCCATTGAACCTGAGGATATGCAAGCGCCATCGAGGTAATATAATCTTCGATATGACTCCACTCGGTACTCGTCGATTTTAGAAATTTGAGTCGCGCCGGAACATTGAAAAACAAACTTTCAACAGTGACTGTCGTGCCGATTGGATGCCCCACATCTTGTTCACAAACGATTTTTCCACCATCTAAAGAAATTTCGTAACCTGAAATTTGAGAATTTTCTTTTGACCGACTTTTGATTGAAAATCTGGAGATTGAGGCAATTGATGGAAGCGCTTCTCCACGAAATCCCAAAGTGGCTAACGAATAGAGATCTTCGAATGTACGAAGTTTCGAAGTAGCATGACGTTGTAGAGCGAGATGAATTTCTTCTGGATGCATACCAATCCCATCATCCTGAATCTGAATGAGGTTTTTCCCTCCTTCTTCAATAAATATCTCAATTCGGGAGGCTTTGGCATCAAGACTATTTTCTATCAACTCTTTAACAACCGAAAATGGACGTTCAACGACTTCACCTGCGGCTATTTTTTCAGCTATTTCTGAAGGAAGTTGGATGATTTTTGAGTTCATAACAGATGATTTATAAGGAGAACATCGCCCCGACAACAAAAAATTTCCTAAATATTCGATTGTGTAGAAATAAATTTCTGTGAGTCCCTATATTTTCTTAACATAGAAAACAACTAGAGCAAGAAAGAACTTTCATTGACTTGATTTAAACCTTTCACTACCTTAATATCGTTAAGCAAAAATCAAATTGGTTTTCCTTATGAAAAAATCCGATGAAAAAAAGAAAAAAATTATACCACTTTCGAAACAAACGATCGCAATTATCGGAACTTCCGGATTTAAAGGTAAATCTCTTCTTCAGGCACTCGAAAAAGATCGACGAATTAAAAAATTGATTGCGATTGATCGTCGAAAACCCCCTTTTGAGGTAAAAAAGGCAAAATTTTACAAAGTCGATCTAACAGAAACTTTGGCGGATGTTAGGCTTTCTGAAATTTTTAAAAAAGAGAAGGTGGATGTGGTTATTCACACCGCTTTTCCAATTACTCCTCCTCGAAATCAGTCTTTAGTACATGAAATTGTTTCAGTCGGAACGATGTATATCTGTAATGCCTGTGCAGATGCGAATGTAAAAAAATTGATCTTGGCTTCTACCACGGATGTTTACGGCGCATTTCCTGATAATCCCAATTTTTTAACCGAAGAATCTCCCAGCCGTGGAGGGATTAAGAATCGTTTTCTGGCAGATAAGATCGACGCCGAAAAATCGGCGCTCAAATTAGCTCAAAAACGACCAGACATGACGGTTACGATTCTCAGGCCATGTCATATCTTGGGGCCAACCATCAAAAGTTATAAAACAAGATATCTTTCCCGTCCCGTCGTCTTTACCATTTTAGGCTATGATCCGCTGATTCAATTTGTTCATGAAGAAGATGTCATTCGAGCTTTTATAAAAGTTCTGGAAGAAGATCATTCTGGAATTTTTAATATTGTCGGGCCAGGAGTTTTACCTCTTTCGCGGGTAATTCTATTTTCAGGCAAGATCAACATTCCTCTTCCAGAAATGTGGATGAAAAATCTGGTTCAGCTTTTTTGGTACGCCGATATGGCTTCTGCTCCGGCAAGTTATCTCAATTTTTTGAAATATATCTGTATTGCGGATGGGGAAAAGGCGAAAAAAATTCTCAAATTCACTCCTCAATTTTGTACTCGTGAGGCACTTCTTTCGTTTGTTGGATCCGAACGTTTAAGAGAAGTTGATTTAGTGGAAGAAGAAAATTAGAATTATTAAAGGTGAAAAGCTATGGCCAATAAACAGAAAAAAAATAAAGAGTCTAATCTTCATCTGATCAAGCCATTATGGGAATCCGATAATTCCAATCTTGAAAGTCCGATCCAATTTAAAATAGAACTGGAAGAAAGAATCAATCGAATCGAAAAAGAATTAAAAAAGTCGATCGATCAATTAGAAAAAAAACTTCATCAGACCTTGAAGAAAAATGGGGTCAACAAAACTCAAGAAGATAAAATAAAACTCGAACTTGATCGACTTAACTCATTGATTCAAAATAAGATTCATTCAGTCACCTTACCGATTAAAAAAACTGAAAAAGAGTTAACTTTGAATGCTCCGAAAGCAAGCTATTCAAAAATCGCTCAGCATTATTTTAACCGAATTTTTTCTCTTAAAACCTATAAGCGTTTTCTTTTTGGTCTCACTCGAATTGATCGTGAGGAGTTCGATGAGTTTGGAAGAGATCCTGGTTTTGAAAAAAAGGTGAAACCACTTTTTGACTTTCTTTATCATCAATATTGGCGAGTTTCGGTCGATGGATTGGAAAATATTCCAAATCATGGAAGAGGTTTAATCGTCGCCAACCACTCTGGAACTCTTCCTTTCGATGGTTCGATGATTCGTTTGGCAGTGACCAATGATCATCCTTCCAAAAGAGATGTGAGGTTTTTGGTTGAAGATTTTGTCTATTATCTCCCGTTTGTCGGCAGTTTTATGTACAAAATCGGTGGGGTTCGTGCCTCACCTGATAATGCCGAGCGACTTCTTAACAAAAATCATCTTGTCACTGTTTTCCCGGAAGGTGAAAAGGGAATCGGAAAACCGTATAAACAACGATATCATCTTCAACGCTTCGGTCGCGGAGGATTTATCAAACTGGCTCTTCGAACGAGAGCCCCCATTATCCCTTGTGCGGTGATTGGGGCCGAAGAGACTCATCCGCTTCTCTATAAAACCAGCTTACTCGCTAAACCTTTTGGAATTCCGTATGTTCCGATTACCGCCACGATTCCCTGGCTTGGTCCTCTGGGAATTTTTGGGCTTCCCGCAAAATGGCATGTCTATTTTGGAAAACCGATTTTACTCGATGATTATGGTGAAGAGGCAATCCAAGATGAGCTTCTCATTCATCGCTTGAGTGAACAGGTTCGGCAGACAATTCAGGAAATGGTGATGGAAGGATTGAAAAAAAGAAGATCGATCTGGTGGGGATAAAATTTAATTCTGAAAAAAAGGGCGATCCGAAGATCGCCCTTGAGAATTCATTATACTGCTTGAATCAATTATTCACTTTTTCTGAATCGAACTGAAACAATTGCTCCTACCGCTAGAAGAATCATCAAGATTCCTAAAGAGAAACTTCCAACATTGGGAGAAAGAGTACAGCCGCTTCCTGAATTTGGGTTTTCACTCGGCGTTGGGGTAGGAACAATATTCACGATAGCATTCATCGTTCCAACCGCATTTAATTTACCAGCACCCCAAATATTATTAGGTGTTGGGCCGGGAGCATTTGGAAAACCATCTTTCGTTGCATTATTTTGCAACAGATCTTTGATCTGAGAAGAAGTCAACGTTGGGTTTTTTTGCAGCATCAAGGCCACTGCGCCGGTAACATGGGGAGCAGCCTGG
>CAZQOW010000015.1:20631-22929 GCA_964595045.1 uncultured Pseudomonadota bacterium
GTTGCCATTGAAGTTCCTTCTAATTTGAAATGGGTTGTGTCACCTTTACGATCATTTCCATGAGCAATACCACCCGCACCAATATCAGTAGACAATGAAGAGATAATAGGTTCACCAGGTGCAGTAATATCTGGTTTTATTCTTCCATCGGCTGTCGGTCCCATGCTTGAAAATAAGGAAATATCATTTGGTTGGCTTCCAGTTAAAGCACTCTGATCATGCTCGCCATCGAGTGCCTGCCATTTTTGTTGAGACATGAAAGAGCCGACGGTGATTACGTTGCTTGCAGTCCCCGGTATTGTAATTACTTTTTGATTGTCTCCGGCTGCGTAGAAGTAGCTGTCTCTAACATTCGACGCACCAAGGTTAGAATCAATAAAACTAGCAAATCCACCTCGGCCTAAATTGAAGTTTTCACTGGTTAGCCAGACATCTCCTGTACAATCTCCTTTGAAAACAAGATCGAAATTATAGGCAGTTACTCTTGGGTTTGCTGCGAGAAAAAGCTGGGCATGCTGCTTGTGATTTTCTGTGTGATCGCCATCTGTAAAATCGAGTTCGACTCCAATATTTTTATCCTTATCAAATAAAGGTCCACTGTCACCGTTTTTATTAATAAACTGTGTTTCGAATTTAAAATGTGTTGCTGCATCCACAAGGTTTGTTTTATCAACCTGCAAATTCGAATACACCACAGTCTTAATCTGACAAGTACTCCCCGAATTTAGCCAAATATCCACAAGGGGATGATCTGACAGAAGACCAGTAGAATTAGGAAATGAAATTGCAAACTCATACGCTTTACCGCTAGGATTTTGATTGTTCTTCGTATCAATAGGGGCATGAATTCCAATTAAACCAACTCCAGATACGATTTTACCAGGCCTAATTGCTTCATTTCCTGCTGCAACTACAATTGCACTTCCTTGTTTCTCAGTATTATTGTCTTTGAGCTGAGCATTGAGGGTTTGCTCGAAGTTTGAACTATTGTCGTGTGCTCCTTCAGAGCTTCCTAAAGAAAGATTGATTACGACAGGTTTTCCGAGTTGTTTCGCTTTTTTAAGAATATAATCTACACCATCAATCACCGCGGTTGAAAAGTCTTCATTACCGAACTGAACCATAATGATATTCGCTTCTGGTGCGACTCCAGTGTATTTGTTATCGCTTCCTGCGGCAATTCCTGAAACGTGCGTTCCATGGCCAAAGGTATCTGACCAAGTTTTACATTTAGGGGATGTACCGTTGAGATCTTCTCCGGAATACTCAACTCGAACAGGATTATTAGGATCTGTATTGTCCCAAGCATAATAATAAAGAATTCTAGACTTACCATTAGCATCTTTAAAGTCATTATGGGTGCAATCAATTCCACTATCAACGATACCGACAATGACATCTTTTCCTTTATAAGGGACTCCTCCTGTACCGCTACCATCTTGAACTTTATCAACTCCAGTCACTGTTCGGGCCACACTCATTGTTCTTTTCAACTTTTTAGCGGCTTCGATATAAAGAACTTTATCAGAGGCTGCAAGAGAATCGATCGCTTTCACAGGAATTCTTGCAGTGAGAAAGTTTTGAACAACTGTGCGAGGAGAACCACCCAAACTTTTAATCAGATTAACAACCGCCGGCATATCCTGCTCGCTTCTAGCTTTTAAAATAATCTCTGCTGCGGGTTCATTGCTTCCATTCTCCATCGTTAAAAAATAATTTTTTTGAAACAACGATGAGAACGATGAGTTAGACAAACTGGCGGTACTTTTCATTCTACCAAGAACCGGATCTATCTTAATGGATGCTTCGACTGAACCTGCAAAAGCAACTGTCAGCAAAAGAGCCAAAAGTAATCGTTTATATTGTTTGAACCACATACAACCTCCTAGTTAAGTGATAGTGAAGAAATAAAATTTTTTAATTTTTCTTTAAAATGGATTTATTTTGATATCGAAGACGAGTCGCCCCCTCAATCGCTTCGACAAAAGGCAAAGCTGCCAACTTTTCAATTTGAAAAGAAGGAATGCTCCCAGTGAGAAATGTTTTACCTTTTCCGGATGAAACTACCGTTCTAAATTGCAACCCTACCGATTGAAGTGTTTTTTTATCCGATTCATCTAAAGCTTTATTGATACGAACAATTAGTTCAATTTTTTGATTATTCAGATTTTCGAAATAATGCCTTAAAGGCAGATTCAATTTTTCCCATCCTGCAAAATGTTTATCGGATGAAGAAGGTAAACTCTCTGCTTTAGCCATTGAAGAGGCAAAGGCAGTGAGTGCTATGATCAGACAGAT
>CAZQOW010000016.1:0-3191 GCA_964595045.1 uncultured Pseudomonadota bacterium
ATTCTTCTATTTTTTGAAACACGGATCCACGATTTGGAAAAAAATGGAATTTCGAGAGAAAAAATTCTGATCGATCCTGGAATCGGATTCGCCAAGGTGGGTAAACAAAACGTTGAGCTTTTATCGAAGCTTCACCAACTTCAAACTTTGCAAAGACCAATAGTGGTTGGCCTTTCAAAAAAGTCTTTTTTAAAGGAATTTTTTGAATCTTCCCTAGATCCCCAAGGAAGAAAAATTGGAAGCGAGGTAGCACATGCCTTGTCGGTTTTAAAAGGAGCAAACTTCTTGAGAGTTCATGAAGTGAAAGCGGCTAAACAAACCATTCGATTTACCCAAAATTTTCTAACTTAATTTTTCCTCGCTATTCTATTACCCCTCAGTTGTGAGATAATCACTTTTAATGAATCGTTTGTCCAAATCTACTTTTTTTAAAAAAATTGTACAAAAAGTTCAATTTCTCTCTGAACCGATATACAAAATCGTAGGATGGATTCCGCTAACACTTCGATCAATCCTGTTAATTCCAATCCTGATTTGGCTCAGACAATCCTATGGAGTAGCCCGAACCGATTTTGTTTTGTTGGTTCTTTCAGAAGGAGGGATGTTTTTAATCTCTTTTTCCATTTTTATCGTCACTTTGGCGGCTCTTTTTTTAAGATTTAGAACTAAAAAAGCATCGGATGAATCTTTTCAAATCGAAACAGACCAAGAATTCCAAACAGGATTTAAAATTCACAAAATGGATTGGATTCCATTCATCAAGATTGAAACAAACTGGAAAAAACCAATAGGAATTCAAGCGTCACTTCGTTCATCGCGAGGAATTTTATCCGAAGAGATCATCCCCTCCGAACGTGGAATTGAGGATAAAATCATTCGAGAACTGAAAGTCATTGATCTGTTTGGATTGGCAAGAATTCGATTTCAAGAATCCGAAAACCGAAAAATAAAAATCTTTCCTAGGTTGCTCAATCTGCAATTAAAACCAATTTTCAAACAGTTTGGAGGAGGGGATTTTATCTCTCATCCGCTGGGAGAACCGGTAGGAGATCGGGCTGATCTTCGTCGTTATGTACGAGGAGATCCGCTGAAACATATTCTTTGGAAAGTTTATGCGAGAACTCGCAAATTGATGGTTCGAGAGGTTGAGAGGGCAATCTCTCCCGAACATAAGGTTTTTATTTATTTTGTCGCTTCACCGAAAGATAATGTTGCTGCCTCTGTTACTAGAACAGCCTTAGAAAAAGGGGAGTTCGGATCTAATTTTGTTTTTTTGGCAGACGGTGGAAAAAACCCGACCAGCAATCCTCAAGAAGCCATAGAACAATTGATTCATTCCATTCATGTAAGAAATCAGAGCGCTCAGAAACTGAAATACTTTTTAGATCATGCCCAAGCTGAAGCGGTTTCCAGCTGTTTTATTTTTGCCTCAGCAGATTCTCTTGAATGGAGTTCTATTCTTCTCTCATCGATGAAAAGTCATGTAATTCAAATTCAGCTGATTTTAGCAGCTGAGGATAACTGGCTGTTTACTCCTGAGAATTCCTTTCGGCATTTAATCATTCATTCTCAATCGAAACGGAGAAAGAATTTGAAAAAATTTGAGAAAGAATCTGAAAAATGGATGAGAGAAGGGATTTTTGTCAATTTAGTAGATCGATTTTCAGAAAAGGTGGTTTCTTCTCATCTTGTAGGATGAACGCACTATGCTTACTCCATCTTCAAAAAAAAAGATTCAAAAAAAATATCTCAACTGATTCAAGTGATGAATATGCATTCTACCTCTAACCAAGAACCCTATTTCCTCATCATTCTCAGGGTTCTGACTTATCTGATTGCGACCTTACTTCTTTTTTATGGGTGGGTTTTGCAGGCAGGAGAGCTTGGAGCCCTCTTAGGGGCTTTGTTTGGAGTTATTCTCGCCTATCCCATTTTTTATTACCGAGTCAGAAAGCTTACTCTTTTTATTTTTATCTTCACCACTATCTTTTTGGGATTAAGCATCGGCAAAATCTTGAACTCCTTCCCTTTTTTTTCCAGACTATTCGGAGTCGCAATTTCCCTCTCGTTAACCCAATTTTTTGGTTTATGGTTTTTTGTTTTTGCGATCAGCCTCTTTCTGCGCACTTTTGCACTTCAATATCCCTTTTTTGCTGTTTTTGAAATTTCAGCGATCAGTTCTGTGGTGGTTTATCGGGTAATGGAACATCGAGATTTACAGATTAGTGAACCACGCTCGTTATCCGATTGGGCTTGGAGTCGCGGGGATGACCCTATCTCTCTGCTTGTGCTTTTGGGGATTTTCACTCTCTGTTTGGCTGCACTCCTTTTGCTGCAAAAAGAGCGTTTTAAAAAAATCATTCTTACTTTTTTGCTTTTAACTTTGGTTGGAGTGAGCGCTTTTCTATTTATTAAAAAGAATCCGATCGATCCTCCTCCCCAAAGAGCCCCGCTCGGCTTAACTGGGAATCCTGCAAACCCCAAAGAAAAATCAGAAGGAAAAAATTCTATAGAAGAAAAAGGAAAACAAAAATCCAAAGGGGAAAAAGAAAACCAAGAGGGGAAAGAAAATTCCAAAGAATTGGGAGAGGGATCTTCAAAAACTGACGATGAAAATTCAAAACAAGAAAATGAGGGAAGTGATGGAAAAAACAGTTCCCAAGAACCTCTAGAAATGCCCTTTAGCAATAATTATCCGAAAGGGAATTCGTTTCCGGTTGCCGTTGTTTTATTTCATGAAGATTATCATCCTCCAGCCGGTTATTATTATTTCAGGCAAACTGCCTTTAGTTATTTCAATGGAACCCGATTGGTTCGCGCGATTCAGAAAGAGATGGATAATGATCTGCTGGAAGATTATCCAACAAAAAAAATTAATCTTCCCCAAGACAAAAAAAATGATGACTTGTTTGTAAAAATTCCAACTATCGTCGCGATGGTGGTCAATCATCGTCATCCTTTTGGATTGTTGAGTCCGGTTCATTTTGAACCGAAAGAAAATCCGAATCCTAACTATTTCAGATTGGCTTATGGCGTTGATTCCATTGCCTCCAATGTTTCATTTGAGAAATTGATGGATAAAAAAGCGGGAAATCCAAAATGGTCGGAAACAATCAGAAAAACTTATTTAAGTTACCCCAATGATTCGCGATATGAAAATTTGGCCAAACAGATTATTTCTCTTTTACCTA
>CAZQOW010000016.1:3291-21868 GCA_964595045.1 uncultured Pseudomonadota bacterium
CCCAATGATTCGCGATATGAAAATTTGGCCAAACAGATTATTTCTCTTTTACCTAATGAAATAAAATCTTCGCCGATGGCTCAGGCGTTGATTCTCCGATTATGGTTGGAAAAAAACACAATTTATACCCGTCAAAGTGAACATGCAGACAAACAAGATCCTACCGCCGATTTTTTGTTTGGAGATCGGCGAGGATATTGCGTTCATTTGGCTCATTCGATGGCCTTTCTTCTTCGTTCGCTCGGAATTCCTTCACGAGTTGCTGCCGGCTATGCAGCCCCGGAAGGGCGAAGAAAAAATGGATCGAGCCTCCTCCTTCAAAATCAGGATGCTCACGCCTGGGCAGAGTTTTATTTAGAAGGGGCAGGGTGGGTGGTGATGGACGTTGGCCCGGAGCGCTCGGAAGAAGAGCCTACTCCCGAAGTCAACTCGAATCTTCAAAGGGCGATGGGTGAGTTGGCGAGAGAAGATTCGAGCGCTGGAAAGTCGGAGGAGTCAAAATCTGAAAAACCGGCCTTATCTATTCCCTACGGCAAATTATTTTTAGTTCTATTCCTTCTTTTGATTCTTGTTCTTTATTTCATTAAGATATGGAGAAGAATCATTTCTAGATTTTCTTCTTCTCAAATTCACCGCTTAAGTTATCGAGCCACGCTCGATCGGCTTGCGGAAGTAGGTTTAAAAAGGAGTTTTGGAGAAACGAGAGAGGCATTTGCCTTAAGAATTAATCCTCCCATTAATTATTTTCGAGAGATGACACAGCTCCATCTCGCTCAAGCACTCGGGTCTGAGTCTACAATAACAGTCTTAGAATGGAGAGAGATGGAGAAAAAAATCGGCAAAGAAATCAAACTGAAGTTCCATTTTTGGAGACGGCATTTGGGATTACTCAATCCGATTTCTTGGATTGGAGTAAAGTAAATATCCACATTTCACAACATACGATGAAGAAGAGCAAAAAAGGAGAAATGACCAATGACCACCTTAATCAACGAACCGTTCGGCGAAGAAACAAAAACCCCAACTAACACCCCTATCAAATCGCTCACCGACGCAGCCAACATTGCAGAAGCAATCCGAAAACGTTGTCGCGCCGTCGTTCAAGGTCGTGATGAAATTATTGATCTCATTTTAATTGCACTTTTTGCCGATGGTCATGTCTTGCTAGAAGATTATCCTGGTTCTGGGAAAACCACTCTTGCTAAAACCTTGGGGGAGAGTATTTTAGATGATCTCCCGGAGGATCATCTTCCATCTTTTAGAAGAATTCAGTTTACACCTGATCTTCTCCCTTCCGATATCACTGGTGTAACAATTTTTGATACCGAATCCAATTCATTCCGTTTTCTCCAAGGCCCTATTTTCGCCTATGTGGTGTTGGCCGATGAAATCAATCGCACCAGCCCCAAAGTTCAATCGGCTCTTCTCGAAGCAATGGCTGAAAAACAAGTGACAGTCGATAATAAAACTCATCCTTTGGATGATCTTTTTTTCGTCATTGCGACGCAAAATCCGCTCGATCTGGTCGGAACTTATCCTCTCCCCTTGGCTCAACTGGATCGTTTTCTTTTCAAGATTCGGATGAAACATTTAACCAAAGAGGCGGAGCTCGAAGTTTTGAGTCATTGGAAAAAAGATCCCGAACCTTTGAAACTTCCTCAAGTTGCGAGAAGAGATATTATTGCTTCACGCCTTTTCATTCATCATCATGTGCATGTCTCGAAATCGATTCATGAATGTTTGGTTGATATTGCGCAGGCGATCCGAGCGGATAAGCGGGTTCTTCAAGGAGTTTCTACCCGATCGATTGTTCTCGGAATTCTCGCATTTCAATCACGTGCGATGCTTTGTGGGCGTGATTTTGTCGCGGCAGAGGATATTGAAAAGCTTTTGATCCCTCTTTTTTGCCATCGGTTGGATTTGGTTCCTGGCTTGAAAGATCCGACTCCAATTTTACAGGAGTGTGCGGCACCCGCTTTGGAAAGATTGGCGCGAGTGACTTTGAAAAGATACTGACGGGTCAGTTATTTAGACCCCATTTTATTTAAAAGGAACATACTCTCTAGTACAACCAGAGTTGTCATGTTTTATAAATTGAAAACCGGTTAGTAATTTATGCAAAAGAAATCAAAAAGAGACAAAACTGTTTTCGATCCTATAAAAAATTTTTCTTTCCCTTTTTTTTTGTTCCTTTCTTTTTTATCTATTATCTTTTTTCAATTTCCTAAAATCATCGATGCGGCAACTTCCGAATATTCCGAAGCTGA
Organism: uncultured Pseudomonadota bacterium; assembly: GCA_964595045.1. Lineage (GTDB taxonomy): Bacteria > UBA10199 > UBA10199 > JADFYH01 > JADFYH01 > CAZSRQ01. The sequence continues at coordinate 5,559 of CAZQOW010000016.1, forward strand.
AATTGCAACTTTCGGAACCGCTGAAGAGATGGAAGCCTTCAAACTTTCCCAAGGAGAAAAACAGATTCGGGCAAGAGAACTCTCCGAATTGATTCTCAAAAAAAATCCCCGATCGATCCCTGCCTTAATTGTTCTTGCACGGGCAATGCATTACGGAGAAGGGAATCTTCCGAAAGCCGATTTTCTCATCAAAAAGGCTCGAACGCTTTTCGAAAAAAATGCAGGAGAATTTCCAAAAGAAAGAAAAGATCAATACTGGTATTGGTATTTATTGGATGAACATAAAGAGATCGCGAGAGAAATGGATCTGCGGGAAGAAGAGTTGGCAGTGACTCGTCACTTTGACCAGTTTTTCGGAGGATTTTCACCGAGCCAGATTTTTCCTCTGATCAAATTAAATCGGTTGGATGAAGCGAAAAAAGCAATTCAAACTGCTTTAAAAGACGAGAACCGCGAAACCAGAGAACGGGGAATGAACGGTTTATGCTGGTTGGAGGGGGAATTAAAACATCGAGAAATTCATTATGAAGTTTGTAAAAGAGCCTGCGAAGCTTCAACTAGTGAAGTCCTCTGTTCCAATGCAGGTGGGGCCGCGATTGCCGATTTTCGTTTTGAGGAGGCGGAAAGACTCTATTTAAAGGCGACTGAACGATTTGTTGATAGTTATCACAGCCCCTGGATGGAACTCTCGATGGTTTATTTGCTTGAAGGAAGAATTTCAGAAACGATCAATGCGTTAAAAAAAGCCCAAAAACAGAGAATGTCTCGGCCTTCTTATACCGATCAACAGGATCAGGGAAGCATGGAGGGGGCGGTCGGTGTCTTATTGATTGCGATAGGAGAAGCGGTCGAAGCGGAGAAGATTCTGAAACAGGTTTATGAATCTCCCGATCGTGCAGGAACCATTAATGCAAGTAATGATGAGCTTCAGCTCGAGGGAGCTTTTCTGTTTTGGACTGCGCTTTTCTCCAAACTTGAATATCAGAAAGAGATCGAATCTTTTGAACCGTGGTATCAAAAAATGATTTCTCCATTAAAAAGAATTCCGATCGAACTTCAGCTTTGGGTACTCAAACAACATTTAATCACTCTTTTTTCTAAACAAGAAAATCTGCAAGATACGATTCGTCCGTATATTATGGGAATTGACAGCTGGCTGGTTGGAGAATTGACCGAGATGATTCCGTTAGGAATCTTGAATGAGGCGATTCGTGAATCGAGAAAAATCGATCTTCGCCCAGAATCTTCCGCTTACTTCGATGCATTACAGGCAGAAATTGAACTTAAAATGGGAAACGAAAAAAAGGCACTCGAACTGGCGAGAAAAGCGATTCAGAATCTTCCCAAGGCGGAAAAACTTTTACAGGCAAGAACTGCCGCTATTGGCGGAGAGGCGGCTGAACGGTTGAAAGATTATCCAGGAAGAGAAGAGTTCTGGAATCTGACTTTAGAAAACTTTCCAGCGCTATTTCGGCTTCTTCGTTTGAAAATCCCGGTAGAAATATTTTCAGATGAAAACCCTTTATCCAAAGAGCTGGCTGAGAAACTTAAAAACTCCCCAAGGTTTAAAGAAGAAAAAAATGGTTTTAAAATCAGAATCAACCAAACGGCAACTCAGGTGGAGATTTGTTTTTACCGAAGTTATCAATCGTTACATCATTGTACTAATCAGAAAATCACAAAAAACCCGAACCTCGTTTCTGAAACTCTTGAGAAGTTTCATCATCAGCTCATGTCTCCCAATCTCGACCTTTCGCAAACCGATATTCATTCTCTCGGCGGTTCACCCGCTGCAGGAAGAGCAAGAGAAAAAGTGAATGAGATAATTGAAAAAACAAAAAATGAATCTTTGCCAAACGATGTCATTAAAATAGAATAGTCTTACTGACAACTTCTCGCGTAACTTCTTTGCACACAATAACTATCTGTTTTGATATTATAAGGTTGATCCGGCTGCATCTGATTTTTCCAGGTCGGTTTTTTTATTTTTTTATGAAAATAAACAGTCTGTTCATTTCCGCGAGGATTATAAATATATCGGTTTGGAAAAGGTTGGAACTCTTTCGCAGGTTGGTAGAGATCGTTATAATCCACTCCGAACTGAGCAAATAAGGGGAGAGGAATCAGGAAAAAGAGAACAAAAATTATTTTATTCATGATCGATGTTTATTGCTCTCTCATTAATGTAAAAACAAGGACTTATTTTTTATTTTAAAATGCGAGAGGGGGGACTCGAACCCCCACACCGTTGCCGGCGCTAGAACCTGAATCTAGTGCGTCTACCAATTCCGCCACCCTCGCGATCAGCATTCAACCGTCGGTCTGAATAAGCTGAATACAGATAGCTGACAATTAATGCTCTTCCGAGTTATCTCCCCCTTCTTCATCAAACTCTTCAAAGCCTTCTTCATCATAAATTTCAGTTCCACAATTTGGGCAAAAACCTTCTCCGCCAGAATATTGACCACAGTTGGGACAATACTCAGCAAAAGGATCATCTTCTCTAAAATCAATAGCCATAACCTTTTCCTTATTTTTAGAAACTATTTCTCCTAACTTTCATGAAATGTGATATAAAATTTCCTCAATTTCATTCCTGTTTAAATTTCGGAATGACAACATCCATAAAGATTCATCTATTTTTTAACTGAAGATCTCATCCAGCGATGAGATAGAAGAGTTTATTTCATGAAGAATAAAAAAAAATCAAAGAAAAAAAGCCTGCAGGGGAAACTTCAACTCCATTTTGATGGTTATGGGTTCGTAGTTCCAACTGAAAAAGGGCATAAAGATGTTTTTATCCCCCCTTATTATATTAAAGGGGCAATGAACGGAGACTTAGTCGAGGCAATTGTTACCGGTGAACGTAAAAACAAAAAACTCGAGGGAGAAATCATTCAGATTTTGGAAAGAGCACAAAAAAAAATAGTTGGTCATTTTAGACAAGATCAACGAGGAGCCTACGTTTTTTCAGAAGAACAAAGAAAACCGCTCACGATTTTGATTCCATCCGATAAAACAATGAATGCCAAAGATGGACAAGCGGTGGTCGCTGAAATTACCCAATATCCCGAAAAAGATAAAAAAATGAAAGGTGAGATCATTCAACTTTTGGGAAAAAGGGGAGAATTAAATACCGAACTAGAAATCATTTTGGCTGAGTTCAATCTGCTTACCACTTTTCCGGAAGGGGTTATTAAAGAATCGGAACTTTTGGCTTCTCAACTGAAAGAAGATTTTGAAGATCGAGTTAGTTTAAAAGAAGTTCCGATTGTCACCATCGATGGAGAAAATGCAAAAGATTTTGATGATGGTATTTTTGTCGAACGTCAACCGAGCGGTTTCAAACTGTTTGTCGCAATTGCCGATGTTTCGCATTATGTTACTCCGCACACCCAATTGAATAAAGAAGCTTATTCTAGGGCAACCTCCGTCTATTTTCCTCATCGGTGTATTCCGATGCTACCCGAGATTCTTTCAAATGATTTATGCAGTCTAAAACCACATCGAGATCGCCTCTCTTTTGTCGCCGAAATTCATTTGGATAAAAAAGGAGAGGTTGTCAAAAGCGAATTTTACAAAGCGGTGATTAAAAGTTTTGCAAGACTTACCTACACGCAGGTCAAAAGAATGCTGATCGATCAAGATATTGAATTGAGAACAGAGTATTCTTCCATCGTTCCTCATTTAGAAACAGCCTTTGAGCTTTTTGAACTTTTACGAGCAAAACGATTAAAGCGTGGAAGTATCGATTTCGATCTTCCAGAACCAGAATTTATTTTGGATGTTGAAGAAGGGATCGCAACCTCAATCGTCAAAGCGCCTAGAACTAAAGCGCATATGTTGATCGAAGAGTTCATGATTGCCGCAAATGAAGCGGTGGCAGAATATATGGAACAGCTCAATTTACCGATGATTTATCGGGTACATGACAGACCTGATCCCGAAAAAATCGATGATTTTAAAATACTGGTTCATAATTTGGGACATACGCTTCCAATCGTTGAAAAGATCAAAGCAAAAAATCTAAGCTCTTTGGTGAATGAGGTTCGCGGACAACCTTATGAAAGATTGATCAATACAATTTTACTTCGCTCTTTAAAACAAGCAGTCTATTCAACCGAGAATATCGGTCATTTTGGACTTGCTTCCGAAAGCTATACCCATTTTACCTCCCCGATTCGACGTTATCCTGATTTGGTAATCCATCGTTTGGTTCATCAATCACTTTTCTCAGTTCCAAAGAAATCGAAGAAAAGTCCGGAAGAAGAAATTGAAAGATTAGCTGAAATCGCTGCCCATTGTTCTAAAATGGAAAGAAGATCGATGCAGGCAGAGTGGGCAGTGAGAGATTTGCAAGTTTGTCTGTTTATGAAAGATAAGATTGATCAGGAGTTCGAGGGAGTTATTTCGAGTGTTACCAAATTCGGCTTTTTTGTTGAATTGCTCCCTTTCTTTGTAGAAGGATTGGTTCATCTTAGAACGCTTATAGATGACTTATATCAATTTAATGAGAAACATCATGAGCTTATAGGGATGAAGCTTAAGAAAAAGTTTAAAATTGGGATGCCAGTTCGAATTCGACTAACTCAGATCAATATTGAACAAAGAAAAATCGACTTCACTTTAATTGATTGAACAATAGAATGAAAAAGATGACTGTTTTTTTTCACTTCTAAACCAACTTTTACCTTTTCATCTTTCTCTCTTTAGGTTACAAACTGAAAATTAAGCTAAAATCTTTAATACTCGCTTCCAGGTCTTAAAGATTTCAAATTTCAATTGGAAGAGAAAGTCTATTAATCGCCAACGTTTATTTAGGAAAGATTTTAAAATAAATCTCTCTTGCTAAACAGGGGATTAGTGAAAAGAGGAAATAGAAAATGGGAAAGAAACTGTATGTAGGGAGCCTACCTTACTCAACCACTGATGATGAACTTCGGGATTTATTCTCAAAGCATGGAGAAGTCACTTCAGTATCAATCATTAACGATCGTTTTTCCGGACGATCCAAAGGGTTTGGTTTTGTCGAAATGGCGACAGATGAACAGGCTCAAGCTGCAATTGATGCACTTCAAGGTTTCACCTTAGGCGAAAGAACTTTGGTTGTTAACGAAGCTCGCCCACAAGAAAAACGTTCTTTCGGCGGTGGCGGTGGTGGTGGTTTCGGTGGCGGCGGAAGAGACCGACGCGGCGGCGGTGGTGGAAGAGGTGGCCGTGGTGGTAGTGGCGGTGGTGGTCGAAGAGATTATTAAAAAATAGGTAATTTCTAAATCATTGGTATTTTGAAAGCCCTATTGCAATTTTAAGCTGCAATAGGGCTTTTTATTTTTCTTCAAGATTTATAGTCGACATCTATAAAAGAGCATGATATGAGGCTCCACCTTTTAATTTTAGCAATTAATCCATCAATATCGATTATTTTTTAACTCTTATTTAAGGAGGAGATCTGTTCATGAATGGTCTAATGAATGTACTCAATAAGCAAGAAAGCTTTAAAAAGCTTTCGAAAGGGATTCTGTATTTATTACCGATATTCCTAATTTTATTAGCATCGGTTTCAATCGCTCATGCCAGTGAAGCGGAATTGATCCTTCCTGATTTAGCATCTGTTTCGTTTTTGGGATACAACGGAAGAACTCTCTTAATGGGTGGACTTGGTGTATGCGCTCTCGGATTAATTTTTGGATTAATTGTTTATAGTCAAATTAAAAGACTTCCTGTTCATAAATCGATGCGAGATATTTCAGAGCTGATTTATGAAACCTGTAAAACTTATTTGACCACTCAAGGTAAATTTCTTCTGATTTTAGAGGTTTTTATTGGGACTATCATGGTCGTTTACTTCGGTTTTCTACGCCATTTTGACTCAATGAAAGTCGCAATTATCTTATTGTTTAGTTTAATTGGAATTGCTGGAAGTTATGGAGTTGCCTGGTTCGGAATTCGTATTAATACTTTTGCTAACTCTCGAACTGCTTTTGCCAGTCTCCAGGGAAAACCTTATCCCATTTATGCGATTCCATTAAAAGCAGGTATGAGTATCGGCATGCTTTTAATCAGTACTGAATTGGTTATGATGCTCGGCATTTTACTTTTTGTTCCAACCGATTATGCAGGACCATGTTTTATCGGATTCGCAATAGGTGAATCTCTCGGAGCCTCAGCCCTCCGAATCGCCGGAGGAATTTTCACAAAAATTGCCGATATCGGTTCCGATTTAATGAAAATCGTTTTTAATATCAAAGAAGATGATGCCAGAAATCCTGGTGTTATTGCAGACTGTACCGGTGACAATGCTGGAGACTCTGTCGGTCCAACAGCCGATGGGTTCGAAACTTACGGAGTAACCGGAGTTGCCTTAATTTCTTTTATCCTCTTGGCAGTTCCTGAAGCAATGACCCAAGTTCAGCTACTCGTTTGGATTTTCGTCATGAGAATCATGATGATTATTGCAAGTGGTGTTTCTTATCTTCTGAATGAAGCGGTTGCAAAAGCCCGATATTCCAATGCAGATAAAATGAACTTTGAAAAACCTTTGACCTCCCTAGTTTGGCTGACTTCGATTGTTTCGGTCGCTGTTACCTATATTATCTCTTATCTTATCATCCCCACTTTAGGAGATGGAACTCTTTGGTGGAAACTTTCAACGATCATTACATGTGGAACTTTGGCTGGTGCGTTGATCCCAGAAGTTGTCAAAGCATTTACCTCCACAGAATCTGCTCACGTGAGAGAAGTAGTCACTGCTTCGAGAGAAGGGGGAGCCTCTCTGAATATTCTTGCAGGATTAACCGCAGGAAATTTTAGCGCTTATTGGATGGGAATTCTAATTGTCATTTTAATGGGGACTGCTTATGGAATCAGCACTTTAGGTTTAGCAGATTTGATGAAAGCAGCACCTGTATTTTCTTTTGGTCTAGTCGCTTTCGGATTTTTGGGAATGGGTCCTGTGACAATCGCCGTTGATTCTTATGGGCCAGTCACTGACAACGCACAATCGGTTTATGAGCTTTCGGTGATTGAAACTCTTCCAAATATTAAAGAAAATCTTAAAAAGGATTTTAATTTTGATGTGAATTTTGAAAAAGCAAAACATCTTTTAGAAGAAAATGATGGAGCAGGAAATACATTCAAAGCGACCGCAAAACCTGTTTTAATCGGAACTGCGGTTGTCGGTGCAACCACCATGATTTTTTCCATCATCGTAATTCTTACTCAAGGGCTCACCACTTCTCTTGATAAACTTTCTCTTCTTCACCCTCCTTTTCTATTGGGATTAATCACAGGTGGAGCAGTGATTTACTGGTTTAGCGGAGCTTCCACTCAGGCAGTTTCCACTGGAGCTTATCGAGCGGTTGAATTCATCAAGAAAAACATTAAACTCGAAGGAAGTACTCAGGCTTCCGTAGAAGATAGTAAAAAAGTCGTTGAAATTTGTACCCAATATGCCCAAAAAGGAATGTTTAATATTTTCTTAACGGTTTTTTTCAGTACTCTCGCTTTTGCCTGTTTAGAACCTTATTTCTTCATCGGGTATCTTATTTCGATTGCACTTTTTGGTCTTTTCCAAGCAATCTTTATGGCGAATGCTGGCGGAGCCTGGGATAATGCCAAGAAAATTGTTGAAGTTGAGTTAAAAGAAAAAGGAAGCGCACTCCATGCTGCAACCGTCGTTGGAGATACAGTTGGAGATCCTTTTAAAGATACCTCTTCGGTCGCAATGAATCCGATCATTAAGTTCACCACTCTTTTCGGTCTCCTGGCTGTTGAACTTGCGATCGAAATGAGTCGTCAAACGAGTGCTATTTTGGCCGGTGTTTTCTTTGCTATCTCGCTTATATTCGTCTGGCGCTCTTTTTACGGTATGCGAATTAAAACTGATGAAGCATAGAAATTGCTTAATTATTTCGCTTTTAAAAGCTATAAAAGGCCTATAGAGATGTTCTATAGGCCTTTTTATTAAGAGAGGGCGTTGCAACTAACTGTAGTTTTCAGTAGATGTCTTTAAATATAAGGAGACAATTTATGAAGAAAAACACCTTGTTTGGAGTAATGTTTTTAAGTTTTCTGATTCAAGCAACCCCACTTTTTGCAAAGACAATTAATCTCGATATCAAAGCAATGACCTGTTCGATGTGTGCCGCAAAAATTGAGGGGAGTATTAAAAAAGTAGAAGGGGTAACCAGTTGCACCGTGGATCACAATAGTGGTAAAGGGGTTGTAAACTTCGATGAATCAAAAACCAATGCCGACAAAATTTTAGATGCATGCAATCGTAGTGGTTTTAAATGCGATCTTGGATCTTAATCAATTTCTCTTTAGAATTAATTTTGACTTCAAAGAGTTTTCATCCTCCGCTAAGAGTTTGGCGGAGGATTTTTTTTCGGTGCATGAACCAAATTGGGCAAAGATAGATTTTTTATTAGTATCCCTCATTAATCCAAAAGTTTATTCATTTTTGTCAGTTTTTTTAGATTTTGTTTCTGAAGACAATACTTTCTTCTGGATCAAATCAGCCACAGTTCCTGGTGGATTTTTATACCAGCCCGGATCTTCTCCCTCTTTTAATTCATTCCTTACTTTCAAAATTGTAAACATTCCTCCCATACCTGTTGAGCCAAATGGACCATCGTCAGCGGTCATCATCGGAAGGGTATTTTTGGGACCTTCCATTTGCATCTCTGTCATTTCTTCCATTCCATGCTGTCCCATCGCCATATACCCTGGAATCTGCTTTCTGGTTTTCCTCTCTAAACCTTCCTGACTTACTCCAAGCATATTAGGAAGATTATGATCCATTGCATTCATTGGATGATGTCGTCGATGACAATGAAGTGCCCAATCTCCTGCATTAGCGATGAATTCAATGTCGCGGGTCTGGCCAGGGAATACGACGACGGTTGTATCGGGATATTGTGCCGATTCGGGCACATCTCCACCGTCTGTTGCAACTATTTTAAAGTTATGCCCATGAAGATGAATCGGATGAGATTCTTGACCAGCGTTGGCAAATCGCAAACGAACTCGTTCTCCAGTTTTCGCTACAAGTGCAGCTGTTCCAGGATAAGCACGACTGTTAAATGTAAAGAGATTGAAATCGGTCATCACATTTGGGTTAGGCCGTGAAGTACCAGGATGAACGGACCATTCGTTCAGAAAAATGGCATAATCCCGATCTATTTTATGCTCTTGTTTTTTGGGATGAATAATAAAAAATCCCATTGCTCCCAAACCTATCTGTACCATTTCGTCACCGTGGGAATGATACATTTGGGTTCCATGCTGTTTAAGAGTGAACTCATAAACAAAGGTCTCTCCTGGTTCGATTCCTTTTTGGTTTAGCCCTTTGATTCCATCCATTCCACTGGGAAGAATCAATCCATGCCAATGAACCGCGGTTGGCTCTTTTAATTGATTGGTCACAAAGATTCGAACGCGATCTCCTTCAACCGCTTCAATCGTAGGACCGGGAGTTCGTCCATTATATCCCCACGCCTTAATTTTCATTCCTGGAGCGATCTCCCAATCGATTTCTTCGATTGTTAAATGGAACTCTTTCACTCCATCCACCATTTTCCACTCGAGTGTAGTTCCATTGGGGGTAGTCACTGGATGATAATTCTCCTTCTGATCACTCTTTGAAAAATCTGCAGTTTGAAGAGTATGAGAAGAAGGGGAGCGGTTTTCTTTCTGACAGGAAAGAATAGCTCCGAGAGAAAGTGAGAGCAGTGAAACAAAAATAAGTTTTTTTCTGATCATTTTTTTTCCTCGATAGAATTAAAATTCCCCCCTACTAATTTTTCAAGATGAGCAAGCTCTACCCAATAGTCGCGGACCGCTTCTAGATATTCACGACGCGATCGAATCTCTTCCCGTTTCACCTGAAAGAGATCGAAAGTTCCTTTCAACATAAAATTATAATGGAGCTGGGATTCATCGAGCGTTTTGTTGAGAAGAGGAAGAATATTTTCCTGATAACGAAGAGCAACTCCGCGAGATTGGGACAAGCGGGCAAAAGACTCTTTAATTTCTTGTCGAATATGATTTTCCATCGCCGTAATAGCATATTGATTTTGAATCATTTCAGCTTTCACTTTTTCTTTCGACCCTTGACCTCGATTAAAAAGGGGAATTTGTAAACCGAGTTCTGGACCGGTTCGGGTTCCTCCCTCAATTTCTGTATCTGATTCTACTCCCACATTTATTTTTGGAAAGCCTTGCCATTTGGCAAGATTGTAATTTCGGTTGAGGGTATTATTTTTTTGCCGCATCGCTGCCAAATCAAGCCGATTCGAGAGAGCGATCTTTTCCAAAGAGAGATAGGAAAGATCTTTTTTAGGAATAGAAGGTAATCTTTTCTGAACTGAAATTTGATGACTAAATTCTGGATGGCCCAGTAGCTCCGCCAGTTTGGATTGTGCCACTTTCAGTTCTGTATCGCTGCGAGCTAGCTCAACTTTTGTCTGTTCTAAAAGCAGTTTTTGTCCATTGAGTTCAAGTAAATTAACATTTCCAGCTTTGAACTGTCTTTCGGAGAGAGAAGCGGTGATTTGAGTCGATTGAACCATTTGACGAAGTTGATCTTGAAATTGTTCTAAAGCCTGAACTGTATAGAAAGTTTTTTTAACTTGGGTAATGAGCTCGATGATCTCATTAGCGGTTTTCATTTTTTTTTCTTCCAATTGGGAGAGGGCAGCTCTTTTTCTGAGAACCGCCAAATAAAAATCCAGAACATTTTGGTTGGCTATCACATGGGGAAGAACTTTCCCTGGATCATCATGAGCAAACCCAAAACTGATAGATGCTTCGGGATTTTCAGGAAGAGCCTGTTGTCTTGCCTCTCCTTTAGAAATCAACACCTCCTGGAGAGACTGTTGTATAGAGGGATTACTTTCTAAAGCCCAATGAATCGCTTCTTTGAGTGAGAGACGTTTTTGACTATTTTTTTCAGGATTTACTTCTCCCTCATTCAAGAAAATTTTCTGCCCAGTCTGTTGCTGAACTAACTGATTGACTTTCTCTAAAGGGTTTTCATTAAATTTTGCTTGTAAAAAAATGGGATTAAGTAAGAAAGAAGAGAGGATTATAAATATGAACGTTTTTTTTTCCATTTAATTGATAGAAAAGAGAAATAGTTGAATAGTTTTAAACTTGCAATCATGAAAACTCTAAAGATCGAAAGTTGCAATAGTTTCTTTACTTTATTTGATTTTGACAGGAAAATCCCTAAGGAAATAAGATAGGGGTCAAAAGACAGAAATCAGAAGATTTTTTACTCTATTTCCTGTCTTTTAACTTGTATCTTCTTTCTTCAATTATGCCGATTTTTCATCTCACTGAAACTGTCTCATTAATCTATGTATTTATTGCTCTTTTCTGCGTTTTTCTAAATGGTTTTTTTGTCGCTGCAGAGTTTGCAATGGTGAAAATAAGAGCCACACGGCTCGAAACTCTTCAAGAAAAAGGGGGGGTTTTAGCAAAATGGGCTTATATTATTGTCCAAAATCTGAACGATTATCTTTCCGCCGCACAGCTTGGGATTACATTAGCAAGCCTAGGTTTGGGATGGTTGGGAGAACCGGCATTTGCTAAACTGATTGAACCATTCTTTAGAATTTTCCATTTAAGCGAAATCACTATTCATGGCATTGCATTTGTTATCGCTTTTTTATTTATAAGTTTGCTTCATCTAGTTTTAGGAGAACTTGTTCCAAAACAGTTTGCTATTCAAAAAGCAGAAAAAGTTCTTTTAGCGACCGCTTTACCAATGAGGTTTTTTTATTGGATTTTTTATCCTTTTTTAACTTTATTAAATTCTCTCACCAATTTTATTGTTCGATTAGTAGGGCTAAAAAATATCCCTCAAGAAGAAGCTCATACTGAAGAAGAAATTCGTCTGATTTTGGAAGATTCCTATGAAGAAGGGGAGCTGTCTCCCAGAAAAGCCTCTCTGCTTGAAAATGTTTTTGAGTTTAGTCATCGAACCGCGAGAGAAATTATGATCCCAAGACAAGATATTGTTTTTGTCTTGCTCGAAAAATCGATTGAAGAAAATCTTGAGCTTGCAAAAGAATCGGGACATACCCGTTTTCCACTTTGTGACAATGATCTTGAACGGGTCATCGGACTTGTCAATATTAAAGATATTATCTGGAAACTAGAAGATAACGATAATCTGATCAATCTTTATGATTTAAAACGCCCAATTCTTTTTATCCCAGAACAAAAACCGATTGATCAACTTCTCCGAGAGTTTCAATCCAAAAAAATTCATATGGCAATGGTAGTCGATGAATTTGGAGTTATTACCGGGCTTGTTACTTTAGAAGATGTGATTGAAGTATTAGTCGGACAAATTCAGGATGAATTTGATCTCGAACAACCGAAAATTTTTAAACAGACCGACGACACTTTTCTGGTGAATGGTTTGGCGACAATTCGAGAAGTAGAGCAGGCACTCGACTTAGCGCTTCATGATGAAACGAATATTTCAATCGGAGGATATTGTATTCATCAATTAGGACGTCTTGCCAAACCGGGAGATTCTTTAACAGTTCCTCCTTATATCATCAAAGTCCTCGAAGTAAAAAACCGAAGAATCACCCAGCTTTTATTTAAGAAAGAAGAGAAGTAACTTTTATTAAAACTGATTTACGACTCATCCTCTAATCGCTCTATTCCTATAAAAAATTTACAGACGATAGCGATTTTCTCCTCTTATTTTTTTAAATCTAAAATAAACGAATGGAATGAACCAAAGAATTCCGATGAATGGGAATGTAAAAGGAATCTCACTCGACAGAATGGCACACCCACCACTCCCTTCTCCCTGTCCAACCGATTTATCTGAATTATCTTTTCCACTCTGATCTCCATCTCCCGGTTTATTTCCCCCACCATTATTGTCATCCGGGGGAGTAGGAGTCTTTGCCTCTTCAATAGTTCCTTTAATCGGAATTTTTAAAGTTTGCGTATCAGTTTCTATCTCTATTTCTCCAAATATATCTCCAACCTGATTTGATTGAACATCAATCGTGTAGGTACAACTATCTCCCACCGCATGGTCCCAACCATTTTTGGTACAATCATGTGTTATTGTCAGATTATTGCTATATCTACTCTTTAATGACTTAAAACGTGTAGGAACATATTGAAAATTCAAAGTAACTGTTTGAGGAGGAATAGAACTATTTAAACTCTGTTTTCCAAAATCAACTGATTCAGGCGAAGCTTTGATAGTAGAGGTTATTTCAGGACCGATAACTTGGCCTGTTGTTTCAGTTGTTTTGAAACCGATATTGACGTTGCAAAATTGAATATCATTATTAGAAGGGGTGGATTTACAAATTTGGTCATCTTTATTGATAGTATAAATATTTGATCCATCTGAAGAAATAGACAAACCGGTTACTAACCTGTTTTGTCTTTCCCTTTCCAAAGAGATAATTGATTTATTGTTATTTTCAACATTAAAAATAGAAATAGAGGGAATACCTGAACTTGCCACCCATAGATACTTAAAATCTTTACTCACAATTAATTGTTCTGGTAACACATCTTTTACAGCTCCTTTTTTAATATAAGTTGTAGTCAAATAGCTAATTCCCTTAGGAGTCTCAAAGAAAACTGAAAAATACCCCGCAGGAGATTTGTTTTCGTTATGAGTAATATATAAATATTGATCTTTTGTAGCGATCCCTTTGGGTCGTTCAAAGGCATTATTAGGATGGGGGATATTCTTTAAATCAAGATCATCGAGTGGAGTAATATTTGAAGAGGAGATATCGAAATTAGAAATTGTTCCGCTGGTCCAATTTGCGACATGTAATCTTTTTTGTCCGTTGTATGAACCGATAGCGATTCCAGCAGGATCGCTTCCTACCGGAAGATTTACTAGAATCGGATTAGGATCGATTCCAACTTTTTTCGTATCAATCACTGATACGTTATTATCTTTTACATTCACAACAAATAGCCGACTTCCATCTGGATCAATGACAGTGCTTTCAGGAGAATTACCGACATTTATATCAGTGATTTTCTGATGAGAAGCAGCATCAATTACTGAAACAGTCTTTGAGTCTTTGTTGACGACATACACTCTACTCCCATCGGGGCTAACGGCGACTCCTCTTGGATTTTTTCCGACTTGAACAGTTCCAGCAAGTACATGACCAAACGAATTTATCTCGTAAATATATAATTTATCATCCGATGTAGAACCTACATACATTACCGATGTAGCTTTTGCGATGTTGGCAAAGCCTAAAAAGAATAGAAAACAAAATTTGATGAACATTTTATAACGCATATAAATCTCCTCTATATTTAATGAAATATCACTTTAATATTCTAATAGATTTACGAGAGAACTTCAGATTTAAATTAACAGCAAATGTAGGTAAATAAGGTATTTGCAGCGATATTAATAGAATTGCTTAAACAAATTAAATCTTCGTATCCTCTCCATCGCTCTCCCGAACGAGTGAAAAATTTCCATTCTTGGGTAAAGGTAATACAAGTAAAAGCCCTCCCATCTTGGAAGCGACTTCAAGAATCGGGGTTAAATAAGGAAGTGGATTAGATACAAACACCCTTGCAGCGGTATAAGCAGCAATCGCTGGTTGTAGATAAGAAATTTTAAAATAATCTGCGGTCATCGATAGCCCTGTTTTAAGCAATGCATAGTTTGCAAAAACAAAATCTTCTATTCTATTCGCCAGATTCACCGAAGCTTGGAGAGAGCGATCTTGAAGAATTATCGCTGCTTGTTTACCAGCAGGAGAAAATGCAACCGCCGCAGAAGTCGCGACTCCTGCAAAAGTTCCGAGGGCTCGATTCAGAAATTTCCCTTCCTGAACTGCTTCAACCCCTGTGGCGTTAGCAAGGAGGATCACCCCCTGCTTTCCGACTTGAAAAGGGAGAAGCCCGACCGCTGTCATCCCGACTGTATAAGGATGAACGAGTGCAGTGCTTCCTAATAATCCGAGGTTTAATAAATTCACCTGATTAGGAGTTAGAAATCGATTTCTTTCAAGTTCCTCTTGAGTAATGAGCAGAAGAGTCATCATCCCAACGTTCATTCCAAATTCGATGCTGCTTCGGCTGAGCGGGGAGGAGCGACCCGAAACAGGAGGCGGTTCTCCTCCTGAAGCAGAGTCTGGACCAGACGCAGAGCCTGAGGGGGGATCTCTAAAGATCTCCTCAAGCATCAATTGTATGAAGCTTCTGAAAGCTCTAAGAGCCCCTTTAGCTTCTGAAGGGTCTCCACTATTTAAAGTTTCAATATCAATTTGGTTGCTGAATTGTTTTCTGAGTAATTCTCCGTTAGGATGCCCGGTTCTTACCAAATATTCCATGAGGTCGTCTGTTTCGTTATACAATCTAAGCGCAGTCTCTTCGAGATTTAACTCGTGCCCATATCTTTCATATGAAGCGTTAAAACCTCTCCGAAAATCTTTGATTTTACTGTCGCTCATCCACCGGTGTGCTTCTGTTGTAAGAGCAGTTGGGGTAAATGAGAGTTTCAATTCAGGATTAAATATTTTACCGATTACAGATTGTATAAATTCTTCCAAACGGAAGATAGCGTTAGCATCAGTGATATGATTCAAACTAAGTTCTTGGAGTTTCGTCTCTAATGCATTTACTTCGGGAGATTGTAATCTTTTCAGTATTTTTAATACCTGCTCTGCCTCAGAAAATAATTGTAAGCGGAGTTCAAATAAATTCATTGATGCAGGAAGTTCCGTTCTTGGCAATTGCTTCAATACTTCCATAGTGTGTTGTAGTTGAATTACCTCTTCTTGCGACAAAGTGAAGGTTCTAGTTCGTAAATCTCCCCTTCGTTCACTGGGGGGGAGTTTCATCTCGGCAAAATCTATTACTTGTCGAATATAATTCACATTTTCAGGAGATAAAGGTTTCGTTAAATCTATATTATAATGGCATAACATCACCATCTCACCCCCCTGCTCTAAAGGGGTACGTTGACTAAACCACCAGAAATCTCTAAAAAGTTTTTGACCAGTTGGATTTCCCCTCGCATAAAGTCGAATCAAGTTGAATAACTGTTGAAATTTAGGATTATATTCTACCGGAATGTCTCCTGCTGTTCTAATTCCAGGATCAAAGAGTCTTAATTCAACTTCACCCTCTGCTCTTACTCCTATTTCGAACGGGATTAAATCTGTGTCGTTGTTCATGCCCAAATCCAAAGCACGCAACATAGGCAGTAGAGTCCCGGAGTCGGGTGGGTGAAGAGGTGAAGAGGGAGATGCAGGAATTCTTGCACGCATGTCTAAATA
>CAZQOW010000017.1:0-21411 GCA_964595045.1 uncultured Pseudomonadota bacterium
CATCGGATTCAAACTTTCAAACTCCTCTAAAATTTCCCTCGAACGTGAGTTGATTTCTTTTGGAACAACTATATTGGAGATCACAAACAGATCCCCAACTTGATGAGTTTCAAGATCGGGAGCCCCTTTTCCTTTCAAACGAAATTTTTGGCCTGAGTTGGTTCCGGACGGAATTTTCAGATCGGCATGTCCTTCTAGAGTCGGGACCCGAATCACACTTCCTAAAACTGCTTCTCCAATAGAAAGTGGAGCTTCGATAAAAAGATCATTTCCTTCACGCCAAAAAAGTTTGTGCGGTTTCACCTTGATCTCAATAAAAAGATCTCCAGCTTTTCCACCACCAATGCCTGCTTCTCCTTTTCCGGCTAAACGAATTTTTGATCCGTTATTAACCCCTGCCGGAATTTTCACATTGATCTTTTCAACTTTGCCTGCGCGGGGAATTGAGATTTTAGAAGTCGACCCACGAATCGCCTCAAGAAATTCAATTTCCATTGAATAATAGAGATCTTTTCCACGGGTAGAAGAAACATCGGGTCTCGGTCTTTCTCTCTCTTTTTTCCCTCGGTTGACCCCAAAAATATCTCCAAAAATATCTCCCAGGTCATTTGAATCAAAAGAACGTCTTCCATAGGAAGCTCCAGAAGATTGTCCTGAAGCACTCCGTCCGACATTTTTAAAGATTTCATTTAAATCATCAACACCAAAACCTCCACCCGAACCCCCCTGCCATTGATATCCACCAGATGGATTATATCCTGCCGATCTCCCCTGACTTGGATAATCTCCAAACATGTCATACTGTTTTCTTTTTGATTTATCAGAAAGGGTTTCGTATGCCTCTGAGATTTCTTTGAATTTCTCTTCTGCTTGTTTATCCCCTTTATTGACATCTGGATGATAAAGCTTCGCTAGTCGACGATAGCTCTTCTTCAGCTCTTCTTCAGTAGCGGTTTTGGAAACCCCTAAAATTTGGTAAAAATCTTTGGCCATTGAAAACGGGTATGAGTCTGTGATTAAGAGTTAGAGGTAAAATTATCGCTTTATTTTCTTAACACCTAACTCCGACTATGAACCCCCAACTATTTAGCTCTTTCCATATATTCATGAGTTACCGGATCGATTCGAATCATATCCCCTTCATTCACAAACTGAGGAACTTTAATCGTAATTCCGGTTTCAATTTTTGCTGGTTTATAACTTGAAGTAGCGGTTTGTCCTTTTAAAGAGGGTTCAGTCTCAATCACTTTGAAATCCATGAATTTTGGAAGATCAACTCCCACCGGTTTTCCTTCATAAAATTGAACATCAATCACAGTATCAGGAAGCAGAAAGTTCGCCGCATCTCCCAGCTCACCGCTGTTTAATTGAACCTGTTCATAATTTTGGGTATTCATGAAATTAAAAACATCATCTTCTTTGTAAAGAAACTGCATTTTCTGGTTTTGAAGAGTGACTCGCTCAACTTTATCAAAAGATGAAAACCGCTGCTCGAGTTGCATATTTGTCCGAATATTTCTCATTTTGATCTGCATAAATGCTCGAAGATTTCCCGGAGTTCGATGAATCGACTCCATAACATAATAAACATTCCCCTCGAATTCGATCAGCATTCCAGGCCTGATTTGATTAGCTGACATCATGTTCCTTCTCCTTTTAATAGATAAATAAACTTAAAAACGAGATTTTCCGTAGCATAACTATTCTATCAGGGCAAGAGTTCCCCTTTCATTAACTTCTAATGCTTGTCCCATTTAACTTTAACAAGAAGCAACTAAAAATATTAATTGGATTACAAGCACTTGCACTCTCACCTGAACACCAAATCAAATGGGTGAAGGAGATTAAAGAATTGTGTAGATTATTTAAAACAATTTTAAGTAGAAGAAGACTGTTTTTAAACTTTCAATCATTTTGAGGAGAAACTATGGCTGTTGCCGTTACCAATGGGGTTAAAATTGAGGTAAATTCTGAATACATTCCAGAACGATCCGACCCAAAGCAAAATTACTATTTTTTTGCTTATCATATCAAAATAATTAATGAAGGATCAGAAACAGTTCAGTTGATCAGCCGACATTGGATCATTACAGACTTCCATGGAAAACAGGAAGAAGTAAAAGGGGAAGGGGTGATCGGAGAACAACCACTTTTAGAACCGGGAGAATCTTATTCTTATACCAGCTTTTGTCCGCTCAGCACTTCAACAGGAACCATGGTCGGAACCTATCAAATGATCACCAATGAAGGGGAAAGCTTTGATGCGCAGATTCCACTATTCAATTTGGAGATGGAAAGGATTGTTTTCCATTAATCTTTCATAAAACTTTTATTGTTTAATCAATTCCATTTTTACGCCAATCGCCCCGCCATTTAATTGTTTTAGATTGTCGTTATTGGGAAGTGGAGCAGCAAAAACTAGGGTCATTTTATTGCCATCAAAAGGAGATCCAGTTAAAGAAATAGAATCTGCGCTTCCATCATTTTTTACAACATCAGGAGCTGTTTTAGTCACAGTTCCTGTCGTCACTTGAACTTCAGGAACGGTCAATAATCCCTTTGCGACAAAGTCTACTTTTGGAAAATCTAAATCTTTATTTTGAGCAAATGTTCCTTCGTAAAAATCAGAAGCCAAATTAATAGGAACTCCTCCTTCAATCACTCCCGGAGCAGGAATGTTAAATTGTGGAAATTCTCCACTTGCTCCATCGATTGTCGCTTTACCATTATTATCGACATAAAAGGTAAACGTCGATTTTATATCGGTTGAAGGGATGACAGTGACTAACTGACCTCCAGGAATATCTTTATCTTTCATCGTAATCGTAATTTGACTCACTTTAAAGGTTTGAGCTGTTCCTCGATCTCCACATCCTTCGAGTGCTTCAGGCGCAGTTCCTTTCAATTGAAATTGAAATACTCCCAATGCCGGATCTCTTAAAAAAAGATCCACTACAGAAGTATCAACTTCCCCTTTTTTTGCGTTGGTCGTTTTACGAGTAATATAAGAAACATTAATTTTTAAAATTCCTCCAGCGGGAACGACCAAATCTTGATCTCCAGAAATGACATTTCCTACGGCTGGAAACTCTTGACTGTTGCCTATAGTTGCCCGTTGAATTCTAAATTTATTGGACTCATTGGTTCCCCCCTCAAAATAGATTCCGTTAATGACTTGAGGCCTATCATTATTAATATTTCTATAAATGATTTCTTTCGAGTCAAGTTGACATGCCTTGGTTTGAAATTCGATGGGAGGACCTACGATCGAAGCAAATTGTTCAGGGCCATGATTATTGAGACTTGAACATCCAGCAGACAAAAATAGCAGAGAAAAAAATGAGAACAGTAAAAAAAATCTTTGTTGCATATAGAAAGCCTCCCTTAATAGTTTTATCGGCTTAAAAGAACTGAAGGTTGCCAACGATTGCATTTATTTTTTTGACGCTATGCAGCAAAATCTTCAGTTATTTTAACGACTTACTACTCTTGTTTGCTAAAAAGATCAATCCTCAAAACTAACTTTAATTAATTTACTTTCACTTTGAATGACTTTTTGAATCATCTTGCATCATTAATGACTTAATTAGAGAAATTTAAATTTGTTTTTCATTGTCTTAAGATTATTTTTTTACCCATTACTTTAAGTAAAAGCGCTCTTTAAAATGAATAATATGCTTTGAGTAAAAAGCTTTCATTCATTGATAATAAGAGGTTTTTATGAAAAGTGGATTTTTCAAACGAGCTTATTCGACCTTTCTTTTTTTATGGGTTGTTTTAGGATTGAGTATAAGCAGCTTCGCCCAATCTCTTGATCCACTCGAAACACAACCTTCTGATTTTGGAGAGATCCAAAGAAAAATCGATCCCCAAAAAGAAATTGTCTATCCAAATAAAAACGAGCCACAAAAGCCTATTCTTTCAGAGATGGAAGCTTTTGTCGCACAAGCAAAACAGTTGGTCATAGAAAACAGAAGTACCGAACCTCAATAAATTATTGGCTAACCTTCTCTTCGATTATATGCTCTGAAAATGCGCATTTTTGGAAAACTACTTTTCATTATTTTATTTTTTTCCCAACTTCCATTTTTGCAAGCTGGATCGATTTTTCCACAAGGAGATGGCTTCATCCGACTCTACAACTATCATCTCGATGAATTTACTGAAATCTGGTTCAGAAAAAATGGAAAAATCATCCAAACAGGAATCGATCAGATCAATCACCTTTTAAGATCTCGCGATAATGAAGAAATCATTTCGATGGATATTCGCTTGTTAGATTTAATCGATTCCATTCAAGATCATTTTCAAGTGGATACGATTGAAATTATTTCCGGTTATCGTCGAAAAGAGTTGAATAGTGAACTTCTAAAAACAGGGCACTCAGTGAGTCCGATCAGTCTGCATACCCAAGGAAAGGCAATTGATATCCATATCGATGAAATCCGAGAGGAAACTGTTCGTAATTATGCCTTAAGCCTAAAACTGGGAGGGGTTGGCTATTACGGTCCACTTGACTTTGTTCATTTGGATGTCGGTCCGGTGAGACAATGGAGTGAAGGGGAAAACTCACCTCGAAAATTGGTCGGCGTGATCGATTCAAAAAATCTTATTCAACTGACCAGTAACAAGAATGATTATTTTGTCGGAGAGAGTATGGAATTGAAATGGACAACTCTCCCCTCTTCAATTCCGATTCAGACGATCACGTTAGAACATTTCTTGAGAGGTAAATGGAGTTCGAGTGGTACTTACAAAGTGACAGAAAAAAATTGGAAAATTTCAACCAACGATAAACTTTTCAAAGATGAAAATGGAAAGCAGCAATTCGGGAAATATCGATGGATTTTTAAAATCCCAAATGCAGACAACCTTCTTTCATCGAATGAGTTTTATTTGAAAAAAGAATAACAAATTTTTACTATCGATTAGAAGACTCATTATTCATAATTCATACGTAGGCAGTGCTTAGAACAGGAGTACAGGAATCTTTCCACTTAAAGCTTACTACGATAACAATAAATTAAAGCAAATGTCTCGAAATGACAATTCTTTGCACTTCACTCGTCCCTTCCCCAATCTCAAGTAACCTTTGATCACGATAAAATTTTGCGACCGGATATTCTTCCATCAATCCATATCCACCATGAATCTGCACCGCATGATCGACCACTCTCCCCATCACCTCGGAAGTATAAAGCTTTGCCATTGCTGCCTCTTTTGCAAAAGGTCGCCCCTGATCTTTGAGCCAACACGCTTTGTATAAGAGATTGCGAGCCGCTTCGATCTCCATGGCGCAATCGGCCAGTTTAAATGCAATCACCTGATGATCAACCAACGGCTTTCCAAATGTTTTTCTTTCTTGAGCATATTTTAACGCCGCTTCAAAAGCCCCTTGAGCACCACCCAGCCCCATCGCTGCAATACCAAGCCTTCCAGAGTCGAGGGTTTGTAGCATTTGCTTAAAACCTGTTCCTACTTGCCCTAAAAGGTTTTCTTCAGGCACTTCACAATTGTCAAAATACATTTCAGAGGTATTCGAAGATCTCCAGGTCATTTTGTTATGCATTGTTCGAGCAGTAAATCCTTTAGTTCCTTGTTCTACGATCACGCAAGAAAGCGCTTTCTTTCCTTTGGCATCAGTTCCAGTAACCGCCTGAACGGTCACTCCTGCTGTCAGGGGATTGGAACCGTTGGTAATAAAAATTTTCGAACCGTTGATCACCCATTTTCCATTTTTCAATTCTGCTTTTGTTTTTGAATTACCAGCATCACTTCCGGCATCGGGTTCGGTGAGCCCAAAGGCCCATAGTTTTTTTCCAGCGCAAAGATCCGGAAGATATTTTTGCTTCTGAGCCTCAGTTCCAAAATGGTAAAAGGGATTAATTCCCAAGGTGTTCGCGGCTGCCACCGTTGCAGCCTGGCAACCATCGACGCGCGCGATCTCTTCGACGGCAATCACATAGCTTAAATAATCAAGGCCTTGGCCGTTATATTTTGGATCAACTGTCATTCCAAATAAGCCGAGCTCTCCCATTTTTTGGGTGATCTCACAGGAAAACTCCTCTTTTTCATCAAGCTTTTGACGAACAGGTAAAATCTCCCCTTCGGCAAAATCACGAATCGTTTTTCTTAACATTTCTTGTTCGTGGGTTAAGTCATATGAGAGGGACATAAATTCTCCAGAAGAATTTTTTATGTAGGGACGACCTGCTGGATCGCCCTAAAAATGTTGGCGATAAAACTAACATTTATGACAAATCAAATAACGAGGGCGACCCAGCAGGTCGCCCCCTGTAATAGAATCAAATCAATAATTGGTTAAACCCTTTTTCCTGTAGATACTTCGGATACAAATCATATGCAGGTTTGATGACCGGTAACAATTTTAAAACTTTTGGAATCGGCCCTTTTGCCACCATTTCACGTCTTGTCAGTGCAGCGAGCAGATTCACTTTTCCAAACCAGAAACGGTGAGCCACATCGGCTTTCATACTCATTTCGACTTCAGGTTTCAAGGTGGTGTCATTAAAAAGGATTTGAACCGGCTCTTTCGAACAATCGACAGTAATGGTTAAGCTTGGCTCGGTATAAGAAAATCTTAAAACTAAACCGGATGCTTTTAATTTTGGGCCAATCGAAGGATCTTCAATCAAATTTTTGAAAAATCCTCCCAAAACTTCTTGGAGTCTTTCGCTATTTTCAAAATAGGCCATAATATTTCTCCTTTATGATCAACGTTATAAACTCTGTGGAAATTAAGCTATCCGGTTTTAACCGGCTGGCTTAACCCTCAGGATTATCATCTTCTCTAATACGCTTTCTGTAAGGTTTTCAAGATTTCTTCTTCGACAACTTCTCTTGGATTATAGAAACTTGAGCCATCTTCGACCGCCAATCCGGCAATCTTAGAAAGATCGGATTCTTTGACCTGGGCATCTTTTAAACGATCAGGAAGATCACAAATCGTTTTTAATTCTTGCCTTAAACTGACCACTTTTTGAATCACCGCTTTTGCCTGTTCATCGATCGACAACGAGGAAACATTGATTTTTAAAGGAAGTGCCAACGCGGCATAGTTTTCTTTTGCCACCTCGAAGTTGTATTCCATACCCCAAGGAAGAAGAATACTATTCGCTAATCCATGAGGGACATGAGAAATCGCGCCGGTCGCATGGCTCATTGAATGAACCACTCCCACCATCGCATGATCAAAGGCAACGCCGGCCATATTCGACGCGGTAAGAAGCGCGCTTCTTGCCTGAAGATTTTTCCCCTCTTTCACGGCAAGCGGAAGATAGTCAAAAACCAATTGAATCGCTTTCATCGCCAACCCGTCAGAAAAGGGATTTTTTTCCAGTGAAGTAAATGCTTCGATTGCATGAGTGAGCGCGTCCATTCCAGTCATTGCGGTCAATTTGGGAGGAAGAGATAAAGTCAATTCAGGATCAAGGACTGCAAGATTTGGAACCAAAAAGCGATCGACAAAAGAAAGTTTGACCTCTTTTTCTTCATCTAAAATCACAGCGACTTTAGTAACTTCACTTCCTGTTCCCGCGGTTGTAGGAATGGCAATCAAAGGTTTAAGTGGTGCCGTCAAGGTTTGCGCGCCTGAATAATCATTGACCAAATCTCCACCCATACTGAGGAGGATGTTGGCCGCTTTAGCTGTATCCATCACACTTCCACCGCCGATCGCCAAAATCCCATCGGCGTCAATCGATTTTCCGAGATCAGCCGCTTTTTGAACTATCTTAATTTCTGAATTGGGTGGAACCTCTGAAAAAATCACTATTTTCTCAATTCCAGAATTTTTTATCCCTTCGACAATCGGATTGATTAATCCGGAATCAAATAAAAATTTATCAGTAATAATCAACAAACTAGAAATTCCAAAACTCCCCAACTCATTGGAAAAATCTTTAGAAATTCCAGCCTGAAAAATAATTTTTGTCGGTAAATTAAATTGAAAAAAATCAGAAATCATACCGCCTCTTTCTCCCAAAGGGTAATCTGTTTAATCTCGGGATGATCGGTGAGTGGAACTGGAAATTTCCCGGTAAAACAGGCATCGCAAAATCCTTGGGAACCGTTTTTTTGAAAATAATAAAGTCTTTCGGGTGAGAGATAAGCAAGCGTGTTACAGGTTAAGTATTGGGTAATTTCATCGAGACTATGAGTTGCTGCAATCAGCTCTTTTCGGGTGGGAGTATCAATCCCGTAAAAACAGGGCCAGATCGTGGGAGGAGAAGAAATTCGAAAATGCACTTCTTTGGCACCTGCTTCTTTGATCATCTTGATAATTTTTCTGGATGTGGTTCCACGCACAATCGAATCATCAATCAAAATCACCCTTTTTCCTTTTAAAACTTCCCGAACCGCATTCAATTTCACTTTTACACCGAAGTGCCGAATACTATCTTGAGGTTCAATAAAAGTTCTTCCAACATAATGATTTCGAATCAATCCCATTTGAAAAGGGATTTTAGATTCTTCAGCATAACCAATCGCAGCAGGAACTCCAGAGTCGGGAATCGGCACTACAATATCTGCCTCAACTGGATGTTCTTTTGCCAATTCTCGTCCAAATCCTTTTCGGATTTCATAAACATTTTTTCCATCAAGGGTGGAATCGGGACGAGCAAAATAAATATATTCAAAAATACACTTTGCCGATTTTTGCTTTTTAAAGGGGAAATAGGATTTCATTCCTTGCTGATCCACCACAATAATTTCACCCGGTTCGACATCCCTGACAAATTTTGCCTCAATCAAATCAAGTGCGCAGGTTTCAGAGGCAAAAACGGGTGACCCATTCAGATCTCCCAAAACGAGAGGACGAAAACCGTGAGGATCTCTCGCCGCGATCAGTCGAGTCTCGGTCAGGAAAAGAAGAGAGTAAGCCCCTTTTACCTCTCCCAACGCATAACTAATTCGATCAATCAGTGAGCTCTGCTTTGAGGAAGCGATCAGATGAATAATCACTTCGGTATCCATCGTCGACTGGAAAATTGAACCATGTGCCTCGAATTCAGATCGGAGGGTCACCGCATTCACTAGATTTCCGTTATGAGCAATCGCAATCCCACCCCGGGCGTAATCGACAATAAAAGGTTGGCAATTTTTTAGTTCAGAAGAACCTGCAGTCGAATAGCGAACATGACCAATCGCACTGGAACCGGGGAGTTTCTTAAAGCTTTCTTCAGAAAAGATGTCGGCCACATGCCCCATTTCCCGTTGGGAGTAGAGACGAGTTCCATCATTGGTGACAATCCCAGCCGACTCTTGCCCTCGATGTTGAAGGGCATAAAGCCCCAAATAGGCGATTTTGGCTGCTTCAGGATGGTTATAAACTCCAACGATTCCGCACATAATTATTTTTCCTGGTTGGTGATAGGGTCGAAATTCGAAGGTTATGTATCGTTTCTGAGAAAGATGGTCAACCCCAAGTTCAAGGGACAATTCATTGAAAAAATTGTCACTTATTTTATAAAAAAGTAAAATTTTACTAACTATTAAGAAAAATTTTTGAGACAATTCTTAAATAATACAAATAAAAATAAATAAAGGAGGGGAAAGTGAAAACCTTTATCACTCACATGAGAAGAAAGTTTTATATATTTTTACCCACATTATTTATTTGCCTCGTTTTACTTTCCTCCCTGGCTAATGCAACTACCTATTATGTGACCACCACTGGGAGTGATACGAATGGTTGTACAAATAACACCACCGATGCCTGCCTTACGATTCAACATGCATTAACCGTTGTTGCAGCTACCGGAGACACAATCCTTGTGGGCCCTGGGACATACAATCAAGGAAGCACGATCGATTTTGGTCCAGGTAAAAATGTCATATTACAAGGGTCGGGTCTTCAAGGAGACAATCTAACCCGATTGGTCAGTCCTTCGATGACAAATTTATTTATCTTCAATGACGGTGAAAGCAATGCCAGTATTGTCAAAAACTTCATTTTAGAATCGAATGGTTCAACCCAAACAACTTTGAGCGCCAGCAGTTTTCCAATTATCGAAAACAACATCATCATTCCTCATGGAGGAAATGGGATCTTTTCAGTCACCGGAGCCGGTTCCTTACTTGTTCAAAATAATATCATCTTATACGCAAATGCAGGAGTCAGCTGTTTTGGAAGTAATGGCGTTATTAATAATACAGTCTTACAAGCGAGCGGAACCGCTTTCAATTCTTGTGTAAGAACCAACAACGTTGCTTTCGGCGGAAATAACGGTTTTTCAAGTTGCACTCTCTCAACCTGTGTCAATAATGATGCTTTTGGAAACACAACAGACTATGTCAGCGGTAGTGGAACAGCGGGACTGACAGACTCTCCCTTATTTTTTGAAATGGCCAGCGGGACTTCTGCTGCTTTGACCTCCTCGACCCTTCAAGCAACTGGTGCCGCTTGGACAACCAATCAATGGGCCGGTTTTTTTGTCACTCCTAATGTCAACCGAACCGTTGGATCAAGCACAGTTCCAGCCTACTTTTTGATTGTATCTAACACCTCGAACACGCTGACTACCGCAACCGCAGGTAACGCAGGTGATGACATGACTACATTTGGATCTGTAGGGAACACTTTTGCGATCACCACTCTTTCTCCCGGTTCAAACTCCAATATTTTAGGGGCTGGCACCAGCGTTATGTCAGGGGCACCTGATATTGACCTTTATGGAAATACAAGACCGTATCCAACGAGTGATACGGGAGTTGATATTGGTGCAGTCGAATATTCACCAGAACCAGCCATTAGTATCAATGATGCTTCGGCTGCCAAGGGAAGCCCAGTAACTTTTACCGTTTCTTTGGCAAACTCATACGGATTAACGGTCACTGTGAACTACTCGACCGCCAATGGGACCGCGATTGACGGAGTCAATTACTCCGCTACTTCAGGAACCTTAACTTTTATTCCTGGAGTTACGAGCCAGAATATTGTGGTAGAAACCTTGACTCCTCCAGGGAATGAGGGAAATAAAACCTTTTTTGTCAATTTGAGCAGTCCGGTCAACGGAACTCTTGGCACCAGCCAAGGAATTGGAACCATCACTGACAGTTCCCCTCCTCCCTCAGGAAGTGTCACTATTACAGTTCCCGCAGGGAATACCGTCACAGTCGGATCGAATGGAGCCTCTGTCACTCTTGAAAGCAGTACCGATATTGCAAACCCTACTTACCTCTGGGAGATTATCTCTAGCTCAACCGGAAACCTTGCAAATGCAGGAACAATTTTAAATCCAACCAGCGCAACCGCTATCTATCAGGCTCCTCCGAATGCGATTTCCCAAACAGTTACCATTAAGCTCACAGTGACTGGGGCTGAAACCTCAACCGGGGTTGGAAACAAGACGGTACAAGCAAGCACTACCACGGCTTCAACAACTACAGCGCTTCAAATCAATGGACCACAACCAATCGAGGGAGGAAGTTGTTCTTTATCTAAGAGTGCGGGGAAAATGAATTTGGGGATGATGGGGGTTTTTCTTCTTCAAATGCTTTTTCTGCTCTGCTTCAGAAAAGTAAAATTATTGGGTAAGAATATACAGTAAATAGCTAATTCACGATCTGATCCAAACCGCTTTGCCATTTTTTTTGAAGGTCTAGGCAATTGATATGAATAAGGGATGAAATAGATAAAACCGGATTATTTTGTACCACACCAATTTCTTCCACTGGACATTGGAGTTTGGTTGCAAGCTCAAGAAACAGTTTTTTGTTTTTTGGATCGATCGACAAAATCACTCGGCTTTGCGATTCACCAAACAGAAAAGCCTCTGGACAAATTTTCGGTGAAACTTCTAACGTTGCTCCCAACAGATTCGAACCGGTGATACAACTCTCAGCGACTGAAACGGCTAGTCCACCTTCCGAAAGATCGTGCGCACTTTTGACAAAACCTTTTCGGATTGCCTGCATCACAAAACTTTGGGTTAGCATCTCTTTATCTAAATCTATTTTGGGGATCGGCCCTTCCACCTTTTGATGGATCAACTTTAAATATTCAGATCCACCCAACTCACCAAAAGTTTCTCCGACCAAAAAAATCAGATCGTCCGCTTGTTTAAAAAATTGGGTCGTTTGATAGGAGATATCTTCTAAAACACCAACCATTCCGATTGTGGGAGTTGGATAAATTGCCTCCCCTTTGGTTTCATTGTAAAAGCTGACATTCCCCCCTGTTACAGGTGTACCAAGCGCTTGACAAGCTTCCGAAATCCCCTCAACCGCTTCTTTAAACTGCCACATCACTTCCGGCTTTTCTGGATTTCCAAAATTTAAACAGTTTGTAATGGCGAGCGGTTTTCCTCCGGCGCAAACCACATTTCTCGCCGCCTCAGCGACCGCAATTTTTGCTCCTTGGCGGGGATTCAAATAGCAATATCGTGAGTTGCAATCAACTTTCAATGCAATCCCCTTATTCGACTCTTTGATTCGGAGGACTGCTGCATCAGAGCCTGGGAGAGTGACGGTATTAGTCATCACCATATGATCATACTGTTCCCACACCCAACGACGGGAAGAAAGATTCGGGCTGCTTAATAATTGAGTAAGAATCGAATTGTAGTCGAGGTTTTTGTCAGAAATCGAATCGGATCGAAAAGAGTTTAGTTTCAAAAAGTAATCGGGCTCCCGAATAGGTCTTTCATAGACTGGAGCCTGATTGACAAGTGGATCGATCGGAAGATCGGCCACGATTTCTCCGTGATGAGTAATTCGAACTCTTTTGCTATCAGTGACCAACCCAACCACAGCAGCATCCAGATCCCATTTCTCAAAAATCTTTTTTGCCTCTTCTTCAAATCCTTTTTTCACAACTAGCAACATTCTTTCTTGCGACTCCGAAAGCATTAACTCATAAGCGGTCATTTTTTGTTCACGAGTCGGGACTTCATCTAAATTAAGATCCATTCCGGTTCCAGCTCTTGCAGCCATTTCAAAGGAGGAAGAGGTTAAGCCGGCAGCTCCCATATCTTGAATTCCGACCAGATAATCTTTTTTCATCAATTCGAGGCATGCTTCGAGGAGTAATTTTTCTGTAAAGGGATCACCGACTTGAACCGTCGGTCGTTTCTCTTCCGTCGAATCGTCAAACTCACTGCTCGACATAGTTGCACCGTGAATTCCATCACGCCCGGTTTTTGAGCCGACATAGATCACCGGATTTCCAATACCGGCTGCAATCCCCTTGAGAAGATTTTCTCCCGGTCGAATCAGCCCGACCGTCATCGCATTCACCAAAATATTCTGATTGTAACAAGCATCGAAATAGACTTCTCCAGCAACGGTTGGGACTCCGACACAGTTTCCATAACCGGAGATTCCACCGACCACTCCATTCACCAGAAATTTTGTTTTTGGATCTTTTGCATCTCCGAAACGAAGAGAATTTAGATTGGCAATCGGACGTGCCCCCATCGTAAAAACATCGCGAAGAATTCCACCGACTCCAGTGGCAGCCCCTTGATAAGGCTCAATGAAAGAAGGGTGATTATGTGACTCCATCTTGAAAGCAACGGCGAGGCCATCTCCTATATCAACGACTCCTGCATTTTCGCCAGGGCCTTGGAGAATCTGTTTTCCTTGGGTGGGAAGTTTTCTTAAATAAATTTTCGAAGATTTATAGCTGCAATGTTCCGACCACATCGCTGAAAATATCCCAAGCTCGGTGAAGTTTGGTTCTCGACCTAATAAAGAAAGTATTTTTTGATACTCATCTTCTTTCAGCCCATGATCAGCCACGATTTGCGGGGTAATTTGGAATGTCATAAAAAAGCCTCGAAAATTTTCTTTCCATCTTCGCCACCGAGAAGGAGTTCAGCAATTCGTTCAGGATGAGGCATCAGTCCCAAAACGTTTCCTTGTTGATTGCAGATACCGGCAATATTTTCGAGGGAGCCGTTTGGATTGCTCGATTCACTCACTTCCCCTTTTTCATTTGAATATCGCAAAACAATTTGCTGATGATCGTGAAGAGATTTCAATCCATCAGCATCAATAAAATAATTTCCATCTCCGTGGGCAATCGGCATTTTGAGAACTGTGTTAGGAGAAATATTTTTGGTAAAAATCGAACGATCACTTTCGACTCTTAAAAAAACATTTTTACAAATAAAGTGGAGATCACGATTTCGAAGAAGTGCACCGGGAAGAAGATGCGATTCGGTAAGGATTTGAAAGCCATTGCAAATTCCAACGACTGACCCTCCTTGATTGGCGAATTTGACGATTTCTTTTAGAATTGGAGAAAACCGGGCAATCGCACCACAGCGAAGGTAATCTCCGTAAGAAAAACCACCGGGAAGAATCACACAATCAACCTTGGGAAGAATAGTCTCTTTGTGCCAGATATAAAAAGCTTCCTGCTTCAAAACGTTTTTAACGAAATAAAAACAATCTTGATCACAATTAGAGCCTGGAAATACTACAATGCCAAATTTCATAATTTTTTTCGAATAATTTAAGAGGAGGTTAAACGATCAATCCCCTAAAGCTCAACGTCCCGTTTCTTTAATTCTTTGAGGACGTCGAACTAAAACATAAATAATTGCACCAATCCAATGTGTCAAAGTGATTACCAATACCCAGAGGATTTTCGAATTGTTGTTGTTTGGATCACTGCTATTAGGTTCATTCGTCAGACAATCGATGAGAACCCAAACCCAGAAAATAGTCCCTGAAAGGAGAATAAAAAGAATCGGAAAAAGTATAAAATGAAAAGGATACATAAAAGTCTAAAAATACCAGCTTATATTCAGATCTACCATCGGTGAAATAAAATCTTGAGACTCACCCAGATGATGATAATAAAGTCCAACCTCAGGGCTCACGGCAAACTTCTTGGTCATTCGAAATTCATATCCTAATTGAACTGATGAACTCACTCCAATTTTTGTGGCCGAGGTAGTAGGTGCACTGATTGGAGCAATATTACCCACCGCAATACCAACTCCAAAGTTGAAATATAATTCATGATAAACAAAATGCTGAACTTTTACCTGCTCAAGAACAGTGAAATAGTCGAGCTCTTGATGATTCGTATACATAAAAGCGGTTTCAGAATAGAGAAGCGTTTTTTCAGTAATTCCTCCGCCAAATCTCAACTCTGCCCCTCCCACGAACTGCTCTAATACCCTTAACTCTCCTCCAAACAGTGGTCCCCAAGAAAGAAAAAAACCTTTTCGAGGATTAAACTCTTGAGCTTTTACAATTTCAGGATGCTGCAAAACATCTTCGGCATGAACAGATCGAAATGAAATAAAAAGAGGGAAAAAAAGAAACAAAAGAAATAAAAAATTTTTATTTGAGAATTTATTCATTGATTTCAATTTTATAATCTTCAATTACAGTATTAGAGAGAAGTTTTTCTGCCATTTCTTTTAACTGTTTTTCCGAAATTTTTTCTCGACTTTCTATTTCAAAAAATTTTCCAACTCTCACCTCATTGATATTTTCGTATCCGAGTGAACCGAGCGAATGTTGAATCGCTTTTCCTTGCGGATCCAAAACCCCTTTTTTTAAGGTGACGTAGATTCGTGCTTTCATTTTTTGAATACCCTTTTAAAAATTGTATCGACCTGTTTTAAATGATGTGAAAGATTGAAGTGCCGATCGATTTCTGCTTTGGAAAAATAATTTTGAATTTCCGGATCACTCCAGATTTCTTCTTTAAATTCTTTTCCGGATCGCCAAGCTCTCATCGCATTTCTTTGGACAATTTTATATCCTTCTTCTCGAGTTAATCCCTTTTTTACCAGCTCTAAAAGAATTTGCTGAGAATAGGCAAGCCCTTTCAACTGATTCAGGTTTTTCATCATATTCTCAGGATAAACAATCAGCTTTTCTAACAGACCAATTAATCGATGAAGCATGAAATCAACTAAAATCGTACTATCGGGGCCGATGACTCGCTCAACTGAAGAATGGGAAATATCCCGCTCATGCCAAAGCGCCACATTTTCCATGGCAGCGATGGAATTTGATCGGACGATTCTTGCCAATCCACAAAGATTTTCGGAAAGGATCGGGTTTCGCTTGTGCGGCATGGCAGAAGATCCTTTTTGACCTTCGCTAAAAAATTCTTCGGCCTCCAAAACTTCGGTTCTCTGGAGATGACGAATCTCTGTCGCAATCTTTTCAACGGAAGAGGCAATGAGCGCAAGCGTTGTAAAAAAATGAGCATGCCGATCACGCTGAACAATCTGGGTAGAAACAGGTGCCGGTTTTAATCCCATTTTTTTACAAACATAAGCTTCAATTCGTGGGTCGATATTGGCAAATGTTCCGACTGCACCAGAAATTTTTCCATAACTAATCGTTTCAATCGCTTCATCGAGACGAGCCAGCTGTCGTTTTATCTCTTCATACCAGACGGCAAACTTAAGCCCGAAGGTGATCGGCTCGGCATGAATTCCGTGGCTTCTTCCGATTTGAGGAGTGTTCTTATATTGAAATGCTTTTTTTCGAATGACCGCTAATAACTGTTGGAGATCTTTTCGAATCAATAATCCCGCATCTTTTAACTGGGCTGCTAAAGCAGTATCGAGCACATCCGAAGAAGTTAAGCCGAGATGCAAATATCTCCCCTCTTTACCGACCGATTCAGCAACAGAGGTCACAAACGCAATCATATCATGTTTTACAATTTTTTCTAAATCGAGAATTCTTTGAGTGGAAAATTTCGCCTTCGATCTAATTTTTGCGACAGCGGAATTGGGAATCACTCCCAGCTTCGCCCAAGCTTCGCAGGCGGCAACTTCAATCTCTAGCCACTTTTGGAATCTTGCATCGTCAGTCCAAATTTGGGTCATTTCGGCGCGTGAATAACGTGGAATCATAAAATCAACTCATCAACTTTTCTGCTATGGTTTGATAGCGATAGAAGGTTTCTTTCACAATCTCTTCGGGCAAAGCAGGCGGATTGCTTTTTCTGTCCCAATCAGATTTTAACAAATAATCTCTTACCAACTGTTTGTCCCATGGATTCAATGCTTTGCCGGGCTGATACTCTGCCGCAAGCCAGAAACGGGAAGAGTCAGGGGTTAATAGTTCATCAATCAAGATCAGCTTGTCATTTAAAATTCCAAATTCCATTTTGGTATCGGCGAGCAAAAGTCCTTTGCACTCGGCTTTCCGACTTGCAGCATCAAAAATTCGAATGGAAATCTCTCTCATCCCTTCCGCCCAACGTTTTCCGATTTTTTCAATGACTTGATCAAACGTGAGCGGAGCATCATGCTCTCCAAGTTCTGCTTTTGTGGTCGGGGTAAAAATAGGTTCGGGAAGCCGATCACCATCGTGAAGAGCTGAGGGGAGTTTTAATCCATTCACCTCTCCATTTTTTTGATAATCTTTCCAAGCACTCCCGGTAATATATCCCCGAACAATCGCTTCCACCGGAAGCCGTTCGACTTTTTTCACCACCATACTTCGACCGGCCAACATTTCCCGTTCTTCCTCATTGGCTGCATAAGGGGAAATATCGGTTGAAATGAGATGATTCGGGAGAATCAACTCTGTCTGTTTAAACCAATAAACCGAAAGCTCGGTCAAAATTTTTCCTTTGTTTGGAACCGGCGTCGGTAAAACATAATCAAATGCTGAAATTCGATCGGTGGTAACAATCAAAAGCTTTCCATCAATTTCATAGATATCTCGGACTTTTCCTCGATAAGTTAATGCAAACTGGCTCAATTTCGTTTCTACCACCGCATTTTGACTCATATCACCACCTTTAAATGAACGGATAAATTCGCCCAACTTTTACCGGTTTACTTCAACTGTTCTTTTGCAGTCAACAGACGAAAACAAGAAAACAGCTCAAACAAACTTTACCTTTTTGAATTTCCGTTTTCCGACTTTCAAAAGATATTCCCCTTTCGAGTCAATCTCCTGTTTGATATCAGACACCTTTGATCCGTTGATACTGACCGCATCTTGGGCAATCATCCGCTTTGCATCGGAGTTACTCGGGGTTAAATGAACTTCTGTCAAAAGCTGGACGAGCGATTTTTTTTCTGTTGAAGCTTTTAAAACCACTTCTTCAATATCCTCAGGAATCTCTTTCATTTTAAAAACTTTTTCAAACTCTTCTGCGGCATGATTCGCTTCATGAATGGAGTGGAACCTAGAGACAATCTCTTTCGCCAAATCAACTTTCGCCTGCTTGGGATGGTAACTCCCCTCTTTCACTTTTTGTTGAAGAGAAGATATTTCGGCAGAAGAATGATCACTGAGCAATTCATAATATCGCCACATCAATTCATCGGAAAGTCGCATCATCTTTCCGAACATCTCGCTGGGAGATTCAGTGATACCGATATAATTCCCGTAGGACTTACTCATTTTCTGAACGCCATCAGTTCCCTCGAGCAGCGGTAAAGTGAGAACAACTTGCGGAGCTTGTTGATAGCGACTTTGCAAAGTCCGACCCATCAGCAGATTGAATTTTTGATCGGTTCCTCCCAACTCCACATCTGCCTTGAGTTGGATAGAATCATACGCCTGAAAAAGAGGATAAAACTGCTCAAGAAGCGAAATCTCTTTTTTCTCGGCAATTCGTTTCTGAAAATCATCCCGCTCCAAAAGCCTTGCGACTGTTTGTTTAGACGCAAGGTCAGCCCATTGAACGAGATTCATATTTGCCAACCACTCGCTATTGCAGCGAACTTCAGTCTTGGTTTTATCGAGTATTTTAAAAACCTGATCGGTGTAGGTTTTTGCATTGTCACGAATCTGTTCGAGGTTTAAAAGCGGACGGGTGGCCGATCGGCCAGTAGGATCTCCAATGAGCGCTGTAAAATCGCCAATCAAAAAAATCACCTGATGACCCAAATCCTGAAAATGTTTTAATTTTTGAAGAAGGACGGTATGCCCCAGATGCAGATCAGACGCGGTTGGATCAAAACCTGCCTTGATTCGAAGCGGCTTTTGCGTAAGAAGTTTTTTTTCAAGCTCTGCTTCAGAAATAATTTCTACTGTTCCCCGTTTGATCAGCTCTAGCTGTTCAGAAACCGCTTTCATGAAACTCTCTCCTGAATTCGTCGAATCGATTTTGCTTTTCCATTACTCTCTTCCACTTCCAATAGAACAGCCGATAAGCGTGCATCCTGCTTCGCAGGTTGGTAACGAACTGGAATACCGGTAGTATATTTTTGAATGACAATCTCTTTATCCATTCCGATCACAGAATCATAAGGTCCACTCATTCCGACATCGCTAATATAGGCAGTCCCGCCTGGAAAAATTGCTTCATCGGCAGTAGGAACATGCGTATGTGTTCCAAGAACCGCAGCAACACGTCCATCTAAATATCTTCCCATCGCCATCTTTTCACTCGTTGTTTCCGCATGCATATCAACAATGGCAATATCATACTGACCTCTTAGATTATTTAATTCGCGATCGACCGCCGCAAATGGGCTATCCGCAGGAGCCATAAAAACTTGTCCGATCAAATTGATCACAGCGATCCGAACTCCAGCGTACACCTCTCCTACCCAACTGCCCCGCCCTGGAGTGGTCGCCAAATAATTTAAAGGTTTCAATAGTCGGGGATTTCCCTGAATGTATGGAAAAATTTCTTTAAAATGATAAATATGATTTCCAGAAGTGAGAACGTCGATTTTCGCTTCAAAAAGCTCCTCGGCCGTTTTCGGATTTACGCCAAGCCCGTTCACCACATTCTCACAATTCGCAATGACGAAATCGAGCTTCAAAGAAGAGCGAAGCTTCGGAACAAGCTTTTTCACAGCTTCTCTTCCCGCTTCTCCAAAAATGTCACCGATAAAGAGGATGTTCATTAAAAACGGTTAGAGTTATGGGTTAGGAGTTGAATATTTGTATTTCCTAACTCCCCACTCTCTTAACCCCTAACTTTTTGGTCTATTTATTTCGCATACTCCACCGCTCGAAGTTCTCGAATGACAGTTACTTTTATCTGTCCAGGATAAGTCAATTCATCTTCGATTCTTCGTGCAATATCTCTCGAAATCATCGCCGCCTTGTCATCGTCAATCGATTCATTTTCAACCATCACTCGAATCTCTCGACCGGCCTGAATCGCAAATGCTTTTCCAACTCCAGGGAAAGAGGTTGCGATCTTTTCAAGATCTTCGACCCGTTTAATGTAAGATTCGAGCACTTCACTTCTGGCCCCTGGTCTTGCACCCGATAAGGCATCAGCTGCATCAACTAAATGAGCCAAAGCGGTTTCTTGTGGCACATCTTCATGATGCGCTGCAATCGCGTGAACGACCCGAGGATCTTCCCCATACTTCTTAGCAAAGTCCGCACCGATGATCGCATGGGAGCCTTCTACTTCATGACTGACCGCCTTACCCACATCATGTAAAAGACCAGCACGTCTTGCGAGCTTTTCATTCATTCCGAGTTCGGCCGCCATCATTCCGCAAAGAAAACCGACTTCAATGCAATGAGTTAAAACATTTTGAGCAAAGCTGGTTCTAAATTTCAACATTCCCAAAAGCTTGATCAACTCTGGATGGATTCCGTGAATTCCCAACTCAAAAACAGCCGCCTCACCCGCTTCTTTGATCTGCTGATCGATTTCACGACTCACCTTCTCGACCATCTCTTCAATACGACTCGGATGAATTCTTCCATCTTGAATGAGACGTTCGAGAACAATTCGAGCCACTTCTCGTCGAACGGGATTATAGGTCGATAAAATCACCGCATTGGGGGTGTCATCGATAATCAGATCAACACCGGTCATCTGTTCAATCGTTCGAATATTTCTTCCTTCTCGACCTATAATTCTCCCCTTCATTTCATCATTAGGAAGATTTACTACTGTAATCGTTTTTTCAGCGACCCACTCTCCTGAAATTCTTTCAAGTGCTTGTGTAATGATTTTTCTACTTTTTTTGTCCGCTTCATTTTTTGCTTCTTCTTCAATCCTGCGAATTAGCTTTCCAGCATCTGTTTTTGCCTCTTCAAGCATCATGTCGGTTAATTTCTTTTTTGCTTCTTCACCAGTCATCCCCGCCACTTTTTCCAAAGTTCTTTTTCCCTCTTCTAAAAGAGTTTGATATTTTCCTTCTGCCCCTTTTAGTTCAGTCTCTTTTAATTCTAATTGTTTGGAACGTCTCAGAACTTCCTGTTCACGACTTTCAAGAGATTCGACTTTTCGGTCAAGATTTTCCTCTTTTTGATTGAGTCGCTTTTCTAAGCTCAATATATCTTGTTTGCGATTTTTAATCTCCTCTTCAATTTGGGATTTTGCCTGAAGACGTTGATCTCTTACCTCAAGCTCCGCTTCTTTTTTGAGATTTTCAATCTTCTTTTTACCCTCTTCGATGATTTGATTCGCCTGTAACTCTGCTCCTTTGATTTTTGACTCGGCTATTTTCTTTCGGATAATAAAAC
>CAZQOW010000018.1:0-20640 GCA_964595045.1 uncultured Pseudomonadota bacterium
TCTGCACTATACCGCTCAGAGTTACCAAGCAGTTGTCGCTAGGCATTCAGCAGAGCTACATCTTCTGCTGGTAGTTTATATTGGTTTATACGGTGTTGCTATTCTCCAGGGAGTTCTACCGGGAAATGCTCAACAGATGAGTCGCCATATTTTGAAGGCTTTTATTATTTTTGAGTTGGCGACGAACTGGGGAATGTTCACGATTTTTTTCTACAATGTTTTTACTTCAGGTCCCGATAAAGTCACCGGAGCTTTAACTGGAGGAATTGATCCTAGCCAACAATTAGGAGCACTTTTCGATGTAGGAATGGATTGTGCTATTCGAATATTTAAGAAAGCAATCACTTTCAATATAGGCATTATTTTAACAGGACTTTTAGTATTTGTTGGAACACTACTTCTTACCGGATATGCTCTGTTTCTTTTAGTTCTTTCAAAGCTGGGACTCGCTATTCTTCTTTCTCTTGCTCCTTTATTTGTTACATTCGCTCTCTGGAAAAGCACTCGAGGATTATTTCAAGGTTGGCTTAATTACCTAGTTAATTTTGCCCTTGTTCCTATACTCACCTACGCTCTTCTCGCCTTAGTTCTCTCTATCATGCAAGATTCAGTTCAAAAAATTGATCAAGCTGGAGAAGCGGTTCGAATGATAGATGTAACTCCATTTCTTCTTATCGGTTGTATTTCCACTCTCCTCTTTGCTCAAGTCAATCGTATCGCCTCTTCCTTAGGAGGTGGCATTGCCCTTTCTACCTTTGGCTCTTTTAGCCGATTTGTGAATCGTCCTCTTTCGAATGCATCAAAGTGGACAGGCTCTCAAATAGCTAAAGGAGGGGCTCTCGCAATGAATTGGGGAAGCAAAAAAATTTATCAAAGAGCCCAAAAACTCTACGGACAAATTCGAGAATCGGCAAATCGAAAAGTTTTTATAAATTCTCAAAATAAAATTCCTGCTCCATCAACCCTAGGTCCCTCCTCAAACCCCTCTTATAAAAACTGGATCTCTTCTTCCCCAGAAAGATCCAGTTCCTACCCTTTAGGGACTGTTAACAAAACTTAAACTGCTTATGAGTTTTAAAAATTTGAATCAAACTTACAAAGACGATCCTGTCGTGGCTGAGTGGTACCAAGATCTTTATCAATCCGCCGTCATAAGCCGCAATCGTTGGTTCTTGGTAGGACTGATTGGAATTGGCTTAGCGGTCATTCAAGCTCTTGCCTTAGTTTTTGTTACTCCATTGAAGAGTGTAGAACCTTATGTGATTCAAGTCGACAACAAGAGTGGAATGACAACAGTTTTGAAACCGTTAAAAGACTCAAACGAAGCGAATCTTACTCAAGACGAAGCAGTTACGAAATCATTCATAGTAAAATATATCATCGCTCGGGAAACCTATGATCCACAAGATCTCAACCGAAATTACGATTTGGTGCGACTGATGTCTTCCTCTGAGGAATCAAAGAGATTTGATGATTCTGTCAGTAATCTCAATCCGAACAGTCCTGTAGACAAATATAAAAACATAGGAACTCGTACCGTTCGAATCAGTTCTGTTTCATTTCTCGATAAGAACAAAAAAACTGCACAAATTAGATTTGTT
Organism: uncultured Pseudomonadota bacterium; assembly: GCA_964595045.1. Taxonomy (GTDB): domain Bacteria; phylum UBA10199; class UBA10199; order JADFYH01; family JADFYH01; genus CAZSRQ01. The sequence continues at coordinate 1,602 of CAZQOW010000018.1, forward strand.
ACCACCGAAAATCAAAGAAATGAGAATCGTGAGGATTATTGGGTCGCGATTCTCACCTACCGTTATGTCAATTCGCCAATGGATGAAGCCGATCGGTTCAATAATCCATTAGGCTTTCAAGTCCTTTCCTACCGATTAGATCAGGAGATCATCAAATGAAAATCTTCAAATATTCCATCCTTTTGTTTGTGCTGTTTATCGCAACTTCAGTGCAAGCAAAACAATATCCAAGACCACTGGGAACGGATCAGAGAATCCGTCACACGGTCTACAGTCCCAATGAAGTTTATGAAATATATGCAACGTATGGATTTCAAACTACGATTGAATTTTCGGATCAGGAAATAGTTCAAGTTGCCTCAATTGGAGACTCAATTGCTTGGCAGGTCATTCCTGTCGCAAATCGATTGTTTCTAAAACCGGTTGAGCAAAATCCTCGTACGAATTTGACGGTTGTCACCAATAAACGGACTTATTATTTTAGTCTACTTACCACCCGTTTTAAGCAAACTGGCTCTACCTATCTTGTCCGCTTTGAATATCCAAAAGATTTAGAGGTGAAAGGAAGAGAAAACGGAAGTGTTCCAATTGTTAAAGCTATTTCACCTGCGGACTACAATTTTAATTATGAGATTAAGAAAAATAAAAAGAGCGGTCTAATCCGAGCTTTTGATAACGGAGAATTTACTTATCTTCAGTTCAAAAATCTTACTGACCTTCCAGCAATCTTTCTTCTTAATGAAGAGAACAAAGAATCTCTCGTTAACTACCGTATCGAAGGACCGTACGTTGTCATTGAGCGAGTCGCTTCTCAACTTATTTTGAGAAGAAAGAAAATAGTCGGTCGTATCATCAACAAAGCAAACTTGAATTCCTCTTCTAAACAATTTCAAGCCTACCTACCGGAGAAATCGAATGGTTGAAAATCACAATTCACAAAACTCTGAGGAATCATACAATCAAGAAGAAGAAAATATTCCAAAAGAATTTGAGATTCATTCAGAAGAAAATAATTCCAAACTGAATCGTGAGTCATTACTTGAAAACAAGAATCCTAAAAAGAATTATGGAATTCTTGTTCTGTTTATTCTTGGAGTGATGGCGGTAGGCTGGTTTGTCACAAATCATGGTGGCAAAAAAACAAAGGATGAACTCACTCAAGAGAACGAAAAATTTGAACCTGCGGGAAAACGATCGACTACGGCTAATCCTGAAACGAAGCCTTCTTATTCACCTCCTCCGGATAAAACTTTATCTGAAGAGGAGATGGCAAAGCTAAAGCAAGCCGAAGCTTTCAAACAAGCACGTTTAAAATCAGGAATTGTAATTTATCAAGGAGGATCTGTAAGCAAAGCAACTGCTTCTTCAGAAGAAAAAGAAATCCCTTCTTCAAATAATGGAGGACCCTCTACTCTCTCCGATTCCAACTCTCGTTTTCAACAGACGACGCAAACCTCTAGCTTTCCTCAAAGCAAAGCAGCCTCTTTAGGAAATTTGGAAACCATTGTCCTTCAAGGAAAACTGATCGATGCCGTGCTTGAAACAGCCGTTAACTCTGATCTTCCTGGAATGGTTCGAGCGATTGTCAGTTACGATCTGTATGCAGAATCAGGAAATCAAGTTCTCATTCCACGAGGCTCAAGACTGATTGGCCAATACAATTCAGAAATACGAAAAGGACAGGCGAGACTGTTTATCATTTGGAATCGTCTCATCCGGCCGGATGGAATTGAGATTGCGATTAATTCCGGAGGGACTGATCCTTTAGGGCAAGCAGGAATCAAAGGGCATGTGAACAATCACTTCTGGCAGATTTTTGGGACTTCTACCTTATTGAGCATCCTTGGTGCTGGATCCGCTAATTTTGGAGCTAGTCCTACCGATCAATATAATTCTCTCTCAGCCTATCGAGAACAGCTCACTCAAAGTTTTCAAGCTAGCTCCTCCAAGATTCTTGAACAATATGCCGATATCCCTCCTACCATTACGATCAAGCAGGGAACTCCCATCAAAGTATTTGTAGCAAGAGACCTCAACTTCTCCGAAGCTCTGGCTGCGCTTTATCCAACACAACAAATGACGCTTGTTCCTTAAGAAAGGTATAAAATAAATGAGTGACGTAGCAATTCATACTTATCTCAAACCTTTACTCCCTTTTTTAAATCAGGATGACATTACAGAAATCTCCATCAACAAACCAGGTGAGGCTTGGATTGAGAGAAAAGGAGAGATGGAATGTCACTCTGTTGTAGAACTAGATTTTGCTCATATCCGTACACTCGCAAATCTTGTCGCAAAATATTCAGAACAACAGATTAGTGAAGAAACTCCGCTTCTTTCTGCAACTCTTCCTGGTGGGTATCGAATACAGATTGTTTTGCCACCGGCCGTAGAACAACGGCTTGTAGCAATATCGATTCGCAAACAGATCTTATTAGACATCAGCTTAGAGGATTATGAAAGACTAGGAGCCTTTGATTCTACTAATCTTGTTTCAAGCGCAGAGATTGAATATGAAAAACAGCTTCTAGAATTCTACCGGGCAAGACAATTTAAAAAATTTATCAGCACCGCTGTTTTAGCAAAGAAAAATATCCTTATCTCCGCAGGAACGCATACCGGGAAAACTACTCTTTTAAAAAGCTGTCTGAGAGCAGTTCCACTGAATGAAAGAATTATTACGATTGAAGATACGCGTGAAATAAAAATCCCTCATCTCAATAAAGTCCATCTCATTGCTTCGAGAGGAGGGCAAGGGCTCGCCAAAGTCACTCCACAAGACCTTTTAGAAGCTTCACTTCGACTTCGACCTGATCGGATTATTTTAGGAGAACTTCGAGGAACAGAAGCTTTCGCTTATCTCCGCGCGATCAATTCAGGACATCCAGGATCGATCACGAGCATTCATGCGGATAGTCCGATCTTGGCTTTTGAGCAATTGGTGCTCATGGTGATGCAGGCCAACCTTGGAATGGAGAGAAGAGAAATTTTAGAATACATCAAATCAATTATTCCCATCGTCGTGCAGCTTAAAAGAGGAAAAGGAGATCACCGTTATGTTTCAGAGATTTATTATGACTATGAAAAAAAATACTCAAAAGCTGCTTAAAAATTTCAGTATTATTTCCTTTTTTGTTTTCTGTTTCGTTTTTTCAACGAATGTAAAAGCAGATTTTTCTCGATGTAAAAATAAAGAATTTCAAGAAACAGTGAAGCGGGTGGCTAAAGAAGAAGGAGTGGATTCGAATGAACTTCTTTCAATTATCGCTCATGAATCAAGATGTAATTATTTTGTAATTGCTTGGAATTTACCTGGAGCCCCGCAAACAGCGAGAAATAAATTCTTTGAATCTTTAGAAGAAGCGAAAACTTTTGCAGAAGAATTAATTACTACAAAAAAATATCGAGTCGATGTGGGGATTGGCCAGATTAATAATGAAGCAAATATCAAAAGAGAAGGTTGGACTCTTGAAGAAGTTCTAAATCCAAAGACTGCGTTAAATCGGGTGGCTCTCATTCTGAAAGAAAGAGGGTGGGCAAATTATCATTCCAGTAATCCTTTTTATGCAAACAAATGGAGAAGATTAGCTTTAACAGCTCTAGATCGAGTCCTTTCTGATCCGGAGGACAAAGTTTTTACAACTATGCGTGCAACTAAAAAAAATCCCATAGCGCAGAAAAAAAACTTTGCAAGAAAAGAGAGAAGCAGTGCTCCGTTAATGGTTTTTAACGTGGAGGATTTAACGAAAACTGAAAAAATAAAAACTGCTCCTTTGGTGATTTATCGAAGCTTATGAGTAAAAAAACTTTCAATCCGATAGGTGAAAAATGAGTTTTCAAAAAGTTGAGATAGGAAACGCTACACTTTACCATGGCAATTCTCTTGAGGTTTTAGAATTTATTGAAAAAGAAAGTGTGGACGCGATTATTACCGATCCTCCTTACTGCAGTGGTGGATGGAGTTCTAGAGCAAGACAGCAGGATCCTCTCAGGAAATATGTTCATTCAGGGACTCAACTGATTCACCCTAGTTTTTCCGGAGATAACAAAGATCAACGAGGATTCTATTTCTGGTATGTTCTTTGGTTGTCTCAATGTTTTAGAATTGCCAAACCTTCTTCTCTTTGTTGCTTATTCACCGATTGGAGACAGCTTCCGATCACCACAGATATTTTTCAGGCAGCCAGCTTTATTTGGCGTGGCATTGGAGTATGGGATAAAACAGAAGCTACGCGTCCTCAACGAGGAGGATTTAGAAGTCAGTGCGAATATGTGATCTGGGGCTCCAAAGGAAAGCTTCCTACTAAAGCCTGCAGACCTGGAGTTTGGAGAAAAGCTATTAATTCTCGAATGAAATATCACATGACTGGAAAACCTGTAGAAGTGATGGAACGAATTCTTGAAATTACTCCGCCAAACTCCCTAATTTTAGATCCATTTATGGGAAGTGGAACTACAGGAATAGCCTGTTTAAAACAGGGGCATCGATTTATAGGAATAGAGATAGGATCTGAATATTTTGATATTGCCTGTAAAAGAATGGAAGAGACACAGAATGAATTGAAAATGAGTGCTTAAACGAAGATTTTAAAACTAAAAGACAGAGAAAGTTTACTTGAAATATTTTTCTTAGAATCTCTTCGAATTCAGAACTAAAACCCACACTATTCTCAATCTAACCTACTGTGCTCTTCTATTTCTAGATTAGAAAATTACTCTTGATATAAATCGTTTTTTTACGATAATGGGTTTGCTGTGATATCTAAATTACAAAAATGTTGTCCAGAAGAAACTAATTCATTAGATTTGCGTCCAATTGAAGGAGAGGAAGCGGATGAAGAACTTTCCGTTTTAACAAAAGCAATTGCCCATCCTATTCGAATAAAAATTATCCGTTTACTTACTCGAAAAGAAACCTGTATTTGTGGAGAAATTGTGGAGGAAGTGCCATTAGCGCAATCAACAGTTTCTCAGCATTTAAAAGTATTAAAGGAAGCCGGTTTAATTTTAGGGGAAATCGATGGGCCTCGGACCTGTTATTGTATTGATCAAAAAGGATTAAGAAGATTGAAAGTTTTAGTTGCAGGGTTATAAGTATTTTTTAACTTTTATATCGTATATTAACGATTAATAGGAGGTGTTTTTATGAGAATTCATGTTTCAATTGATGTCGATAATGTCACTCAATCTGTAGAATTTTATAGTAAGCTTTTTGGAGTCAAGCCTCAAAAGCAGACTCAAAGTTACGCTAAATTTGATCTTGAAGTTCCTCCCTTTAATTTTTCAATGCAATCCAACAAGGGAAAGCAATTAAGTAAGGTCAATCACTTTGGAATTGAAGTAAATTCTACTGAGCAAATAGAGGATTGGCAAAAACGTCTTGAAGAACTAGGAGTTTCTACTCAGCCAGAAACTAATACCAACTGTTGCTATGCCAGGCAGGATAAAATTTGGGTATTTGATCCAGATTATAACTCCTGGGAAATCTTTTTTGTTCACGAGCAGCTTCCTATCCCTCAAGAAATAGAAAAAGAGAAAAGAAGCTCTTGTGGTCCTTCTCAAGTTCCAGGTGCTGGATGTTGCTAGGAAACTCTATTCGAAAAGCTGCTGCTGAACTTATTGGTACCTTTACTTTAGTTTTTGCAGGGTGTGGCAGCATTATGGTTGCCGAAAGATATCCTGGAAGTATTTCTTCAGGAAGCATCCCGATCATCTTTGGTTTAGCTGTAGCAGCCATGATCTATGCAGTGGGGCATATTTCAGGGGCTCACTTTAACCCAGCAGTCACTTTAGCTTTTGCGGTTGCAAGACATTTTCCAAAAAAAGAGATTCTGATTTATTGGATCGCCCAAGTTTTAGGAGCGTGTATAGCCATTGCTCTTCTTTTTCTTTTGCTACCAGCCGGAAAAACTTTTGGGGCGACTATTCCAACCGTTCCAGTATTACAAGCGGTTATGTGGGAAATAATTCTTACCTTTTTTCTGATGTTCGTGATTATTGCGGTTGCAACGGATACTCGTGCGGTAGGAGTGATGGCCGGAGCGGCGATCGGAATTACAGTTATGATTGGAGCTTTTATCGGAGGTCCCATTACAGGGGCTTCTATGAATCCTGCAAGATCTTTAGCCCCAGCCATTGCTCAAGGAGAATTAAAATTTTTTTGGATTTATATTCTAGGCCCCTTTCTCGGAGCTATTTTAGCGGCTCTTCTTTATCAATGGATCCGTTGTGAAAAGGAAACTGAGAATAAAGAAAATTCATCAAACATAAAAGAAGCGAAAGGATGCTGTTGATGAATATTCTGTTTCTCTGTGTTGCCAACTCCGCTCGAAGCCAAATGGCCGAAGGATTGGCGAAAAAGATTTTAGGCGAGCGAGCCAATGTATACAGTGCTGGCTCTCAGCCGAACGGAATAGTCCATCCTTTCGCCATCCAAGTCATGAAGGAAATCGGAATTGATATTTCAAACCATACTTCTAAATCTTATGATTCACTCCCAGCCGAAGTATTCAATTCTTTAGATTATGTAATTACTCTTTGTGCAGAAGAAAATTGCCCCATACTCAGCTCTCAAGCGAAAAAGCTTCATTGGCCTTTATCTGATCCAGCTAGCTCGATAGAAAATGACGTAAGCCAATTAAAGAAATTTCAAAAAATTAGAGATGAAATCCGAAAAAAACTAAAGGATTTTAAAGAAATCTTATTTCATTAATCCAATGTTTGCTTTCTTATTCCCGTAAGAAAATTTTGCGGTGCTGATCAGATTCATGCATCATTTTCGAATAATAGCTATTCTTGCGATAGCCGGGTGAAAAGAAAAAGAGGTGATAGTACTTGGGAGAAAATCTATTTCTGATATTCCAACTATTTTGATTCTGTTTAGTTACTGCTTTGTTGTTGTGGAAAAGTAAAAAAAAATCCTGAGCCGATTCTTGGTCTTCTCGCAGCCATTGTAGGATTAATTATTTGTCTTAGCACATTAATTAAAACAAAACGCCCTTAGAGAAGGGCGCTTGTTGTATTTTCTAAATTTAAACTTTAAGAACAAAGATTATTTCTTATTCGCTAATTTTTCTTCTTGTTGAGCTAATTTTTCATACTCTTCAGCCATTTCACGAGATTTAAGTTGAAGGTTTCCGCAATGCCCCGCCAATACGTTTTCAGATCCTTTATAATGGACATGAGAGGTGCGATATTCTGTTTTCATTTTATCATGCATTTCGGTTATTTTTTTCTGCTCTTCTGCTTGAGAGTGATAATAGTCTGCCAACCCTTTATGGTTTCCGGCTGCAATCGCTTTTTCTACATTGAAGGTCTGTTCTGCATGAACCGGAGCTACCCAAACGGATAGCATTGCTAAAACTGATAAAGCTGAAAGTAATGACGCAATTTTCTTTTTCATAGATCATTCTCCTTTTAGGATTTTAAGTTTATAAAAAATCATAATTTAAACGGTAAACTTTTCTAAAATTTTGCATCTTTTGTAGAAACAGTATGAGCCCCTATACAAATTGGAGTCATTCTATTCAAGCTTTTTAATTATTGTATGATCTAGATCATGTTTGAGTGGCCGAAATAATATCATCCACTAAAATAGAACGATGTTCTTGATAAGCCTTTACTTCCTAACTTTGGAAAGAAACGATAATAGCCAAAAAATAACAGAACACAAGGTTTCTGATATGGAAACCCCCTTTCCTAAATTTTGGCTCTCTTGAGCCGTAATGAGTTACTCACAACAGAAACAGAGCTTAAACTCATCGCAAGAGCAGCAATCATGGGGGAAAGCAAAATTCCAAAAGCTGGATACAAAACACCTGCCGCAATCGGCACACCGCAAGCATTATAAGCGAAGGCAAAAAACAAATTTTGTTTGATGTTACTCATAGTGGCGCGACTTAATTTGCGGGCTCGTAATATGCCCCGCAGGTCCCCTTTCACTAAGGTAACTCCGGCGCTCTCCATCGCCACGTCAGTCCCTGTTCCCATCGCAATGCCGACTTCGGCTTGGGCGAGCGCCGGCGCATCATTAATACCATCACCAGCCATCGCGACTTTATGTCCAGCTTTTTGAAGTTCTTTTATTTTTAAAGCCTTCTCTTCGGGAAGAACCCCGGCCATTACTTCATCAATTCCCAGCTTTTTGGCCACCGCTTCTGCGGTTCTTTGATTATCGCCGGTTATCATCACAATTTTGATCTGATCTCGATGAAGTTCCTGAATCGCTTGAAGGGTTGTTTCCTTAATCGGATCTGCAACACCAATAAAACCGGCAAGCTGATCATCCACTGCGACAAACATGACGGTTTGACCTTCAGAACGAAGCCGGTTTGCCTCGTCTTCAAGAGAAGAAGGATCAAGTCTCAAATCTTTCATCATATGGATATTTCCAAGAGCTACTCGGTGGGAATCCACTCTTCCTTTAACCCCTTTACCTGTTACTGATTCAAACTCTTCAGCTTTACTCAAGGTCAATTTCTTTTCTTTTGCTCCATCCACAATGGCTTGCGCCAGGGGATGTTCACTCCCAGCCTCAAGACTGGCTGCATATTTTAAGAGATCGCTTTCTAATAAACCGATCGACGATTTCAGACTTACTAATTTTGGTTTTCCTAAAGTGAGTGTTCCCGTTTTATCGACAACCAGTGTGTCAATTTTTCTTAAAGTCTCGATCGCTTCAGCATTCTTGAAAAGCACCCCCACTGTAGCTCCACGACCGGTTGCCACCATAATGGAAAGAGGAGTCGCAAGCCCCAAAGCGCAGGGACAGGCAATAATTAGCACCGCGACGGCATTGATCATGGCATAGGCCATTTTAGGCTCAGGTCCCACCAAGGCCCACACAATAAAACTGAGAAGAGCAATGCCCATAACGACCGGAACAAAATATCCAGAGACGACATCCGCAAGCTTTTGGATGGGGGCACGACTGCGCTGAGCTTCAGAAACCATATGAATAATTTGAGCAAGCAGAGTTTCAGCTCCCACTCTTTTGGCCTCGATGATCAAAGAGCCTGTCCCATTGATTGTGGCACCAATAACTTTATCGCTAGATTTTTTAAGAATGGGTATAGACTCTCCCGTGATCATCGATTCATCTACCGAGCTTTGTCCCTCTAAAACAATACCATCCACGGGAATTTTTTCGCCGGGACGCACACGCAATTTATCACCGATTTTTACCTGATCGAGTGGCACATCAGATTCACTACTATCCTCTCTGACAAGGCGTGCAATTTTAGGAGAAAGCCCCAGTAAAGCTTTGATCGCCGCATTGGTTTGGGATCTTGCCTTGAGTTCTAAAACCTGACCCAAGAGAATCAGAGTAACAATCACACCGGCGGCCTCATAGTAAACAGCCACTCTACCCATCTCTCGGAAGGAGTCTGGAAAAAGATCAGGAAAGAGTGTTGCAATCAGACTATAAACATAGGCAACTCCGATACCCAAGCCAATTAGGGTAAACATATTGAGAGATTTATTCACGAGGGATTGCCACGCGCGAGCAAAGAAGGGCCATCCACTCCAGAGTACAACTGGAGTACCCAATAAAAGTTCGGCCCAACGGATAAATTCATGGGAAAACATTTTTGAAACAGGTTGGCCCGGCAATAAATCCCCCATAGCCATAAAAACAAGTGGGACGGTGAGAATGGCGGCGAAGAGACAGCGCCTTTTCATGTTTTTGTATTCGGTCACATCTTCGCTGACCCCATTCTTAAGTTCCAGCGTCATGCCGCATATAGGGCAGTTGCCGGGATGATCTCTAATGATTTGTGGGTGCATGGGACAAGTGTATTCAAGTTGCTTCGACGAAACATTATTCTTCGAATCTGAAGAAACAGGAATGATAAAGGCTCGTTTCTGCAAATACTTGTTTGGGTTGGAATGAAATTTTTCCTTGCAACTTAGGCTGCAAAAAAAATATTTTTGATCTTTGTATTCATCCACCTCTTTCGAAGTTTTAAAATCGACCTTCATTCCGCAAACAGGGTCGATGGAAATTATATTTTGACGATTTTCTTTATCCATAAGCATGATTCCTGATTTTGATAAATCCGTGGATTACAACATATCTCGAGAATGGCGAGTCACTGAAAGCAGCTCAAAGTGTTGCGGCGCATGAATCTGCGAGAACGACAAAGCTCTATGATCGTCGCGGAGATAAAATCTCTCTCGATGAGATTGAGAGAATCGTGATTTAAAAATATTTTAACTACTGAAAGATTTTAAGGATGAACCACCCTACGGCAAATTCCGACAGGGTTAGTTCATTTCTTTTTCTCACTACTTGTTTCCTAATTTATCTTCTTCTTGAGCTAACTTTTCGTACTCTTCAGCCATTTCACGAGATTTAAGTTGAAGGTTTCCGCAATGTCCCGCTAATACGTTTTCAGTTCCTTTGTAATGGACATAGCTAGTTCGGTATTCCGTTTTCATTTTATCATGCATTTTAGTTATTCTTTTCTGCTCTTCTGCTTGAGTGCGATAATACTCTGCCAGCCCTTTGTGATTTCCAGCAGCGATCGACTTTACTACATCAAAGGTCTGTTCTGCATGAATCGGAGCCACCCAAACGGACAGCATTGCTAAAACTGATAAAGCTGAAAATAATAAAGCGATTTTATTTTTCATATATTATCCTCCTTTAGGATAAGGGATTATTTCTGTTGTTTATTTGCTAGTTTTTCTTCTTCTTGAACAAGCTTGTCATATTCAATAGCCATCGCAGTAGCCTGATGTGAAAGATTCGAGCAGTGTTCTGATAGAGAAGAATTTTCTTTCTCATGAAAATCTATATAAACTTTGGCCCTATTTTTGTGTTTTTCAGCTGTTTGACGCGATAGTGCAGCTTGAGTTTGATAATAGTCCGCTAAAGATTTGTGATTTCCTGTGGCAATAGCTTTTTCTACATCAAAAGATTGATCTGCATACACTGTAGGACTCACCCCATTGGACAATACGAATAAAATCGCCAAGGCTGAAAGAAACAGGATAACTCTCTTTTTCATATATCATCCTCCTTTAGGAGTAATTCATCATTAAATATTTTCTAAACTTGTTCCACGAAAATTACAGACCGCCTCATAATACAGGATCTTTGAGTTCTTTTTTCTCTGATCGACAATTTTCCAATTTCTTATTTTTTCCGTGAATTAAATGTATTGAACTCGCTGCCATGTGTTTAAATATGCCAGTGAGTTCAATGACAAGTTCAAGCTACTACTTTTGTGCCATCTTACGACATTCTTCAGCACAGCGATAGCAGGCTTCTGCACAACGCTTGCAATGTTCCTTGTCTTTACATTTAATACATTCGTCTCCACAAGCTTGACAGATTTTGGCGCAGAGTTCGCAGACCTGAACGGCAAACTCGGAACCTCGAGCCATCAGTTGAGCCGCCAATCGACAGATGTCGGCACAATCTCGATCGAGTTGAACGCAACGGGCTACCATTTTATTATTCGCATCATTTAGGCAAGCAGTGGCGCACTGCTCGCATTCCGTAGCACAGGCGTTGCACGCTTCGATACACTCTTGGTATTTTTCAAATGACATAAGGATCTCCTAGGTTTGATTTATAAACGGGTGGATATTTTTTAATATCGCAGAGTTATAAAAGATTGTTTTTGTATGAGACTGATTCTCTCAACTGGTAGAAAGATATGGGTTGAAGGAAAAAAGGACAATCGGGGGGAACAACATTCAGGAGTAGGGAATTTCCTCAATGATTTGTTCTGTGGCAAGTTGATTGGGTATCAAAGTGAGTTATAAACCGCGCCAGATAAAAAAATCCCCAAATTGGGTTAACAATGTGGGGTGCCTTCCAAAATGAATTGATTTTTCATAGTGTAAAACTAGTACACCATCCATTTGATTTTGACACTAAGGTGACGGCACAAGTGCTTGTAATCCATTTAATATTTTTGGATGTCACCCGTTGAAATTAAATGGATTACAAGCACTAGGGGTGAAGTTGAAATGTAAATATCACAGTATGGATTCCAAAATATTGAAGAAAGAATCTGTACGGGAAACTTCGCAAGGAATTGGGTAAACTATTTCGCCAATTAGCTGCTCATCAAGAATGTGAGGTGAAGAACGGGCATTTAATGGGTGACCATGTGCATAGGATGGTATCAATTCCCCCGAAGTATTCTGTTGCGGTATTGTAGGGTTATCAGCTGTTTGAATGACGTTGATCATTTATGGGTATGACAATCAAATGGGTTAATATTTAATTGTAAAGTTGGAATTCGAGCCCCAGATTTCATTTCCGAATGCCACTTCCAGAGATAATACACGGAAGGATAAACCAAAAGCTCAAGAGCAAATGAAGTAAACAGTCCTCCAATCATCGGAGCGGCAATTCGCTTCATGAGATCCGCTCCAGTTCCCATCGAATACATGATCGGAATGAGTCCCACAAAAGCAGCCGTGACTGTCATCATCTTAGGTCTCACACGTTTGACAGCTCCCTGAATAATGGCCTCAGTTAAATCTTGTTTGGTTCTCATCTCTCCTTTGGCTACTTTCTCATTGTAAGCGATGTCTAAGAAGAGAAGCATGAATACTCCGGTCTCCGCATCCAATCCCATCAAAGCAATCAGCCCGACCCAAACTGCAATCGAAAGATTATATCCTAAAAAGTAAAGAAGCCAGATCGCTCCGATCGCTGAGAAAGGAACTGCAAGCATAACAATGAGAGCTTTAACGGGAGATTTAGTATTCATGTAGAGGAGGAGGAAAATGATAAAAATCGTAAGAGGCAGAATAATTTTTAATCTCTCTTTCACCCGAATCATATTTTCATATTGTCCACTCCACTGAAGAACATATCCCGGAGTTTTAGGAATGTTTTCTTCCACTTTCTTTTTGGCTTCATTAATATAACTACCAATGTCTCTTCCCGCCATATCAATGAAGACATAACCAGCTTTCAACCCATTCTCATTGCGGATCATGGAGGGACCTGATCGAAGCTGAATATCGGCTAATTGGATGAGAGGAATTTGAATACCGGTGGGAGTAGGCACAAGCACTCTCTCCAGCTGAGTGATCTCATCCCTCAATTCCCTTTCGTATCTCACATTGACAGAATAACGTTCTGGCCCTTCCACGGTGGTGGTTACCGTTTCTCCACCGATAGCCTGAGTGATAATGCCATTCACATCATCAATGGTGAGTCCATAACGAGCAATCTCTTCACGCTTCAAATCAAAATCCAAAAAGTAACCACCCGCGACTCGTTCCGAATAAACACTTCGAGTGCCGGGAACTTTTTTTAGAATCCCTTCGAGCTGAATACCGATCTCTTCGATTTTTTTGAGATCGGGTCCAAAAATCTTAATTCCCACGGGAGTACGAATACCGGTTGTGAGCATATCAATGCGATTGCGAATCGGCATCGTCCAAGCGTTTGTTGTACCAGGGATCTGAAGCTTTTGATCCATTTCAGCAATGAGATCTTCATAGCGGATATGATCTGGCCAGAAATGAATAAAAGGTTTTTGGAGTGTTGTAGGCAGCCAAGAATACCAACGGTTGATTTTTCTCCACTGGGATTCTGGTTTTAAAACTACGGTAGTTTCCATCATGGAAAGAGGAGCAGGATCTGTGGAGGTATCCGCTCGTCCCGCTTTGCCATGAACACTTTCCACTTCAGGAAAACTTTTTAAAACTCGGTCTTGAGTCTGAAGAAGTTTCATCGCCTCTGTGATGGAGATACCGGGCAAAGTCGTTGGCATATAAAGAATCGTTCCCTCATTTAAGGGAGGCATAAATTCAGAACCTAATTTGAAGGATGGATAAATGAGGGTTAAAAAAAGAGCACAGGCAGTTAAAATGGTGGCTACGGGATGACGGAGTACGAGGCGACAAACGGGATCATAAATTCTAAATAAGGTTTTGCTGATTGGATGTTTTTCTTCGGGGTAATATTTTCCTACGGTTACATGATTAAAGATTGAGGAGAGCCAGCGAGGTTTAAAATGCACAAAATCCATTCGTGTGAAAAGCATGCGTAAAGCAGGATCCAATGTAATCGCAAGAATTGCAGCAATCACCATCGCCAAGTTTTTGGAATATGCGAGCGGTTTGAAAAGTCGTCCTTCTTGATCCACTAAGGTGAAGATTGGGAGGAATGCGACGGCAATCACAAGCAGAGAAAAGAAAACCGAAGGGCCCACTTCTTTAAGCGCTTTTAGTCTCACCTCATGAAAATCTCCCACTCTTCCTTGATCCTGCCACAGCTGAAGTTTTTTATAGGCGTTTTCTACCTCGACAATCGCTCCATCCACCAGAACTCCAATCGAAATAGCAATTCCTGCTAGAGACATAATATTGGCGGTGAGATGCATTGCCCTGAAAGGAATAAAGGAAAGAATTACTGCAATCGGAATGGTAAGAATCGGAATAATCGCTGAGGGGATATGCCAGAGAAAAATTAAAATCACGATGCTCACAATAATGAGCTCTTCAATCAAAGTTTTATTTAAAGTATGGATCGAATTTAGAATCAGCTCGGAGCGATCATAGGTTGTAACAATCTTAACCCCTGGCGGAAGAGAAGGTTCAATCTCTTTTAGTTTTTCTTTCACTCGCTGAATCACACTAAGGGCATTCTCACCGTAGCGCATCACAATAATGCCTCCTACGGTATCTCCTTCTCCATTCAGATCCGCAATGCCTCGGCGAATATCAGGGCCTAACTCCACATGAGCGACATTCCTCACGAGTACTGGAGTTCCTGTTTTTTCATTTACTTTAATGACGATATTTTCAAGATCCTGAATTGATTTTGCATAACCTCTCCCTCTCACCATATATTCCGCACCTGCCATTTCTACGAGCCGTCCCCGAGCTACAGGACGAAGTACTGCTTAGCAAGCCGTTTTGCATACGTATTGTGCCCCCACCTTGCACTATCAAAGCTAAAAAGAAAGCAGGCACGCCGTGAATACGTCATCTATGAGAATTTTATCCGGTTACAAGGATATCGCTTCTTTTCTGGGAGTATCCACTAAAACTGTCCAACGAAACTTAAGAACAATCCCTGTTTCATGGTTGGGTACAAAGGTTGTAGTTCTTGAGTCGGATTTAATTCATTGGCTGCAAAGAAAATCTAAGAGAGCTTCCAGGAAGTTTAACTTGTCCAAATGAAAAATATTTAAAGCAGTAGTTTGGGCTATTTTAGGCCACAGATACAATATTATTATATTTTATATGTTTATATTAGATAATATATTCATATGCTTATATTTATAATTACATGGATTTTTATTAAAATAATATACTTTTTCCTCTTGATGTCCGATAATACTCAAGAGGTAATCAATATGCATGAAAAAACAGTCGATCTCTTAAGAAGAAAACTTTATCCGGGGAAGGTTTACCGGCGAGCTGATCTTGCGCTTTTTTCTTCCAATGTGGATCGGCACTTAAAAACCCTTGTTCAAGAAGGTGCTTTAACCAAGCTCCAAAATGGACTTTATCTTTGCCCGCGGCAATCCACTTTCGGAGAAGTGCCCGCTGAAGTAAATAAGTTGCTAGAGAGATTTTTGAAGTCTTCCAAATTTCTTGTTTATTCTCCTAATTCATTTAATTCTCTGGGTCTTGGAACTACCCAACTTTATAACTTGCCCGTGGTCTTGAATCAAAAGCGTCATGGAAAATTGAGTTTGGGAGAGAGAACATTTTTTTTTCAACGACGACTGAATGTTCCGAGAGAAATGACAAAGGAAGTGCTTTTGGTAGAGCTGTTGAATAATTTAAAAATGGTGCCGGAAGAACAAGGGCAATTATTGGAAGCCTTAAATCAAAAACTTCCTGATTTTGATAAAAAAACTTTAGAAAAAAGTGCAAAACGCTACGGGACTTATTCGACGCAAAAGCGTTTGCATGACTTGTTGGAGAACAATTTAACGTATGCCTCCTAAATACCTTCATCATCATGAAGAATTCAAAGAACTGCTAAGAATTGCAGCAAGGGATCAGCACATCAACGAGCCATCGCTTGTGGAAAAAGATTATTGGATCATGCATGTTCTGTATGCTCTTCAAAAACAAGGTTGGGTGTTTCAATTAAAGGGCGGCACGTCCCTTTCAAAAGGTTTTGGAATCATCAATCGTTTCTCGGAAGACATTGATATCAAGATTGATCCTCCTATCGGGCGCGATGTAAAAACAGGAAAAAACCAAGATAATCCCAGTCAGGTAAAATCGAGAGAATCTTTTTTTGACTGGCTTGCGGATGAAATTTCAATTCCTGATATTGAAAATATAGAAAGAGATCGAGTTTTCGATGATGGTAAATTCCGAAGTGCGGGCATTCGCCTTTATTACAAATCCGAATTTGATCCAGTCATTGGCTTGAAGCCTGGCATTTTACTTGAAGTGGGTTTTGATAAGACGACACCCAATACGGAAGTGAATATCTCCTCTTGGGCCTACGACAAGGCTTCGGAAAAGATAAGCGACGTCGTGGATAATCGTGCTTTCGGAGTGCATTGCTACAATCCCGAATATACCTTCGTTGAAAAGCTACAAACTTTGATCATATCCGCACTTTATCCAATTTAGTCGCTAAATATTCAGAGCAGGAAATCAGTGAAGAAACGCCTTTACTCTCGGCAACACTCCCTGGGGATTACCGTGTGCAGATTGTTCTTCCTCCCCCGGTAGAAACGGGACTCGTCGCTATTTCCATTCGTAAGCAAGCTCTACTTGAAATGAGTCTTAGTGATTACGAAAAACTTGGGGCCTTCAAACAGATCAATCAAGCATCTGCAAAAACAATTAAAAGTGGAGAAAAGCTTCAGAAACTTTTCAAACAGAATCAATATCGAGAATTCATTGAAGAAGCTTTAGTCGTCAAAAAGAATATTTTGATTTCAGCAGGAACTTCCACCGGCAAAACTACTTTTCTGAATGCTTGTTTGAAAGCCATCCCGCAAAACGAAAGAATTTTAACCATTGAAGATGCTCGAGAAGTGAAGCTCTCTCATGCGAATCATGTACACTTACTTTCTTCCCGAGGTGGACAAGGATTAGCCAAGGTTACCCCACAGCAGCTTTTGGAAGCCTGTCTGAGACTTAGGCCCGACCGAATTATTCTAGGAGAACTCAGAGGTGTTGAAGCTTTCTCTTACCTTCGAGCCATTAATTCTGGTCATCCCGGTTCCATCACTACCGTTCATGCGGATAGTCCGAAGCTTGCCTTTGAACAACTCGCTTTAATGGTGATGCAAGCCGATCTCGGAATGGAACGCCCACAAATCTTAGAGTACATTCGCAGTATTATTCCCATCGTCGTTCAACTCAAACGCGGCGAGAAAGGTCACCGCTATATTTCGGAGATTTACTTTAGTGAAGCCGCATAAGATTAAAATTTTATTTGTTTTGAGTGTCGGAGTTATTTTTCACTCGAGTTTTGCTCAAGCCAACTGTAAAGATCCAGAACTTCGTCAAAAAGTTACTCAAACCGCAAAAGCAGAAGGTGTAAATGAGAACGAACTTCTTTCTATTATTGCTCACGAGTCTCGTTGTCATTACTATACGATTGCCTGGAATCTACCGGGTAAAGCTGAAACAGCAAAATCAAAATTCTTAAATTCTTTAGAAGAGGCGAAAGTTCTAGCAGAAAGCTTAATTGCAACTCAGCAGTATCGAGTGGATGTCGGAATTGGACAAATTAATAATGAAGCGCATCTTCAGCCTAAAAAATGGAGTTTAGAGGAAGTGTTAAGTCCGGATACTGCACTCAAGCGAGTGGCTCAAGTTCTGAAAGAAAGATGTTGGGCCAGTTATCATTCGAGTAATCCGGTCTTAGCTAGAAAATGGCAGAGCCTTGCTCTAGCGGCATTGGATCAAGCCATTGGAAACTCCAATAACAAAAAAAAATATAAAAATAGACGGAGTAAGCAAATCGAGAAGAAATTCTTTACTCGTTTATAATGTTTTACCTTCGGTAATTGTAAATTCTCCCAAAGAGCAAAAACTGACAAGACGGCGGGGTGATTCCCCCTTGCTGGTGTTTTTGAATTAAGTGCATAAAAAAAGAACTCCCTTTTACAATGGGTGCCTTTTTTCCAAATCCATTTCTCTTATTTTTTGAAGAAATTTTGCTGAGGTACTAGCTGTTCTTTGGAATGGTAGTTTAACCTTCACTTCAGGAACAGGTGCTGTAATAAACCAAAATGTGCAACTTACAGGATTTAGCTATGGTGGAGGCTCTGCAAATTTTGAAACAGAAGTGCTTTGTTATCAGTAGGAATTTTTCTCAAAAAACTAGGACACTTTTCCTTTGGGATGAGTGCCCTTTTTTTTTATGTGCTCGCTTATTCATTTTTTACTCCGCAGTTTACCCACAATTTAGGGTTTTCGAGTTCCAGAACTTGTCGCCAAAATTGGCAGATAGCGGAGACCCCATATTAAAAATGCCAGCCACCAAAGAAAAGCAGAGTGAAAAGATTGGCCCTCAAGAAATTTAAATTTGATTTCGAGTAAGGGAATAAAAACTCGCGTCAAAACTGCCAATTGAAGAAGTGTGAAAATGAGATAATCTATTTTCCCCAAGTTAAAACCAAGCCCCCCATGTCCGCGGGTGACGCGAGTGCTGATGCCCCAGATCAAGGTGGAAATTCCTCCTACAAAAAACAGATGTTGGATGGCTAAATAGATTCTCCGATCTTGAAGAAAAGAATGGGAAAATATTTCTTGAAATCCTTTGAGTTCTAAAAAAAGTATTACCCAAAAAAATGCCAGGTAATGAGAGAAAAGTAAAAAGTTGGAAAGAGATTTTTTCCATTTCCAATGTTGTAATTCCTTTAACCACACCAGTCCCAGCACAATAAGAAGAAGTCCTTGCGGATAAGAAGTTGTGCTTGAAAAAGGCATGAATTTTAAGAGTCCTAAAGCAAAGATCAAGGCCAGGGCAAGGTGTAGAGTGAAGGGTCCTCTTTGAACTTCTGTTGAAGGCGGAAGTGTAGAAGTGAAAAAAGCGAGAATGCGATAAGAGACGCCCATCATTAAGAAAAGC
>CAZQOW010000019.1:0-19703 GCA_964595045.1 uncultured Pseudomonadota bacterium
AAATTTTGATAGTTTAATTTTTCTTCTTTATTCATTTTTTTCTCCAATTTTTTTCCCTTGAAAGAAAAGGGAGAGAACAGACAGCTTCTCTCCCTATCGGTGGAGGGAGTTAGAACGACTCCCCATTGTAAAAGCAGATTTTGTGCCAGCCGAATAAAGAGTTTTATCGAGGTTTCATCCGGATAAGAGTCGGTTTTTCGGTTTGGGGGTCAAAAGAAACGTTTGAAATCAAGAAAGTAAAGATTAGCGGGCACTTCATCTCATATTAAGTTTCCTCTTGTCTTCGAAGTTCCTTTTCGCTACATCCATGGGCTCGTTTCTATTTTCAATCCGAAAATTTGTATTAAAAATAGAAAAGAAGAAATTCTAAATTTTGGGCCATTAGCTCAGTTGGTAGAGCAAGCGACTCTTAATCGCTGGGTCGCAGGTTCGATCCCTGCATGGCCCATTCTCATCCTCCGCCGCGAAGATTTTAGTTTGCCGAGGTGGCGGAATTGGTAGACGCGCTGGACTTAGGATCCAGTGGGGTTTCCTGTGGGGGTTCGAGTCCCCCCCTCGGCATTTCAAAAAACGTTATGAGTTATGGGTAATGAGTAATGGGTAAAATCTCATCCTCAAAATAGTAATGATAGCTTATCAAAAATCTGGAGAAATTTATGAAAGTTAAAAAAGTCGAAGAAATTAGTCCAATCAAGAAAAAAATATTCGTTGAAATCTCGGAAGGAAAATATCTTCAGGCGCTTGATGGGGCTTATCAAAAGTTAAATAAAAAAGTGGCGATGAAAGGGTTTCGAAAAGGAAAAACTCCTCGATCGGTTTTGGAACGCTATTATAAGGATGAAACGGAATCTAAAGTCCTTTCCAGTTTAATTGAAGATAGTTATCTTTTTGCACTGAAAGATCAGAATTTTGAACCGGTGGCTCCTCCGCAAATCAGTGATCTCAAAAAAGAAGCGGGTGAGGGGATTCATTATGTCGCTGAAGTTGAGATTCGCCCAACCGTTGAATTGAAAGATTATAAAGGGATCGCCTTAAAAAAACCTTCGGTTGAGCCGACGGAAGAAGAGATTTTAAAAGAGTTGGAAGTGTTGCGTGAAAGACAGGCTCAAATTGTTCCTTTTGAAGGGGATGGGCCAATTGCCTCGGGTCAGATTGCCATAATCGATTTTTCTGGGACACTGAATGGTGAAGCGTTTGAGGGTGGATCAGGTCAGGCGGTCAGCGTGGAGTTGGGTCAAAAAAGATTTCTTCCTGATTTTGAGCAGGGAATTGTCGGAATGAAAAAGGGTGAAACAAAAAACATCAAAGTTGAGTTTCCCAAAGATTATGGTCATGCAACGCTCGCCGGTCAGAAAGCTGATTTTCAGATTACCTTAAATGATATTAAAGAGAAAAAACTTCCGGAATTGAATGATGATTTTGCCAAAGAGTTGGGAAGTTTTACTTCACTGCAAGAGATCAAAAGTAAAATTAAAGAACATGCTAAAAATCATAAAGAGCAGCAGGCAAAAGTATCGCTTTTAAATCAAATTGTCGATTCGTTGATTGCAAAACATTCCTTTGAAATTCCGGAAGCGTTGGTCGAGCAAGAGTTAAACATCATGCTCGAAAATTTCAAAGGTCAACTGGCCCAGCAGAAATTGACTTTGGAACAGGTCAATGTGAAACCGGAAAACTTCCGAACTGAAAATCGGGAGGCCGCGATTCGACGGGTGAGAGCGTTTTTCCTGTTTGAGGCGGTTGCGAAACTTGAAAATATTTCTATTACCCATGAAGAGATTCATGATCATCTTCGTAAAATCGCCCAATCCGTTGGTCAGCCAGAGCAGGTCGTGGAGCGTTATTATCATGAGAATAAAATGATTCCGATGCTTCAGAGCCAGATTTTGGAAGAGAAGATTTATGATTTTCTTCTTTCCGTCTCGAACGTGAAAGACGAATAGGTTTTAAATCTTGTCAAACGAACAGGTTTAAGTTTAAATAAATTTTCTTACGCGCTTTCCAAAGAATTTGCGCAATTTCAGTGAAGCAGTCCCTTAAACTTTCAGGAGATTAAAATGAGCATGTTAGTTCCAATGGTTATCGAGCAGACTCACCGGGGCGAAAGAGCTTATGATATTTATTCTCGTCTCTTAAAAGATCGAATCATTTTTCTCGGAAGTCAGGTTGATGACAATGTCGCCAATCTCATTATTGCTCAATTGCTCTTTTTGGAAAGTGAAGATCCTGAAAAAGATATTCATATCTATATCAATTCTCCTGGTGGATCAGTGACTGCTGGGCTCGCGATTTACGATACGATTCAATATGTAAAACCTGATGTGTCGACTCTCTGTCTTGGTCAGGCAGCTTCGATGGGAGCACTTCTTTTGGGGGCAGGAACTGCAGGCAAACGTTATGCACTTCCCCATTCGAGAATTTTAATTCATCAACCGCTCGGTGGGTTTCAGGGTCAGGCAACCGATATTGATATTCAGGCGAGAGAAATTTTACGATTGCGAGAAGAGTTGAATAATATTCTAGCCAAGCATACCAAACAGTCTCTGAAGAAAATCCAACAAGATACTGAACGCGATTACTATATGGGTGGAAGCGAAGCAAAAGATTACGGAATCATCGATGAAGTGGTGAACTATCGCGAAAAAGAGAAGAAAAAATCGGTTTCTTAAAATTTTTATCCCTTTTTAGATTTGGTATTTTTTTCTCACTTTTTTGTGGATGAAGTTTTTATTTTTTAAAATTATTCATTTTCTTTTTTTGTTTATCCGCGCCTAATTCAATTCTGATCTCGATAAGATCCATTTTAAAAAATCATTCCGTTAGATTTTTATATTGCACTGCGCCATAATAAATTTTCCGTATAACCTTTCACTTTCTTGACAGCTATTCAAATTCGGACAATACTTAAAAGAAGGGAAAAATGTTCATTTTCTTCAGTTTTTTCCCCCTAAAGGAGTTTAAAAGTGGCTAAAACCTTCAATGATGACCCAACCAATTTAAGTTGTAGCTTTTGTGGCAAATCCCAGCGGGAAGTGAAAAAACTGATTGCCGGACCTACAGTTTATATCTGCGATGAATGTATTGAGCTATGTAATGATATCATTGCAGAAGAACAGAGTAAGCAAGAGTTGTTAAAAACAAGATCGGGAGTTCCAAAACCGGTTGAAATCAAAAAAATCCTCGATGAGTATGTCATCGGACAAGAGCGGGCCAAGCGAATCCTCGCGGTAGCGGTTCATAATCACTATAAAAGAATTGAGGCGAAGCAGGCGGGAGATGTCGAACTTCAGAAATCGAATATCCTTTTAATTGGTCCTACCGGAACCGGAAAAACTTTGCTAGCCCAAACGTTAGCGAAAATTTTGAATGTTCCGTTCACCATTGCAGATGCAACTACTTTGACTGAAGCTGGATATGTCGGTGAAGATGTTGAAAATATTATTCTCTATCTTCTTCAAGCAGCTGATTACGATAAAGCAAAAGCTGAGCGCGGAATTGTCTACATTGATGAAATCGACAAAATTTCGAGAAAATCTGAAAATCCCTCAATTACGCGTGATGTTTCCGGCGAAGGGGTTCAGCAGGCGTTATTAAAAATTATTGAAGGAACTGTCGCGAATCTTCCACCGAAAGGGGGAAGAAAACATCCACAGCAAGAGTATATTCAGATTGATACCACCAATATTCTTTTTATTTGCGGCGGAGCATTCGTCGGGTTGGAAGATGTCGTTCAAAGACGTCTCAGCGAAAAAAATCTTGGTTTCGGATCTGAAATCAGGCCAAAGCATGAGAAAAAAATTGGTCAACTTCTAGCTGAATCTCAAACCGAAGATCTTTTGAAATTTGGTTTGATTCCGGAGTTTATCGGACGTTTACCAGTGATTACAACGTTAGGTGAATTAGATGAAGCAACTTTGATCGACATCTTGACAAAGCCAAAGAACGCCTTAGTTAAACAGTATCAAAAGTTGTTTGAGTTTGAAAAAGTAAAACTCAAATTTACACCAGGGGCTTTGATGGCGATTGCGAAAGAGGCAATCAAGCGAAAATCGGGGGCTCGAGGTTTGAGAGCCATTTTAGAAAATGTGATGCTTGATATTATGTATGATATCCCTTCACAGACTAATATTCGTGAAGTTGTTATTAACGAAGATGTTTTTACGAAAAAAGAGGCTCCTCTGATTGTTTATGAGAAGAAAGCTGAGTCAGCCTAACTTTGTGGCAAATCAATTCGTAGGGGTGCATGGCCACGAGCCCTCACGATAGAAAGAAAATAAATATGGAAAATCAAGACAATCAAAATCCTCCGAGTACACCCAATCTTCCAACTCCTACAGGGCCGAATGTGAAGGTTGTACCGCTTCTCCCGCTCAGAGATATTGTTATTTTCCCACATATGGTTGTTCCTCTTTTTGTCGGAAGAGAAAAAAGTATTAATGCACTCGATGAAGCGATGAATTCCGAAAAAGATGTGCTTCTTGTGGCTCAGGTGAACGCAAAAACAAATGATCCAAAACAAGAAGATATTTATCAAATCGGAACTTTAGGAACCATTATTCAACTTCTCCGCTTGCCGGATGGAACAGTAAAATTGCTCGTCGAAGGGAGAAAGCGGGCGAGAATTCTTCGTTATATTCCTCATGAGTCCCATTTTTTAGTTGAAGTAGAGCAGATTAACGAAAATCGTGAAGTTACTGTAGAAGTTGAAGCTTTAATGCGGTCAATCAAATCGAATTTTGAAACCTATGTAAAATTGAATAAAAGAATTCCACCTGAAATGCTTTCATCCGTTGCAGTGATTGACGATCCTGCTCGTTTGGCCGATACGATTGTTGCGCATCTCAATTTGAAGTTGGGTGATAAGCAGAAAATTTTGGAGGTTGAAAGTCCATCGGAACGTCTCTCAAAGCTTTATGAGTTAATGCAGGGGGAGATTGAGATTTTACAAGTTGAGAGAAAAATCAGAACCCGTGTAAAAAAGCAGATGGAGAAAACGCAACGCGAATATTATCTCAACGAACAGATGCAAGCGATTCAAAAAGAGCTCGGAGAACGGGATGAGTTTAAGAGTGAAATTCAAGAGCTTGAAGAAAAAATAAAAAATTTGAAGATGAGTGCTGAAGCAAATAAAAAAGTCAAAAAAGAACTTAAAAAATTGAAAATGATGTCGCCGATGTCGGCGGAAGCAACGGTCGTTCGAAACTATATTGACTGGATCATCTCTTTGCCATGGGGTGAGTTTAGTAAAGATGTTCTTGAAATTAAAGAGGCGGAAAAAGTTCTCGATGAAGATCATTATGGTTTGAAGAAAGCGAAAGAAAGAATTCTAGAATATTTGGCAGTCCAAACATTAGTGGAAAAAATGAAAGGTCCAATCCTTTGTCTCGTTGGCCCTCCAGGAGTAGGTAAAACCTCTTTGGCCCGTTCGATCGCTCGTGCGATGGGGAGAAAGTTTGTTCGATGCTCGCTCGGTGGAGTTCGAGACGAAGCAGAAATTCGCGGACATCGTAGAACCTATATTGGAGCGTTACCTGGAAAAATTATCCAATCACTTAAAAAAGCTGGAACTAGTAATCCCATTTTTCTACTCGATGAAGTGGATAAAATGAGCACTGATTTTAGAGGAGATCCTTCTTCTGCTTTGCTTGAGGTTTTGGATCCCGAACAAAATACAACCTTTAATGATCATTATCTTGATTTAGATTATGATCTTTCTAAGGTGATGTTTATTACGACTGCAAATACATTGCATTCGATTCCTCTTCCTTTACAGGATCGAATGGAGATTCTTCGAATTCCTGGTTATACCGAAGAGGAAAAACTTCATATTGCGCTTAAGTATCTAATCAAAAAACAGAAAGAAGCGCATGGTTTAACCGATGCAAATATTGATATTTCTGATGCGGTCATCCGAACGATCATTCGTCGCTATACCAAAGAATCGGGAGTCAGAAATTTAGAGCGAGAGATTGCAACGGTCTGTCGAAAAGTTGCAAAAGAGATTGCTGAAAAAGGAAAAGATAAAAAAGTGCGTGTGACAGCTCAAGGGTTGTCTAAATACCTCGGAATTCCGAAATTTCATTATGGGCTTGCCGAAGAAAAAGATGAAATTGGGATGGTCAATGGTCTCGCCTGGACTGAATATGGTGGAGAACTGCTAACCACTGAAGTATCGATCATGCCAGGAAAAGGAAAACTGATCATTACCGGAAAATTGGGAGATGTCATGCAAGAGTCTGCTCAAGCGGCGATGAGTTATGTTAGAACCCGCTCGACAGGATTTGGTTTGGAAAAAGATTTCTATCAACGAATTGATATTCATATCCATGTCCCGGAAGGAGCAATTCCAAAAGATGGCCCTTCTGCCGGAATCACAATGGCGACGGCGATTGTCTCTGCCCTTCTTCGCATCCCCTGTAAAAAAGAGGTCGCGATGACAGGCGAAATTACCTTGCGTGGAAAAGTTTTGCCGATCGGTGGACTGAAAGAAAAAATTCTTGCCGCTCATCGAGGAAAACTGAAAACGATTATTATTCCGAAAGAAAACGAGAAAGATTTGAAAGATATTCCAAAGAATATTTTAAAAGATCTGAAAGTGATCTGCGTGGAATGGGTCGATGATGTTCTGAAAAACGCCTTGGCGATTGATGATCCCAAAAAACTTTTCAAGGCGGGCAAAAATTATGAAGAGATTTTAAATGATCTTCTTTACCATCCCGCGGGAGATAAGAAAGCGTTGGAGGTTCCAAAGCCTCCGATACCGACTGGATCTGGGTCTGCAGATATATTACCCCACTAATCGATAAAATATCTTGAGGAGATAATCATCCAGTGGTTATCTCCTCATTCTTAATTTTAAAAAATCATTCAAAGATAAGCTAGCAAGCCGAAGATATGGGTTGGTTTGCTTTTGCTCACATAAATGAGCAATTGGAAACGTGGCGTAGTTGTGTCCAGGATAAATAATTGTTTCATCTGCCATCTGCATAATTTTTTGAGTCAGAGTATAATACATCTGTTCAGGATCTCCCCCCGGAAGATCACATCGTCCGCATCCGTCGATAAATAAAGTATCTCCCGTAATTAACCCATCGGATGTTTTAAAACACTGGCTTCCTGGGGTGTGCCCCGGAGTGTGAATTGCTTCGATTTCAATATTTCCAATTTTGATTTTTTCTCCATGATCGATTGGAGTAAGAGATGATTTTTGAGTTTTAACGAACTCAAGATCATTTTTATTTACATAAATAGGAATATCGGTCCGCTCAAGAAGCTCTTCAATTCCATTCGTGTGATCATAATGATGATGAGTGATAAGCCCCCCTACGATTTGGAGGCTTTCCTCATTTGCTCTTTTGAAAATAGTATCGATTTCCCAGGCAGGATCAACGATCATGACCTGACGGCTTTCTGGATCACCGATAAAATAGACGAAATTTTCCATTGGACCGATTTCAAATTGGCGAACTAAGAGGGGAGAATGATTCAGCATCACTCCATTTATCTTTATTTGTTGAAAGATCTCAAGCCTTTAAATACTCTATTGACGATTCTTTCCGGTTCAGATTAATCCCTAGGGATATGTTCACCGGAATTGTCGAAGGAATTGGAGAGGTTAAAAAGATCAGAGTCAAAGGGAAATCTTGGCAAATCGAAATCCAGACTCCGTTTTCTATTTCGAAAGAAAAAATTGGAAATTCTATGGCGATCAATGGATGTTGTTTAACGATCACCGAAAAGAAAAAGAATTATTTCTCAGCTGATCTGTCACCGGAAACGCTCTCTTGTACTAATTTGAAAGATTTGAAGGTTGGGTCCAAAGTCAATCTTGAACGGGCTTTAAGATTGTCGGATCCAGTCGGTGGCCATTTGGTACAAGGGCATATTGATGGAATTTCCCTTCTACTAGATAAAAAGAAGATTGAATCTGAAACAGGTTCTTATCTGATTTTAAAATTTAAAATTCCGAAAAATTTGAGAAAATATCTGATCAAAAAAGGATCGATTGCAATCGATGGAGTTAGTCTGACGACCAATGAAATTCAGGCCAATCAGTTTACCGTCTGTCTGATTCCACACACACAAAAGAAAACCATTTTACAGGATAAAAAGATTGGAGATTCGGTCAACATTGAAGTAGATTTAATGGCGAAATATCTCGAAAATTTTATCCAACGAGCAAAATAAATGATTGAAGATTTAGAACAACTCAAAAAAACAGTTCGATCGGTTGAAGCGGCAATCAAGGATTTTCAAGAAGGAAAAATGATTATCCTGGTTGATGATGAAGATCGTGAAAATGAGGGAGATCTGGCGATGGCGGCCGAGAAGACAACTCCTCAAGCGATCAATTTTATGGCAAAAGAGGGGAGAGGGTTGATTTGTCTTACGCTCACTGAAGAAAAGGTTGAGGCTCTCGATCTTCCGCTGATGGTTGAAACAAAAGATAATGATTCTCCCTTTGGAACCGGCTTTACAATTTCAATCGATGCGCGTGAAGGAATTAGCACAGGCATTTCTGCTGCGGATCGTTCTCATACGATTCTGACGGCGATTGATGATCAGGCAAAGCCTGAAGATCTTGTTCGTCCGGGTCATATTTTCCCGCTCCGCGCGTTCAATGGAGGGGTTTTGGTAAGAACCGGGCAAACCGAAGGATCGGTTGATTTGGCGAGAATGGCAAACTTGAAACCGGCTGCGGTTATTTGTGAAATCATGAATGATGATGGAACCATGGCAAGAATGCCTGATCTCGAAGAGTTTGCGAAAAAACATAAATTGAATATCCTTTCGATTGCCGATTTGATCCGTTACCGGATGAAAAATGAATCGCTTGTCAAACGTGCATCTGAAGCTGATTTGCCGACCGAATACGGCAATTTTAAAATCACTGTTTTTGATAACGAGATTGATTCGCGTCATCATGTTGCTTTAGTGAAAGGGGAAATCAATCCTGACGAAGAGGTTTTGGTTCGGGTTCATTCGGAATGCTTGACCGGTGATACCTTCGGGTCGTGGCGTTGCGACTGTGGCCCTCAGCTTCATCGGGCGATGCAGATAATTGAAGAAAAAGGGCAAGGGGTTATTCTCTATATCCGACAAGAAGGGCGCGGGATCGGTTTGATGAATAAAATTAAGGCGTATCATCTTCAACAACAGGGGCTTGATACGGTTGAGGCAAATGAGAAGCTCGGATTCAAACCGGATTTAAGAGATTATGGAGTGGGAGCGCAAATTTTGGTCAATTTAGGGCTCAAAAAAATTCGGCTTTTGACGAATAACCCCAAAAAAATAGTCGGTCTTGAAGGTTATGGTTTAGAAATTGTCGAAAGAGTTCCGATTGAGATTGATCCAAATCAGTCGAATGAAGGTTATTTGAAAACAAAAAAAGAAAAAATGGGTCATCTGCTTAGGAAAGTCTAAAAAATGAAAATTCAAAAATCTTCCAGCTTGAAATCCGATTTTTCTTTTACTGAAATCAAGGTCGCCATCGTTTGGAGCCGTTTTAATGAGTCAATCACCCGATCATTATTACAGGGAGCGATCGAAGCATTTAAACAGGAAAATATATCAGAAGAGTCAATTGAGATTATTGAGGTGCCTGGAGCCTTTGAGATTCCTCTGGCGGCAAAAGCGGTGGCTGAAGAGAAAAAGTGCGATGGAGTAGTTTGTTTGGGGACGGTGATTCGTGGCGATACTCCTCATTTTGATTATGTTTGCCTAGCTGCTACCCAGGGAATTCTTCAGGCAGAGCTCCAAGCCAATGTTCCGATGTCGTTTGGGATTTTGACGACAAATACCATTGAACAGGCGTTAGCGAGATCAGCTCCCGATGAAACCAATAAAGGTTTTGAGGCAGCGAAGGTTCTTTTAGAAATGATTACTTTAATGAGAAAGTTGAAGAAGTATGGGAAACCGACGTAAATCCAGAGAAGCAGCATTACAAGCTCTTTACCAAATTGATCTTGCCAAAGCGGAGCCTGAAAACGCTTTGGAGCAGTATTGGAAAAACAATATTGATACTGAAGAGATTCAAGAATTTGCGAATTTGCTCGTTGAAGGGGTAACAAGCCATCTTTCAGAGCTTGATCAGCTGATTGAAAAACATTCGACTCATTGGAAATTATCCAGAATGGCTTGTGTCGATCGCAACATTTTAAGAATGTCTACTTACGAATTGATGTATTGTAAAGATATTCCGGCCAGTGTCAGTTTGAATGAAGCGATTGAGATAGGAAAGAAGTTCGGAACTGAAGATTCAAGTTCATTTATCAACGGAATTTTGGATAATCTGGCAAGAGAGATTAGGCCGAACCTAGAAGATTAAAATTGCAATTTTGATAATTTTTTATGATCCATTTAAAAATTACCAATAATCCGGTTGACCAGATTGAAAGCGAGCTTGCACTTCTCACTGCCTTTAATGATATTCGTCCGTTAAAAGGGAGTGCCGGTTTAGTCGACTGGAGATTAAATGGAAAACTTTCCCAGCTGATCCTTGACTCAAGATTTTCCGGTCAAAAAGGGGAAGCACTTTTGATGCCTGCCCAAGGGAGAGTCGACTCGAAAGAGATTCTTGTTTTGGGGGTTGGAAACAAAAGAACAATGAACGAAAACGAAATTTCCCCTTTTCTTCATTTCATGATCGAAAAAATTTTTCTTAAAAAAACAAAATCTTTTTCCCTTTCATTGTCCGATCTCATTCCTGGAATGTTTGAATGGAGAAATGCGGTCAGGCTTTTTGTATCGATGATTTCAGGATCTGAGCAAGATTTGGCTGTCACCCTTATAGAAGAATCCAGTTTTGTAGAAGATGCCAAAAGAAGAAATATGGATTTTGCCTATGATGTCGATGTTCATTACGAATTGATCCAGAGTTAGCAACTTGTTCCTACGTAGAAGAGGACGGCCGTCCGCTCCTACTTTTATGAAAACTGCTCATGCCACAAACCATTATTTCAGCAAACAAATTAGTAAAACGCTTTGGAAGCTTCACCGCGGTTGACCAGATCGATTTTGAGATTGAACAGGGAGAATGTTTCGGATTTCTAGGTCCCAACGGGGCTGGTAAAAGCTCGACGATGCGTATGATCTACTGCTTTTCACCGGTCACCCTCGGAAGTTTGACGGTTCTTGGAGATAGTGTTGAAAAATTTTCAACCCGAATCAAAAAACAGATCGGAGTGGTTCCTCAAGATAACAATCTTGATCCTGATCTGTCTGTGTTCGAAAATCTGATGGTTTATGCGAATTATTTCAGTATTCCAAAATCAGAAAGTCTGAATCGAGTCAAAGAACTTTTACATTTTTTGCAGCTCGAAGAAAAAAAAGATGAAAAAATCACTGCACTTTCTGGTGGGATGAAGCGTCGATTGGTTATTGCGAGAGCGTTGATCAATCAACCAAAAGTTTTAGTGCTCGATGAACCGACTACTGGGCTTGATCCCCAGGTTCGGCATCTCATCTGGGAAAAGTTGAGAATGCTGAAAAAAAATGGAGTCACCATGGTTTTGACGACCCATTATATGGATGAAGCAGCGCAGCTCTGTGATCGACTAGTCATCATGAATGAGGGCAAAATCTTGGCACGTGGAAATCCGTCCGAATTGATTCAGGAGTATGTCGGAACAGAGGTTTATGAAGTTCGTGCGACTAAAGAGGTTTTAAGTTTTTTGAAAGAGTTTTCAAGAAATAGAAAAATTCATACAGAAGATATTGGGGATACACTCTATATTTTTGTTCGCGACTCTTTGGAGATAAATGAAGAGTTTCTTTCGATCATTCGAGGGCTTGATTTTCGCCACCGAATGGCATCGTTGGAAGATGTGTTTTTGCGGGTTGCTGGGAGAGAATTAAAGGATTAAATTTTAGGGCCGATCCAATGGATCGCTCCTTGTACAAATTTATGTTTAAAGTTTGGTATCGAAATTTTATTGTTTGGACCCATTATAAAGGCACTTCCTTGATTATTAATTTGGGTGAGCCTTTTCTCTATCTTTTTGCTTTTGGTTATGGGCTTGGCCGATATGTTACCTCCTTTAACGGTTTAAGCTATATTCAATTTATTGCTCCAGCATTAGTGGTCGCTTCCACAATGAATAGTGCCTCGTTTGAAACCACCTTTTCTTCTTATACCCGAATGGAAGTTCAAAAAACTTTTGATGCGATTGTTGTAACCCCTTTAAGTCTGCGACAAGTAGTGTTGGGAGAGATTTTGTGGGCGACTACGAAGGGTTGTTTTACCGCACTCATTATGATGATTGTTTTTTTATTGGCGGGATTGATTTCTCATCCTTTTGCCATTTTTGTCCTAATTCTCTGCTTGATCGAAGGAGTTCTTTTTTCAGCTCTCGGAATGTTAATGACCTCGATTGCGAAAAGTTATGATTTTTTTAGTGCCTATTTGACGCTGTTTATTTCCCCTATGTTTCTTTTATCTGGAACATTTTTTCCGCTCGAAGAGCTTCCTTCCTGGGCAAAGGTGGTTGCCTGGTTTCTTCCACTCACCCATGCAGTGACCGGATCACGAGAACTTTTTGCAGGAAGAATCAGCTCTTCTTTGTTTTTTGCATTTATTTGGCTGGCGGTTGCGACTGTTTTATTGACTTTTTTTGCCGTTAAAAAAATGGAAAAAAGACTGATTGTATGAGGAGGTCTAGTCAAATTCTTAAAACTTAAAATCGACAAACTTGTAGAAAATTTTGTGAAGAACTGATCTTCACTGAGATCGGTAGAGGGGGCACAAATGACTTCTATAGAAAAATGGGGCAACTCACTAGCCTTTATGGGGATTGGGCTCCTTGGAGCAGCACTCGGATCAAAAATTCCTGGATTGGGAATGTTGAGAGGCGCAATTACAGGGTCGATTGCGACTCTCAGCTTGCTCACAGCTTCTGGTTGCGGAGAGAAAGTTACCTATGCAGTGAATCATTGCCCCAATGGAACTGTCTTGCCGGTTACCTTTGAAATTGACTGCTCAGAGGTAGGAGGTGAAAGTAAAGATTGTAAGACTTATTTAGATAATACTGCTTGTAATCTTTATCCAGCTTTTCAAAAAATCACACAACTTTCTCTGACAAATCGCTGTCCTTCTTTATGGTATGGAATTTATCCTAAAAATAAATGGCGAATGAATGTCGCCGGCTTTTCAACCGCTCCGGATTGTAAAATGTTTTGGCTCGACACCCATTCGACTCTTTCTTACGAAGAAGGGGGAGTTACTTATGATGCTCATGAGCTGTTGCACCAAATTCAATTTCAGCTTCCTGAAATTAATAGCTTCAATCATTCACTTTTCGTCACAACTGTACTGGAAGCACAACGATTGGGTGATCCGCTTTCTTATCCAGCTGCAGTTGAGTCGGTGAAGATGACTTATGAAGATTCTCTGGCGCATCCTGAAAAAGTAAAAGACTGTTTTACTGCCCAGACAATTCTTGAAGAAGGATTGTATTTTAAAGACACCAAAAATATTTATAAAATTTACAACTTTTTGAATAAGAGTAAATTTGCTAGCTCTGAAATTGCCTTGAGTAGCGTTTTATATGTGGTTTCCGGAAAAGATCACTCCGTTCAAAAATATCTTTTGGATCATGGTTGCACCAAATTTTAAAAATTTGAGTGGGAAAAATAGCTAGTTTTTAACTGTAACTATTTGATTTTATTAAAATTTAATAACTACATCTTTTGATCAGTCACAGCGTCGAAAACCTTCCCACCTAACCTTCTATATACATTCTAACACAACCTTTTGATTTTATTGCCGATAACTTAATTATAAGCTTTTTTGTCTTCTATTTTTGCAGGAAAGTGACACGCGGCGTTAACCTCGTTGACTAATGTTGTCAAGTTATGCTATCAGGGTGAGCCCATTACATAAATAAGCAAAACTTAATCTGATTTAACACTCTTTAAGAATGAAGGAGGATGAGATCTATGGCAAAAGGATCCGCTGCAGCAAAGATGGAACGAAATCAGGAGAAACTTCCTTTTAAAGTAGGGGATAAGGCTGTTTATCCAGCTCATGGGGTTGGAGAGGTAAAGAGTATTGAAAGTCGTGAAATTTTAGGAAGTAAGCAAACTTTCTATGTTTTGCAGATTCTTGATAGCGGAATGAAGATTATGGTTCCAACTGGCAATGTGAGTGCTGTCGGTCTTCGAGAGATAATTTCTGAGTCAGAAGTTGACGATGTCTATCTGATTTTAAAAGAAAGAGATGTTAAAATTGATCATCAAACCTGGAACCGTAGATACCGGGAATATATGGATAAAATCAAAACTGGTTCTGTGTATGAAATCGCAGAGGTTTTGAGAGATCTTTCTCTGTTGAAATTTGAAAAAGAACTATCCTTTGGTGAAAGAAAGATGCTCGATACGGCAAAAGGATTGTTAATTAAAGAGCTGGCGATTTGCGAAGATCGAGAAGAAGAAGAGATTGAAGAAGAAATTAACGAAATTTTTAAATCATTATAAAGTCCGGAAAATATGTTTTGTGAACAAAACCCCTCTGAGCAAGAGGGGTTTTGTTTTATTGGCTGATAAGGTTTATTCACATTCGTTACGCGGTTTTAGTAAAATGCGTTTTCCTTCTCTGCTTGACGAGGAGAGGGGGGATTTTCTCGGTTTGCTTTCAGAAGGTTAGATGAATGAAAACAGCGGCAATTTTATTGGCAGGTGGAGTCGGAAAAAGAGTCGGTGAAGATATCCCGAAACAGTTTCTTTCGATTCTTGATAAGCCGATCATTTTTTATTCTCTTGAAGTTTTTGATCGTTGCTCCGAAATCGATTCGATTTATCTGGTTTTGCCGGATGAAAAAATAAATTATTTTAAAGAAGAACTTTTACCGAAATTTCCGATTTCGAAATTGAGAAAAATTGTTTCGGGAGGGGAAACTCGTCAGAACTCGACTTTCAACGGATTTCAGGCAATTCCAAAAGAGGTTGAAATTGTTGTGATTCATGATGTGGCTCGACCGTTTGTCCGCAATGAAATGATCCGAAAATCGATCTTTGTAGCCAGAGAAGTTGGCTCGGCCATTGTTGCTTCTCCAGCGACTGATACCATCAAAGAAGTGGATGAAAATTGTCGGGTTCAAAAAACTCTCGATCGAAAAAAACTGTTTCAAGTACAAACTCCGCAGACGTTTCGATATTCTCTTTTGGAAAAAGCATTTGAGGCAAGTTTTTCCGATAATTTTCAGGCGACGGATGAAGCAGGGTTGATAGAAAGAATTGGAGAACCGATTCAAGTTATCGAGTCTGACTCGACCAATCTTAAAATTACTACTCCATCTGATCTGGTTTTGGCGGAAAGTTTATTAAAAAACTTCTTTCATAAAGGTTCATAAATGATACGGATAGGAATAGGTTACGATGTTCATCCTTTGGTTGAGGGGAGAAAGCTGATTCTTGGTGGAGTCGAAATCCCTTTTGAGAAAGGCTTGAAAGGGCATTCAGATGCCGACGCTCTTCTTCATGCGATTTCAGATGCTTTTCTGGGAGCGGTTGCCCTGGGAGATTTGGGAAAGCATTTTCCAGATACCGATCCAAAATACAAAGGAGTTTCAAGTTTAAAGCTTTTAGAAGAGGTTTATCAAAAAATTTCTGACCTCGGTTTTTCAGTTTCGAATATTGATTCTATTCTGATTACCGAGAGACCTAAGCTTGCAGATCATATTCCGCTCATGAGAGAGAAGATTGCCCAGTGTCTAAAAATTAAGTTAGATCAGGTGAGCGTTAAGGCAACACGAGAAGAGGGACTCGGATTTACCGGTCGAGGGGAAGGTATTGCTGCAAAAGCGGTTGTTCTCATTGAAAAAGTTCGTTAAATCGGTAGGAGAGATAAGATATTAACTCCCTACAATTTTTATCCTTACAGAAAGCAAATTATGGAAGAATCCATTCTTCAATCTGATAGTGAAGTTCATTCCTCTGAAAAACCGATCCGTCTTCGGATTTCAGTTTCTTCAAGCTTTTCTTATCTTTCACAAGTGAGAGTCGCGTTGTTTGCCTATTTTTTGTCGGTTCAAAAAAATGGAAAGTTGATCGTACGATTGGATGACTTGAAGGAAAATGAGAAAGACGGTTCGTTGGTCGAGAGTATTATAGAAAGTTTTAAATGGTTAAAAATTGGCTGGGCTGAAGGATTGGGTTTGGGCGCAAATTCCTGTTTTCAATCCGAAAGAAAAGCGGTTTATCAAGATTATTTGCAAAAGCTTCTGGATCAGAAAAAAGCCTATTTCTGTTTTTGCACTCCAGAAAAACTGGACGAAGATCGAAGGCGTTTTTTGGGTCAAGGAAGAACTCCTCGTTATTCGGGAGCCTGTAGAAATTTATCTGAGGCAGAAATTGCCGCTCATCGAGAAAGCGGATCTATTTCAACTATTCGTTTAAAAACAGATAGACAAGTAGTTAAATTTTCTGATCTTCTTCAAGGAGCTAAAAGCGTTGATTCTGAAGAGATTGGAGATCAGGTTTTACAATCTGCCAATGGTCAGTTTACTTTTGATTTTGCTTCAGTGGTGGACGACCTATTAATGAATATTACTGATATTTTTCGTGGTGAAAATGAATTACTGAATACCCCCAATCAAATTTTGATCTTTAATGCATTTAATGCCCCCATTCCCCGTTTTGTTCATATCCCAATGGTTTTGGGGCCCGACCATCTTTTGATTTCCGAAAAGCATGGATCGGCAACTTTACCAGAATTGCGAAAAGAGGGGTATCTTCCAGATGCTTTGGTGAACTATCTTGGTTTGTTGGGATGGAATCATGTTCCTCGTCGTGAAATCGTTTCTACTGATGAGATTGTTAAAAAGTTTGAAATAAAAAATATTGCCCGAACCTCTCCGGTCTTGGATTGGGATAAGTTGAAAAAAATCAATGCACATTATTTGAAAGCGCTTACCTTTTCTGATTTTTTTGAATTATCTCAAAAGCTGATCCCAAACTATAAAGATTTCTTGAATAAAAAGGGGGATGAGTCGGTTCAGTCGACTTTGAAACTTTTACAATCAGAATGTAAAACGATCGGTGAAGTGGGGGAGATTTTGCAATTGTTGGTTTATCCCATTCGTACATTTTCAGACGATGTAAAAAGATTTTTCTTCAAAGACTCGGCGAAAATTTTAAAACTTGCGAAAAGTGAGCTTGCGAATGTGAGCGAATTTAATGTGGAAAATATTAATGTTTATCTTAAAACCTTAAAAGAAAAGGCAAAATCGAAGGCTATTAATTTTTACGTTCCTTTAAGAGTTGCGTTAACTGGAAAGTCACAAGGTGTTGATTTATCATTGCTTATTAGTTTGTTAGGCAAAGAAGAAACGAACGATCGAATTGATTATGCCACTAAAAATTTACAACACACTCCAGCGGCGTAAAGAGGAGTTTGAGCCGCTGATTCCCAATAAAGTTCGCTTTTATCTCTGTGGGGCAACTGTCTACGACTTGTCACATTTGGGACATGCTCGAGCGAATGTTTCTTTTGATGTCATTTTTCGTTATTTAAAATTCCTCGGATATGAGGTGACTTATGTCCGAAATTTTACCGATGTCGACGACAAAATTATTAAACGTGCTCAAGAATCAAAAATCTCCCCCCAAGAATTGGCTGAAAAGTTTATTGTCGAATTTGAAAAAGATATGAAAGCTTTGGGAAATGAAACCCCCACGATCCAACCTAAGGCGACTGACCATATCCCCCAAATGATTCGACTGATTGAAAAGCTGATTGAAAAAAATCTTGCCTATCCCTCGAATGGAGATGTGTTTTATAGGGTCAGAAATTTCAAAAATTACGGAAGTCTATCCGGGAAAAATATAGAAGAGCTTGAATCGGGAGCTCGAGTAGAGGTGATGGAATCGAAATCGGATCCACTCGATTTTGCCCTCTGGAAATCTTCAAAGCCAGGCGAACCTTTTTGGGATTCTCCCTGGGGAAATGGTCGACCAGGTTGGCACATTGAATGTTCGGCAATGAGTATGGAGTATTTAGGAGAAACTTTCGATATTCATGCCGGTGGAAGAGATCTGATTTTTCCCCATCATGAAAATGAGATTGCGCAGAGTGAAGGGGCGACTGAAAAACCGTTTGCGAAATATTGGCTGCATAACGGATTTGTGAATATCAATGCTCATAAAATGAGCAAGTCGACCGGGAATTTTTTCACCATTCAAGACATTTTAAAAGTGCATGATTGGGAAACGGTTCGCGCTTTTTTGATTTCAGTTCATTATAAATCACCGATTGATTTTACCGAGAATAGTTTGAGTGAAACTAAGCAAGCATTAGAACGATATTATTTAATGATTTCTAGAGTTAAATATTATGTTAATAGTTCAATTAATAAAGATTTAAAAAATATAGATTTTTTAAATGAATATTCTGAAAAAATCGAGCGTCTTTTTGAGTCGTATGAAGAGTCGATGAATGACGATTTTAATACAGCGATGGTGTTGGGATATCTTTTCGAATCGGTTCGAATGATGAACAAGCTACTTGATCAGGGGGAAAATTTTCAATCCAACCCCCTTTTAAAATTATGTAATTCTTATCTGAAAACCTGTGAAAAAATCGGTTCTATCTTGGGTTGCTTTACCACCGACTCGGAAGGTTTTTTTCAGAGAAACCAGGCGAAAGCTTTATCGGAACAGTCGATTGATGAAGCAAAAGTCCTCCAATTGATTGAAGAGAGAAAACTTGCCCGCCAGAATAAAGACTTTAAGAGATCGGATGAAATTCGAGATCAGCTTTTAGCAATGAATATTGTTCTAAAAGACAAACCAGATGGAGTGACGGAGTGGCAGGTAAAAGCATAGGAATTTCCACTTTTTTAAATCTAAGGTCATAGGATAAGTCATTGTAATCCATTTAATATTTTTGGATTTCACCCGTTGAAATTAAATGGAACAAGCACTAGTCGATTCCAATTTTTCGAAGAAAATCTTCAATCAGTTTTTTGAGTGATGGGGTAAGATGACGGTTTTCTTTCATCTGGTTTAATCCTTCGAAAAGTTTTCGTTGTATCTCTTCTGTCCAGAGTTTGTAATCTTCTTTGATTGCTTCTGCCGTTTCCCGAACTCTTGCTTTAAGTGCTGAAACTACAATTTCTTCTCTTCTCAATTTCATTGGGTTTTTTTCACCCGCTTGTGTGGCTACTTCTCCTAGAGATTTTGAATATTCTCTCTCGAGTTCTCCCAACCTTCGACTCATCTCGTCCATCAATCTTTCCAACTGTTTTTGGGCGTCTCTTGCTATTAATCTTGTTTTTTGAAATCCATGAAGTTCTTCTTTTGCTTGGGCAATGATATGTCTTGATCTTTCACCGTAATGTCCCGTCCTTTCTGTCACTAAAGCTCTCAACTCAACCGCTTTCGTTCCAATTGTTTTGGTCAGCATATGAATATCTGTTATTTTACGAACAAAAAAAGTCTGATCGATTTGTGTCGGTTCATCTGGGAACGATGGATGATCATTAGATTTTCCTGCCAACTTATGATCTGGAGAAGGGGATTTTTTTGCTCCTCTCTCGCTTCCTTTTAAGAAATAACTTTTGGGTGGCCGAGAAGGATGTCTTGAAGACATGAAAACAATATGAGGAGTCGTTTCCGTAGTCTGGAGTGGAAAAGCAATTCTTGGTCTTATTTTTCCAACCTCATAAGCAAATCGCGATTGATCGAATTCGAGGTAAAATCTTATTTTT
>CAZQOW010000020.1:0-16398 GCA_964595045.1 uncultured Pseudomonadota bacterium
TCGACTGCTCTTTATTTTATTGTCTTCGGTTCTGCCATCGGATCTCGCTTAAGCGAGATTGATGGAGTTCGATATGGTGCGTTTATCGTTCCTGGATTGATTATGCTTTCAGTTCTCAATCAAAGTCTGATGAATGCCTCTTTCGGAATTTATTTTCCAAAATTCACTGGAACGATTTACGAAATTCTTTCCGCTCCGATCTCTTATCTCGAAGTAGTTTTGGGTTATGTGGGTGCGGCAGCGACCAAATCAACAGTTTTAGGGCTAATCATCTTAGCGACAGCTACGTTATTCGTTCCTCTAGAAATCAAGCATCCGTTCATTATGTTTTTATTTCTCATTTTAACTGCGATCACTTTCAGTCTCTTCGGTTTTATTATTGGGATTTGGGCAGATGGGTTTGAAAAGCTCCAACTGATTCCGCTTCTCATCATTACCCCGCTCTCTTTTCTTGGTGGAAGTTTTTATTCGATTAAAATGCTTCCTGCTTTTTGGCAGAAGGTATCTCTCTTAAACCCGGTTGTTTACCTCATTAGCGGATTTCGATGGAGTTTTTATGAAACGGCTGATGTGAAAATCGGGATTAGTCTTTTGATGATCGGAGTTTTTCTTTCGGTTTGTCTTATTTTATTGGGATGGATTTTTAGAACGGGGTATCGGTTGAAGAATTAGAGATTTTATTTAACTTAAACAGTATTAATTATATTTCTGTCGCTTCTTCCATTTTAAATGATTTAGATTTCTTAAAAGATTCAATCCACATTAAACAACGAGGAAAAAGAAGAGCACAAAAAAGTGTTACAATTAATAAACCAATAACCGCAACCCAACCAATCGAACGAAGTCCCGAACTTGAAGTGAGCAGTAACCCTCCAAAACCGATCATCGAAGTCAAGCTGGAAACAAACATCGGGGGGATTTCTTCTTTCACCGTGCCAATCACATCTTTCGTTTCATTATATCGATGATTAAAATGAATAAAGCAATCGATCGCGGTTCCAAGAACAATCGGAAAAAGAGCGATATTCATGACATTGAGACGAATATTGAAAAGCCATAAAACTCCCATCAATAAAATTAAACCGGCTAAAAGATTTAAAAATATGATCGGCGCTCGATGTAACGGACGAACTATCATGAATAAAATCACTGCCAGAAAAACAAGAAACATCAAAATTCCTTTTGGAGCTTCTTTTTCGATTAATCGAATCGTATCATCCGCTACAAAATTAGAATCGGCCGCGATAAAATCGGCTTTTAATTCATGCTGAATTTCTTTAATTCCTTCGTGCAATTTTCTTAAATTTTCAGAAGAACTACTCGCATCTTTTGGAAAAATCAAAACTGCAAAAAAGTTTTTATCTTGATGCGACTGAAAATTTCTCCTTACCGCTTCGGGAAGATCTTCTATGTTAATATTAGCCGAGTGAATCGAAGAATTCACCGTTTCTAAAAATCTTTTTTTCTGTTCTTTCACTGCGAATTTAAGTTTTTCATATTTTTCTCGAACTCTTTTTAAAATCTCTTTTTTCTCCTCTTGTTCTGTCGGAATAAAACTCGAAAGCCCTAAAACTTGATTATAAATCAGATGATCAGGAGATTTAGATTGA
Organism: uncultured Pseudomonadota bacterium; assembly: GCA_964595045.1. Taxonomy (GTDB): domain Bacteria; phylum UBA10199; class UBA10199; order JADFYH01; family JADFYH01; genus CAZSRQ01. The sequence continues at coordinate 1,611 of CAZQOW010000020.1, forward strand.
ATATAAAGATCTAGTTTTTTGACTAGCTCGGCTTCTTCAGAAGATCCTTTTACAAGAAGAATAGTCGGATTAAAACTTCTCGGCGCGACTTCATTTACTTTCTTTTCAAGTTCAGGAGAGCCTTTTCGTTTCATCGAAAGTTGTCCGTCCTGAAAATAAATCTTTGATTGCTGTGGCAGAACGATTAAAGACAAACCGCATAAAATAAGAATCGTAACGATCAGAAGTGTCGGACTTTTGGGAGTGAAAATAGTTTGAAGGATCGATAAAAGTTTGAGCTTGAAACTTTCAAACAGGTTTTCAAAACGGGAAACAAAAGAAACTTCAGAACGATTTTTAAAACGATTCATTAAAACCAACAAACTTGGCATAAAAAGTACCATCGCCAAATAATTGGCGAAAAGCCCTGCTGCTCCCATCACTCCCAACTCAATAAAAACACCAAAATCTGAAAAGAGCAGAGCGATAAAAGCACCGACAGTGATTACCATAGAGGCATGTGTTGCTTGACCTGTACTTCCAAAAGCTGCATGACAGGCGATTTCAAGAGAGCTCTCCTCTTTTCTTTTTTGATAATATTCACTTAAAAGATAAATTCCGTAATCACTTCCGAGACCTGAAAGAATGGCAGCTCCGAAAGCAGTAATCAAACTCAAATGACCAAAAACAAAATAGAGAACAGCTCCGGTCCATAAAACACCAATGACTAGTGGAACCCCAATGAGAATGAGCGAACTAAAATTTCTAAAATAAAAAAAGAGAACGACAAATAATAGGAGAGTAACGATTACCGAAACTTGAGAGACTTCTCGTGTCGTCTCGTCGGCATCTTCAATGCTATTTTTATAATCCCCTGAGTATCCTACTTGAATATTTTGATAGAGAGATTCCCCTTTTATTTCTGTGGCAATCTTCTCCAAATCGGAAATCAGTTTTCGACTTGAATCAATATTTTCTGCATGCTCTTTCGCCTTCACTTTCAAAACAATAAAAGTTCCTTCTTCATTGGTATTATTTTTTTTAGCTTCAATTCCCGCTTTTTTTTCGTATTTTGAAAGAATATCTTTAAATTCAAGATCCGGTCTATTTTCAGGATCGGCAAAATCGGTTAAATCATTAAATGCTGTACTCACCCCTTGTTTTTCTAATTCAAGAGAATGGGTTACCCGTTTTTCAATTTCTTCTAAATCTTTTACATCGACAAACAACCATTGCCGTTGTTCAAAAAATTGAACGGGAGGTTGATAATCAACATAACTAATTTCAGGGAGCTTTTCGATTCGAGTCGCAAAAAGATTGGCAAACTGTTTCACTTGAGCCGTATCATTCCCTTCAACACTGACAGCCAAATATCCTCTTCCACCAAAATATTTTCTCATCTCCTGAAGGTTTCGCACACTTTCAGTATTCTTGGGTAAAAGCGCGGTCAAATCCCCTTCGACATGCAATTTTTTTGCGTAATGAAGAGAGAAAATACTTAAGAACAAGATGAGGAAAAGAACCAAAATTGGAAACCGAACTGCCAATTGGTAAAGTTTTGGAATTCTTATTTTATTCATATAAGCTATGCTCTGAAGAAGGTAGAGAATCACCTCTTGATCAACTGATCGAGAGTATCTTAAGACTGATCAAATATCTACGACAAGCCTTAAACGAGTCTGATATTTTCAAGCTCTAAAACATCTACAAGGTTTTTGTAAAGTGAACGAACCAAAAAAAAAGAAAATTGCCCTCATTTCCGACTGGTTTTTGCCTCGTATCGGGGGCATCGAGCTACATGTCAGAGATTTAGCTCTTAATTTAAAAGCGAATGGGCAGGAAGTGCATGTAATTACTACAACTCCAGGCATTGACTCCCTCGAAGGAATTCCAGTTCATCGGCTCAAAACCTCACTTCTACCGTTCTTTAAAATTGCCTACACCTCTCAATTGACTCGCTCCCTTCGAGAAATTTTGGTCCAAAACCAATATGATATTATTCATAGTCATTGCAGTGTCATCACCCCACTCGCCTATATAGCGATTTATTTAGCCAATGAGCTTCGCATTCCAAGCCTGATTACGAACCATTCTCTACTTGAAAAATCGGTCTATTTTCTAAAATTACTGAATACTTTTTATGGATGGAAAAAGTGGCCTGTCAAACTGAGCTCTATCAGCACAATTGCCGCCGAAGGGTTTATAAGAGCCTCTGGAGAAAAAAAAATCACTCTTCTTCCGAATGGAATTGAGTCATGCAAATGGAAAATCGTTAAAAATTGTCAACCCTCGCCAATTCAGATCACCACGGTCATGCGTCTTCATCCCAAAAAACGTGGAATGGCGTTAATCGAAGCGATCAAAAAAGTTAAAGCAAAACTTCCCGCTTCTATTAAATTTCAGCTAAATTTGATCGGCGATGGAAAAGAAAAAAAACGGCTGGAAAAAAAAGTAACCTCATTAAAGCTTCAAGAAGAGGTGAAAATTTTGGGATATCGTTCTCGTGAAGAGATTAAAAGAGTATTTGAGAAAAGTCACTTTTTTGTCCTTCCCACGATCAAAGAAGCATTTGGAATCGCCATTCTCGAGGCAAAAGCGGCTGGACTTCCGGTGGTCGCAATGAATTATGGTGGGGTAAAGGATATCATCGAACATCAAAGAGAAGGTTTTTTGGCAAATAATGACGAAGAATTTGCTAATGGTATTTTAGAATTGATTCAGAATGAAAACTTGAGAAATGAGATGTCGAAAAATACGATAAAAACTTTAGAACGATTCGATTGGAAGCAGATCATTCAAAAACATTGGGAGGTTTATCAAGATGTCATTCGTTTGTTTAACCGTTGATGTCGAGCAAGACTGCCCACCCTATCTTAATACCTTTCGTGGAATTGAAGAGGGGATGCAAAAACTTCTTTCCCTTTTTGCCGAGGAAAAAATTCATGGAACTTTTTTCACGACCGGAATGATCGCCGAGAAATATCCAAAACTGATGGAAAAAATCGTCGAGGATGGACATGAGCTTGGCTGTCATGGCTACAGCCATCAACGTTTTGATCAAATGAATTTCGAGCAGGCAAAAATCGAGATTGAAAAAGCGACTCAAATTTTAAGAAAATTTTATCCGGTCATCTCCTTTCGTGCACCGAACTTGCAATTTCCTGTTGAATACCTTGCTCTGCTTGAGGCAGAAAAATATCAGCTCGATTCTTCGGAGGGAAAACACAAGTCTGCCTACTATAAAAACCGGAATTATAAAACACCCTTAAAACGAATCCCCGCTTCGGTGACCTCTTCAGTACTCCGAATTCCAAAACTGATTCGCGAAACGATTTTTAGACTGATAAAAAATCCGATCGTTTTGTTCGTTCATCCGTGGGAGTTTGTTAATTTGAGAAAAGAAAAATTGAGACTCGATTGTCGGTTTAAAACGGGGAATATCGCTCTCAACTGCTTAAGAGATAATATTCATTTTTTTAAGAGAAGAAATGCAACTTTTTCAACGATGAAAGATTTAGTTGAATCAATTGATTAGGATGAAGCCACCGACTTCATCTCCCCTCTCCTAAACCCGATCTTCAACGAACAAAAATATCCAACCCCCAGAAATGGAATAATCCGAACAAGATGCGCAAAAAATCCGATCAACAAGCTATGCGTCGGATCAACTCCTAAATATTGATAAACAAGTAATGCGGTTGCCTCAAAGAGACCCAGTTGAGCTGGAGTAATTGGAAGCATTCCTGAAATTCCCAGTGCGGCCATCATAAGCACAGCGGCATGAATCGGGAGATGAATTCCAAACGCCTGCTGAATCAAATAAATCGAAAATGTTTCTAGAAACTTGATCAGAAGAATGACAAAAAATGAAATGGCTGTTTTTCTAAAAGATCTTAAGGTGTGCAAATGAAAAGCCCATGTTTTAAAAAAATGGGAAATTTTTTCAAAGAAGGTTTTAGAAGAATGAGTAGAATCTTTTTGAAAATTTTTAAAACGAAACGCGAGAAAAAAGAGCATTAGATAACCCAAAAGGATGAACGCCAAAACAATTTTCATCCCTTTCGACATCCAGACCGGAATCGGCGCAAATAAAGCAACCCAAGCAAAAATAAAAAGTTTACCAAAACCATCGGCTATCTGTTCTAAAGTCAACATTGAAACAGTGGCGGTTTTTCCGACTTTTTCGCGATGTCCCAAAAGATAAACAAAAAGCGCATGACCACCCCAAAAAGGGAGCAGGTTGACCATCATCGCAAAGACTGAATAGTTTTCGAAAAGTTTTTTAAATGAAATCTTTTTTTCTTCGGGAAGAAAAAGCTTCAATTGATAGGCATGCAATAAAATAATCAAAAAAGTGAGAAGTAAGGCAATCAAAAGATATATTAAATGAGCGTTTTGAATTCCAACCCAGAAAGTCTTTAAATCAACTTTTTGAAGACAAAAATATAAAAGCGCGCCGGTGAGAACCAGAGTGAAAATTCCGGCATATCTCTTTCTTCGGTCTTGAATATGGGAAATCAAGGTGGTCATGAAAAAAAAGTCTTAAATCTCTGATGGGAAGAAGTCAAAATTTTCGCCACTATCTCTTTTTGATGAAAGGAGGATAAGCCAATTCAATCATCCGTTCATGCAAAAAACGATAAACCTTTCGAATGGAAGATAAAAAAACCTTTTCGATGAGAAGATAGGAGGTCAGCGCGTATAAAACTCCGAGACAGACATCGATCAAATAATGATGCTGCAAATAAAGCGCTGAAAACCACATCAAACCCATATAAGATCCGACCAGCAGAGAGAATCGACGTTTCATTTTGAGAGAAAAAAGGAAAGCAAGCGTCGGAAAACCGGCATGCATTGAAGGGATCGCCCCAAACGTCACTGGCCCCATACTGTACATATTTTTTGAGAAACTGAAACCCAAGATCTGGTCTAAATGAACCAGCCCTGCTGGGTCTCCCATCACCGGTCCCAAAGGTTGCAAAAAACCGTATTTCGCAACATACCAAGGGGCTGCAGCGGGATAAAACATATGAGTCGTAAAGGCGAAAAGATTCATCAGCAAAAAGGCGGTTGAATATCTTTGAGCTAAATCAAGCGAACCTTTTTTCCAGAAAAGGACCAGCCAAGTCACCGCCAGCGGAACATGAACCACATAGGCAAAACCGCAAATCAGATCAAAAAAACTGTTTCTAAAATGGAGGAGGTATTCATTAAAAAGAAGAATCGCACCGTGATAGGAAACACCAAATAACATTTTATCGATCGCATAAGGCTCGAAAACTCGAATCGGCCGGAGCCAATCAAACGGAACATATCTCAGAAAGTCATAAGTGACCCCCTGGAGGATAAAAGGGATTCCCAATAAAAAAAACAGACGAAGTTCGGCATGAGAAAAATAAAGGATTAAAATCATCCCAAGAAAAAGAAAATGCATCAATTTTACATGGCCAAGTTCATGATGCACCGTCAAAACAAAGGTGCTAAAACTCAAATAGATGATCAAAAAAAAATGGGTTTTATAAATCTCTTTGGCTGTAAAAGGGAGAAGCTTCTGACGTAAAAAGAGAGCGGCTTGGAGGACTTTTTCCATAAGAAAGGTAGAAATAACCTTTATTTACAATAAATTTCAACGATTTTTAGGCCGGAAATAAATATAATTTGGTAAGGATTATTGATTGACATAGTTGTTTCGTAATGTATTTTATCTACCTAATTTATTTTCATCACCCAACAACGACTCAACGAAGGTAAAAACCAGGCAAAACCTGACTTTATAGACAATTATATGGCTCAAGACAATATAGACCATTTGGTCAATAATCGTTATCTTCTGAGTGAAATCAATAATAAAGACCTGTTCGCTAAAGCTTACGAATTCAATAAAATCCTAGAACTTCTTAAAAAAGAGAAGTCTTACCCCTATTTTCAACCTCTCGAATGCAATTTGGGTCCAGAAGCGATCATCCAAGGAAAAAAGGTGATCATGCTCGGTTCGAACAATTACCTCGGGCTCACCACTCATCCAAAAGTAAGAGAGGCAGCAGTCGATGCCATTCAAAAATATGGAACCAGTATGACCGGTTCAAGGTTGTTAAATGGAACCTTAGAACTTCACGAAACTTTTGAACATGAGATTGCTGAATTCCTCGGAAAAGAGGCTGCGTTGGTGTTTACAACCGGCTATCAGGTCAACTTGGGGATTATCAGTGCACTTACTAATCCAAATACCATGGTTTTTTTAGATGAGTTTGATCATGCCAGTCTCTTTGATGCGGTCAAGTTAAGTGGCGCCAAACTCCGACTCTTCAAACATAATAATCCCTCTGATTTAGAAAGACTTCTTCAGAGAGCACCAGAAAATGAAGCAAAGCTTGTCGCGATCGATGGGGTTTTCAGCATGGAAGGGGATATCATCGCGCTGAAAGAAATTGTCGATCTCTGCAAAAAATTCGGCGCAAGACTTGTAGTCGATGATGCCCATTCTGTCGGAGTTCTGGGAGAAAAAGGTCAAGGAACCGCTGCCCACTTTGGTTTAACCGATCAGGTCGATCTGATTATGGGAACTTTTTCCAAATCGCTCGCCTCTACCGGGGGATATGTCGCTGGAGATGCTGTCGTGATCGATTACATCAAGCATTTTGGTCGCTCGATGCTTTTTTCAGCCTCCATTACTCCTCCCAATCTCGCCGCTGCGAGAGAAGCATTAAAAATACTGCAGCAAGAACCTGAAAGAATTACACAGGTCATGAATAATGCAAAACGATTGAAGACAGAATTATCAGCCATGGGATGGCAGGTCGGCCCAACTCAAACTCCAATTATCCCAATTCATATCGGAAACGATTTCACCACTCTCCTTCTCTGGAAAGATTTGCTCGAAGCAGGTGTGTATGTGAATCCGGTCATTTATCCTGCGGTTGAAAAAGACAAAGCGGTTCTGCGAGTCAGCACCATTGCGACTCACACCCCTGAACATCTCACTCAAGCTCTGGAAGCTTTTCAGGTCGTCGGGGAAAGATACAACGTTTTGCAGAAAAACACGATTCATGCAGTCCTCTAAAATTGAAATCATACCTGTCCAATCTAAAACAGAGCTGAAACAGTTTATCCAATTTCCGTATGATTTTTATCGGAATGATAAACATTGGATTGCTCCACTTTATCTCGAACGAACTGAACTTCTCGATCCGAAAAAAAACCCTTTCTTCGATCATGCCAAAGCTCAGCTTTTCCTGGCAAAAAAAGATGGAAAGATAGTTGGTAGAATTTCTGCCCAGGTCGATGAGGAGTACGAAAAATTTCACAAAGAAAAAGTTGGAAACTTCGGTTTTTTTGAATCTGAAAACGATCCAAATATTGCGAATGCCCTTTTAGAACAAGCAGAAATTTTTGCAAAAAAATCAGGGGCAAAAAAAATTTTCGGCCCGTTCAGTTTGTCGATTAATGAAGAATCTGGTTTATTAATCGATGGATTCGACAAACCGCTCATGACGATGATGCCTTATAATCCACCTTACTACCCTAACCTCATTGAACAGGCTGGATTTAAAAAGGCGAAGGATCTTTTTGCTTGGTATTATGAAGCAGGCGATCTTCCCGAAGCTCCCCTTGAGATTGCAAACGAAGTTGCGAAATACCCAGGATTAACGGTTCGCCCGATCAACAAAAAAACTTTCGAAGAAGATATTGAAAAAATCATGCAGATTTTCAATTCCGCTTGGTCAGGCAATTGGGGATTTGTTCCACTAACTCCCAAAGAATTAAAAAAAGCTGCAAAAGACTTGAAACTTTTCATGGATCCAGAAATGGCATTTCTCGCTGAGGTAAACGGAGATCCTGCCGGAATCTGTCTGGCAGTTCCAAATCTTTATGAGCTGATTCGAGGGCTGAACGGAAAACTTTTCCCCTTCGGCATCTTTAAACTTCTTTGGAGAATCAAAAGAAGAAAATACAAATCTGCTCGATTAATGCTTCTCGGTGTAAAAAAAGAATACAGAGGGAGTATTCTCGGCGGACTAAGCGTATTACTCTATATCGAAGTCCACAAACGTGGCCTCAAACAAGGATATAACTGGGGCGAACTTTCCTGGACTTTAGAAGACAACGAGAAAATTAATGCCGGCATCGAATTCATGGGTGGAAAAAAATATAAGACTTATCGGATTTACGAAAAACAATGGGATTAAAAAAATGAATACATTGAAAACCTCTTCCGATATTCAAAAAAAAATCAACGTTTTTTTTAAAATCCTTACTTTTATCTTATTATTGTTTAGCAACATTTCTACTTTGGCTTCGGCGCAAAATAAAACTGCAGAAAGCAAATCGAATTTGATTCCTCAAAAATATCGTTGTCAGATCGACAACGATTGTATTCTTTCTTGTAGTCAAGGAGCAATCAATCGTTCGAGCTATCAATCTTTGGTAGATGAATGCGAGGATGGGTGTTCTAGCAAGGGAATGACGGTTCATTGCGTCAATCATCTCTGTGTGGCCTTTCGATTCGATGGAAAAAAAGAAGAAAGTTGCACTTTAAAAGAAAACAAAAAATAACCGACTATTTTTAATAAATAATTTATCCATCTTCCTCTTCAATCCAATTCTTCCAACATAAAAAATTGACTTCTCTTTCGTTTACGCTACGTTTGTTTCAACATGAAAATCTTTCTCACCGGTGCCTCCGGATTTTTAGGATCTCATATTGCAGAAGCGCTCTCTCATCGCGGCGATAAGGTTTTGGCTCTAGTCCGTAAAACCAGTCAGATTCATCATTTAAAATCTCTGAATCCGGAATATCTTGAAGGATCAATTTTAGATATTCAGCGACTGAAAAAACATCTCGAAAAATGTGACGTGGTGATTCATTCCGCCGGATTGATCAAAGCGCTGTCCGAAAAAGAGTTTTTTGAAGTGAATGGAATCGGAACCGAACGTCTGATAGATGCAATTCTTCAATGCAAGAAAAAGCCAAAAAAAATGATTTATATATCGACGATTGCAGTTCACAATCCGTCGATCGATGGATCAGACTTCACTCTCCACTCTTCCAATTGTCATCCCTTGACTGATTACGGAAAAAGCAAACTGGTGGGGGAAAAAGCATTGCAGAAGCTCCATGGAAAGGTACAGACCTGTATCTTGCGCCCACCGGTTCTTTACGGCCCTCGCGACAAAGAGTTTTTGACATTTTTTAAGGCAGTCAACTGGGGATTCGCCCCTCTTTACGGTTCTGGCAAAAACAGGCTTTCTCTCTGTTATGCCACTGACGTAGCACAAGCGATCATCGCCCTCCTCAAAACAAGACTTTCTTCCGATGAGATTTTTTGCCTCGATGATGGAGTGGTTTATGACTGGAATCAAATTATTCACACTGTTTCTGAAATCATGAAGAAAAAAGTATTAAGCCTGCAGATTCCACCAATCTTTTTTCAGGGAGTCGCTCGATTATCAGAGATCATCTCAAAAATATCCGGAAGAGCTTTCATTTTTAATCGTGATAAAGTTTTGGAGATGAGTCAACCAAGCTGGGTTTGCGGATATCAAAAACTTCATCAAAAAACCGGTTGGAAACCCAAAGTAAAATTAAAAGAAGGGGCTTTCAAAACTCTCCTGTTTTATCAGAAAGAGGGATTGATCCATTCATGAACTTTAAGATTATCCAGTGAAGAATTGACAGCAAACGCGGATACAAAATCTTTTATTGGACAATTCAATATTTGCACTGACCAGTCAGAAAATCTCTTCAATTGTTCATTGATCTGCAACCTCATCGAAAATGGATTTTCCTGGAGATAAAAATTCACATCTCTCAACGGAAAATGCATTCCTTCTCCAATCCCTTTAAGGAACGCTTCTTTACAGGTCCAGAGCTGATAAAAGTTTTTTAATCTTTCCTGTTCGTTTTGCTGAAGCAGATATTTTTTTTCTTCGGGAGAAAAATATTTTTCAATGATTTTTTCTATCGATCGATTTGTCTGGATGAATTCAACATCCACTCCGAGCTCCAAATCTTTGCTGATCACAATTAAAAAAACATTCTCGGAATGAGAAATATTAAAACAGATTTTTCCAAGATCATTTTTTTTATCAATCAAGGAATTTCGTAATTCAGGTTTTCCAAATCGGTTGAACGAAAAAAAAATTTTTTCCGGATTTTGATGGAGATATTTTCCAAGAATTTTGCGAAGAATCCCTTTTGATGAAATAAATCTTTCTCGATCTTTCTGAAAATAGAATCGATCGGATTTTTTACGTTCTTCTTCGCTCAAAAGCGAAAAAAGAGGTTGCAGATCAGTAGAGATTGAGTCGAGCGAAAAATAGAAAAGATGAATTTCCTGATCGGATAAATAAAAAAAATTTGTCATACACTGGGAATCGTTTCTAAATTTTAAAAACTAAATCAATTTCGTTAGAAATTTTTTTCAGTAATTCAAATTTTGAGTCATAAAGATAAAAATGATTTCCTGGAAAAATCTCTTTTTTGAAAGATGAACTGGTTTGTAAACTCCAATCATTCAAAGATGCCAGCTTCACCTCATCATCGTTATCTCCTCCACAGACAATGATGGGACAAGATAAAGGAACCCCTTCTTCATAAATATAATTTTCACTCATATAAAGTTCACTCCGGATGGCGGGGAGAAATAATCTCATCAATTCAAAATTTTCCAAAACTTCTTTTGGAGTTCCGCCAAGATCTTTTAATTTTTGAACTAACAATTTGTCGGACAACAGATGACTCTGATTAAACTTATTTTTTTTGCTTCGTTCACTCATCCATTCTGGAGCAGAACAAGCAGACAAAATTAGTAAAGAAGGTTGCCGAAGAGAAGAACAATTCAATTGACGGGCAAGCTCAAAAGCTAGCAATGCCCCTAAACTATGTCCAAAAAATACAAATGGTTTTTCAGAATTATCGCTGATTATTTTTTTTAAATCTTCAACTAGAGACTTTAGCTCGCAAATAGGAGTTTCTTGAATCCGAGTCCCATGACCAGGGAGTTGAACTGCCAAAACTTCAAGATAAGAAGGCAAAAACCGATGCCAATCTCTAAAAGTAGTTGGATTTCCCCCTGCATAGGAAAAACAGAATAACCTCACTTTTGCTGTGGGATTGGGTGAAAACGATTCAAACCAGGAGTTCACTCACTGCTCCTTATCGGCCTAGTTTTCAACCACTAGAGGAGAAACATTATCGACAAAAGCCAAATCTGTTTCTTGATTTTCAAGAGAGACAATTTGAATCATTTTGGTCAGATGGTGAGTCAAAGAATCGACTGTTGGATATTGCCAAAGTAGACTGGGAGAAAAACTACATCTTAACCAATCTTCAATTTCACCAGAAAGGTTGACTGCATCTTTAGAATCAAGTCCATAAGAAACAAAAGAACGGGTCGTGTCGATTTCATCTAATTTAATCCTTAAACGATCGGCCAATTGGTTGATGAGCCAACTTTTGATCTCTTTTTCTCCGATCTGTTGTTGCTTTCGGGTCGGTGGAGTCAAAGAGATCACCTCGGCAAGCGCATTTTCTAATTCAGGATTCTCAAACTCTCTTTTCCAGAAAACAACCGACTCGAGAGTTCCCTCTAAAAAAGCCTGCTTGCTGGCATATCTTGAAATTTTTCCGCTGGAGGTTTTAGGAACGGTACCTGTTTTTAGCAGTGCAATTGCATAAACCTGTAAACCATGCTGTTCAGAAACCGCTTTTTGAATAGAAGACAAAATAAGATCCGCCTCTTCAGAGTTATTCAATGTGACAGACTTTTCTAATTCATAAGCAACAATCAACTGCTCTTCTGAATTCACTTCGACCGAAAATAATGCTCCACAACCGGTTCTGAGTGCTGAATGGCTTTGCTCGACTGTCAATTCAATATCTTGGGGATAATGATTCTGACCTCGAATGATAATAAGATCTTTCAAACGGCCAGTGACAAACAGGTGGTCGTCTTTTAAGAATCCCAAATCACCAGTTCTTAAATAGGGACCTGATTCAGAATCTTCTAAACGTGCCTGAAAATGATAGTCAGTTTCCTCTTTCTGATTCCAATAACCCAGAGAAATGCTAGGACCTGAAACCCAGATTTCCCCTATTTCTCCCTCATTGCAAAGTTTAGAGGAAGCAGGATCGACAATCGCAATATTTTGACCTTTCAAATTTTTTCCACAAGCAACGATCTCTTTAGAAGTTGGAGAATCTTCTTCCAGAAGTTCAAAAGACTTTGCACAAAGTTTTTCTGTTTTGATCGGTTCTCCTTTTTTACCTCCGGAAACAATCAAGGTCGCTTCTGCCAAACCATAACAGGGATAAAAGGCACTTTTTTGAAATCCACATTTTTTGAACTGTTCTACAAAACGATCGAGTGTTTCTGAGCGAATCGGTTCTGCTCCTGTGAAAGCAAGCGACCAACTACTGAGATCAAGATTTGTAATCTGCTCTTCAGTAACCTTGCGAATACATAATTCATAGGCAAAGTTCGGTCCACCACTCGTAGTAGCTTGATAGCGGGTAATCGCCTGTAGCCATCGAACCGGCTTTTGTAAAAATGCGAGTGGAGACATCAAAGTACAAGAAAAACCTTTATAGAGAGGTTGTATAATCCCTCCAATAAGCCCCATATCATGGTAAGGGGGGAGCCAAATCACTCCTTGGCTCTTGGAATGATGTTCATATGCTTCTGCGATCAAGGAAGAGTTATAAATTAAATTTCCATGGGAAAGGAGGACTCCCTTCGGCGTACCGGTTGATCCAGATGTATATTGAAGAAAAGCAAGTGTATCCGAGGATATTTTTTGGGGAACCCAAGCCTCACCCAAACTTTCTTCGAACTGATCAGTCGCAATCCATCGAAGTTTTCCAAGATCAGGAGCCTGCTCAAAGATTGTTTCCGCCATTGACTGGATCGACTCTAAGGTTAGAACACAGGCTGCCTCAGAATCTTTTACAATCGCCTGCAAGCGGGGTAACGTCCTGGAAAGACGGGTTGGGTCGGGTGGATAAGCCGGAACTGCCACTACTCCCGCGTAAAGACAGCCAAAAAAAGCGGCAATATATTCAAGCCCCGGAGGATAAAGCAAAAGAGCTCTCTCCCCTTTTAAATTTAACTGTTGAAGATGAGCGGCAATTCGTCTTGCCTGACTGTCTAGCTGAAAACAGTTAAAGGTCTGCTCTTCATTTTCTCCATCGACAAGAAAAGTATAAACAGGCAACTCTGGCTGATGAAGAGCCCGATGGCGGCTCAACTCTACTAAGGAAGAAAACTCGCTCATATAACTCCTTAAAAACTAAACGGAGGTCTTTCTCAAGACCTCCGTAAAATTAAGATCAATTCTGGGTGTTTTTCTTAAGATTTACTCATAGTTAACATTGCCTTACGTTTTCCACTTTTTCTCCCTTTTACATATCCAAAAATATAACCTGCCAGAAAAGCGATGGCAGCTGGAATTCCTGCATAAAGCAATATCATCTTAGCTTTATTCAAGAAGGATAACGCTTTAAAGCTTTGACAAAATTGTTGATCCGTTATCGACCCAGCGGGAGTAGAGCTAGTATTAGAATCCGGCCCTTTGATCACTGTAGGAGCGGTCGTCGAGCTAGGGGCTGTACTGCCATCTGCCGCTGCAATCGTCAATGAGTAAACTGCATCCTCGGCAGGGATACCGATACGCATATCATGATCCCCTACTCGAACATAAACGTACCCATCTTTATTTAATTTCACATTTTCAATCCTAATCGCCGAACCTCGGGTAGAAGAATCGGCAGCAGCAAGCTGGATTCCATCCGGATCCATGATCTTTACTTCGAGCTGATTATTCGTTTGAGGTCTTACCTTGATTTCATATGTAACATTTGCGGACGCCTTAAACTTGAACACGTCCATGGGGTCTGCTTTGCTTAGATAGTTTTTGTCATAGGTTCCTGGAACTACTTCTAAAGCCGTTGCATCATTATCTCCCGCATCTTGTTGGCTATTGGCATCAAACTTTGAAACCAGATTCACCTGAAAACGGGTATCTTTATGTTGGGATTCATAGGAATTTCCAATCATAATATAATACTTTCCCTCGCCCCCTGAAGGGACTTGACCTGAAACCGTTTTCTTTGAATTGGCAGTTCCAATAATATCTTCTGCTCCAACCTTTTGTCGCTGAGGAGTTAAAAGAGTAATCCCGGCATAGGGGAGCCCTTCGGGCGTCGCGGTCACCCCTTCCCCGCGGATTCCTTGAGCAGAAGTTTCGATACTGGCCTGAACCTGTTGTCCTGCCTTGGTATCGACATAGAAATAATCATATTGGTCTTTCCGTTGATGATGATCGAGATGATAAACTTTTTCGGGTTGGATCTGCACCGCCGTATCAAAAGAATCTCCTCCGCGAATCGCTTCCCCTAAAGCGACATTTTCTTTTTTAATGAAAGATTCTTCGGTCAACTGTCTTAGGGAGGCGGTGAGCCCTGCGGTATCTTTTGCATCTTTATAGGTTCCACCGGTGGCATTACTAATCGCTTCTAGTTGGGCTTTTGCATTCGCATCGACATCAATTCCAACGGTATGGATTTTTACCTTGAATCCTTTTGCTAATAATGCTTTTGCGACGGCGACCGGATCTCCTCCACAACTTTCTTCTCCATCACTCGCAAGAATAATCACAGGTTGTTCATCGGTTCCCAAATTGAAATCGTTTGCCGCCTGCTCAATCGAGTAAGCAATCGGAGTTTGTCCTAAAGGATTTACCCGGTTTACGGTATCAATAATTTGCTGTTTGTTGACTGGACCAAAAGGAACGACCAGCTCTGTATCTTTAC
>CAZQOW010000020.1:16408-19633 GCA_964595045.1 uncultured Pseudomonadota bacterium
GGAACCCGATGAGCATAAAGTCTGAGAGCTACAATGCTTCCCTCAGGGATGGATGCGACGGCGGAAGCGATCGCTTTTTTGGCTGCATCGATTCGCTTTTCACCTCCAAACATTTTATTCATTGAACCACTCACATCCAGAATAAACTCTGTACGAGTAGCTGCATAAGATTGAATGGAACTTAGAATTAAAAAAATAAAACCAACGATGGAAATGAAGCGGCGCATCATCATAAAATATTTCCCTCCTTTTTTTAGGTGATAATTCTTTTATCTATAAATAATCATTTGAATTTTTGCAAACGATTATACCGATGAAAAAGAGGAATGGAAACTAAAATTATTGATTCAATTAGCAAGGAATTTTTGATTATTTTTGCAAGTAGAAAGCTGAAAGAGAACCAGGCAATGATTCTTAAAAAATTGATCCGGTGAAAACATCTATTTAGAGGAAGGACAAGGAACTGTTTCACGAATAATTTTCCCATCTGGACCTCGATAAAACTTCTCACACCGTTTCGTACCTTCAGGGGTCGGCTTTTGTTCTGCAAAAAGCGGAGAAACCGCCAAAGAAAAAACAAAAAAAGTTAAGATAAGAATAGAAAACTTCAAAAATTCTTTTTTCATATAAACCTCTCTATTTTTAAACATAATCGTTTTGACTCTCTAGTTTTGTAGCTTGCTCTCTTTTCAATTTATAAACAACCGCCAAAATTTCTGCCACCGCATTATATAATTCTTCAGGAACTTCATCCCCCACTTCAAGCTCAAGAAGCGACCATGCCAGAGGAACATTTCTCATGATCGGCACATTATTTTCTTCCGCCACTTTGCGGATCATATCGGCAAATAACCTTTGCCCTTTTGCGACAATTTCAGGAGCTCCCATCTCTTTTTTATCATATTTGATCGCCACAGCAACATGCACCGGATTTGTCACTACCGCATCCGCCGTTTTCACCTGTTTTTGGACATCTCCAAAAGCAAACTCACGATGTAGTGCCTTTCGGTGACTTTTGATATGCGGATCTCCCTCATCCTGTTTATATTCCCTTTTCACTTCGTCTTTAGACATTCTCATCTGCTTCATGAACTGCCAACGCTGAATCATAAAATCGGCTACTGCCAACACCATGAAAAGAATCAAAACCCGAAGAACGATGGTGAAAATGATTCCTCCCGCGAGTTGACTCGCATCAAATAAGGAAACTCGAATGGTTTGAAGCACTTGAAAAAGATTTCCATTAATAACCTGGTAGGCGATGATAAAAATAAACGAAATTTTACAAATATTCTTGATCAACTCAATGAAGGTCATCGTTTTGAACATATTTTTCAACCCCTCGATCGGGTTGAGTTTTTTACCTTGTGGTTTCAATGGATCAAGAGAAAAAATTCCACCCACTTGCAAAAAACCAACGATCGCAGCCACCAACATCCCGGCAAGTAAAGCGGGTGCACAAACCTTTGCCATCGTATAAAGAGAGGCCTTTCCAAGACTATAAATAGTATCCCCTCCAATTCTTGGATCCCCTACCGTTCGAAAGGCCTCCGTCATAAGACTTTTCAGCTCTTTTCCCATATAACCAAGCGAAACGGAAAGAACTCCAAAGAAAGTAATCATGACAAAAATCGTTTCTAGATCCTTGCTTTTCGGAACCTGCCCCTTTTTTCTCGCCTCTCGGAGCCGTTTGGGGGTTGCGTCTTCAGTTTTCTCTTGGCTGGATTCTGCCATATAAAATATCTCGTCTTTCGTTAAAAAATATCTCGCTTTGGATAAGATTGGAGATCCATAAAAAAGCTATCTTATGGAGATTATCGGATAAGAAACCTAGCTAAGTTGTTATTTTTTTAAAGTTTTTGCCATTTCTTTGGCGAAATAAGTTACGATAAAATCAGCCCCAGCCCTTTTCATAGAGAGCAAAGACTCGTAAACCACCTTTTTTTCGTCTATCCACCCTTGCACAGCTGCCGCTTTAATCATCGAATATTCACCACTTACCTGATAAGCAGCAACCGGATTGGAAAATCGGGTTCGAAGAACCTGGATGACATCTAAATAAGCAAGTGCCGGTTTTACCATAAGAATATCGGCCCCTTCTTCAAGATCAAGCTCTGCCTCTCGGATTGCCTCCCGGAGATTCGCAGAATCCATCTGATAGGAAGAGCGATCCCCCATAGAAGGAGAAGAGGAAGCCGCCTCCCGAAACGGACCATAAAAAGCAGAGGCATACTTAACCGCATAGGATAGAATGGGAGTTTCTTTATAACCAGCAGCATCCAGCTCATCACGGATTTTCTGAACACGACCATCCATCATATCGGATGGCGCAATCATATCGGCTCCAGCTCGTGCAAAACCACCGGCAATCTTCGAGAGAACTTCTAAAGTTGCATCATTATCAATGACAAATCTTTCTCTCTTTCCTCCTGTCTTCTCTTTTCTATCTTCTATCTCCTCTTTTTTTAGCACGCCACAATGTCCATGATCGGTATATCCACATAAACAGACATCGGCGATTACCAATATTTCAGGAACCTTTTCTTTTAGCGTTTCGATCGCTCGAGAAACAAGAGTTTGATCAGAATAGCCATAAGAAGCATCTGCATCTTTATTTTTTGTCACACCAAAAAGCATCAAGGCTGGGACTCCCAATTGCGCCAACTCTTTGGCCTCGCGAACCAAAAGATCGATTGAATACTGAAAAACTCCCGGCATCGATCGAATTGGTTTTTTCAAATTTTTTCCATCGATGACGAACAACGGAGAAACAAGATCGGTCACAGATAATTCGTTTTCCCGAATCAGAGAACGAATCAAACCGTTTTTTCTTAAACGTCTGGAACGATGAATCGGAAATGGGCTCATATTTTACACCTTCTTCAAAAAATTTAATTTTAGTTTTAGAAACTCTAAAATCATCTCACAATCAAATCTACAGAGCAAAGAAAACGATTCTCTCAAAATAAAAAATCGATCAAAAAAAATGAACCATAAAAATTACACATTTTGTTCGCAACTTCTTTTTTATTTTTTCGATGAGCTCTTACTATCATTCATTTTTTTGTCTTAACTTCACGACATGTTTTTTGATGTCAACACTGGAGTTTTTTATGTCCGATTTAGGAATTTCTAACACGCTTGTTTCCATGAATCTACAATGTGAAGCAGAGTTGAGTGAAACCAATCTTGCCCTTTCTCAAACTCTTCAGATGTTTTGTACCG
>CAZQOW010000021.1:0-19446 GCA_964595045.1 uncultured Pseudomonadota bacterium
ATCTTAAAGGTTCATGTTCGATTTAAAATATTTTTGTAAAAGTATTGCATTCTCTGTTGCAAAGCCTAAAGCAGTATTATCAAAAATAATCCAAACCTGGCTTCCTTCGTTCGACTGTTGAGTAATTTTCAAAGCTAATTCTTCAAGAAATTTTTCCGAATAAGCTGAAGAATACATTTCTGGAGAGCCATGCAAACGGTAATAAACGATTTTCCTAGATCCTTCTGGTAGAAATTCAGTTTGCAAGATAGGTGGATCGGCTGCGACAAATCCAATCGAGTAATCTTTAAAAAGCTCTTCGACCTCAACTTTAAACCAAGAAGGATGACGAGGTTCGCAAACAATACCTCCACTGAAATCTTGACGCATTCTCCTGAGAAAATTTGAAATAATCTTAAAATCAAATTGCAATTTTGGAGGAAGTTGAACCAGTAAAACAGCTAATTTATCATTTAAACATGAAACTTGAGAAAAAAAACTCTTCCACTCTTCTTCGATCTGATTCAACTTTTTTTCATGGGTAATTTGCTTAGGAATTTTAACCGCAAAACAAAAATCATCAGGAACTGAATTTGCCCAGCGGGTATAAGTTTTAGGCAAGTGAGGTTTGTAAAAAGAAGAATTAATTTCGACGGCTCGAAAAACTTGTGCATAACGCTCTAAATGAGACCCCTCAATTGAAAAACTAGCTTTATACTCTTTCGGAATATTCCAATGGGCAGTTCCCACATAGATTTCTTTTGAGCTATCGGGATTCATATTTTCTAATCTAAAAATAAAACGAATTATTTTTTAATTTCGTCTTTAAAAGCTTTTCCACCTTTTTTAAATGATCGTCCGGTTTTTTTGGCCCCTTTTTTAATTCCATGGCCTGTTTTTTTAAAACCTTGCTTAAGCGAATGTCCAGAATCTTTAAAATCTTGCTTTATTTCGCCAGAATCTGCGGAAAAAGCTAATCCTGAAAGAAAAGAGCTAAAGAGGAATGTTACAACCAACATTTTATAACGCATTTTTATTCTCCTGATCTGAAGGATTATTTCTTATTATTCTTTATAGAGATTCGTTTTTTTAATAAAGTTAATTTTAAAATTCATTAGGATAATCGATTTTTTCCCTTAAAATAATTTTTCAATTCTATAAAATTAAAGAGGAGGATTTTTATGCTTCGTATCGTTCTCATCGTTTTTCTAATTTTGTTCCTTGTAGGAGCACTTCCAGTTTGGCCTTACAGTCATAATTTCGGTTATTATCCGAGTGGAATTGGCGGAACCGTTCTTATTATTGTTCTCATCTTAGTACTTTTAGATCGTCTATAATTTTAAATAAAATCTTCAGTCTCGAGAGCTTTTTATCCAAGGCTTTTTAAGTGCATTTGCTAACGATTGATTGATGTTAAAGAAATCTTTCCATGGATCTTCTTTTAACGATCTTAGACGTTTTGGCAAATTTTCGATGTCAAAATGATCTGATTTCATTTTGACCTCTACCTCCTCCCAAAAAAGAGGAGTGGAAACGGTTGGTTTCTCTTTTGCGCGAGAAGAATAAGGAGCTACAGCGGTTGAACCGCGGTCATTTCTCAAGTAATCTAAGAAAATTCTCCCTTTTCTTTTAACTTTTAAAAGTTCGACTGTATACGATTTAGGATCATCCTTTACTAATAGTTGAGCGACAGCTTTTGAAAAAGATTTTACCTCTTTCCATCCTTGCTTTTTAGAAAAAGGGATCACGACATGCAGCCCTTTTCCACCGGTAGTTTTGACAAACGATTGAAGTTCTAACTCTTTGAGAAGAAGTCGAAGAAGTTTCGCAGTATCAATCATTTTTTTCCACGGAAGTCCTAAGTCAGGATCTAAATCGAAAATAATTCGATCGGGATGCTCTAAATCTTTTATTGTCGATCCCCAAGGATGAATCTCTAAGACTCCAATTTGAACTAAAGAAATGAGCCCTGCTCGATCATTTGCCATCGGATAAAGAGCTCTCTCCTCTTTTGATTCAATCGAAATAGTTTCTAAATTTCCGACTAAATTTTCTGCCAAATGCTTTTGATAAAAACATTGCTTTCCCGCTCCTTCTGGACATCGCACTAAACTCAAAGGCCGATTTTTCAAATGTGGAAGGATATAATCGGCAATCTCATCATAGTAATGGGCAAGTTTAAGTTTAGTAATTTTTTTAACTGGATATAAAAATTTATTAGGATGAGTGAGCAGAACATTGGCAACAGAATTTTCTGAATCTTTGATAGAAGATCTTTTGTGAGAAATTTTTGACATTTTATTCTCCTCAATCGTTTCATTTTTTACTATTTCTCGAACTATATCTTCTGGAGATTTATCTTCTCTTAATCCTTGAAAAGAGGGATGGCGTAAAACATTGTCTCGAGTCCATTCAGTAAATTGAACTTCAGCAACAAGTTTTGGTTGAACCCAGGTAATTTTTCCAAGCCTTAACCCGGAAGGTAAAGCGATTGTAGGATTTTTTTGTATTAACTTAAGAAGTTTTTCATGAAGCTCATGAAGTGTCGCAACAGAAAAACCGGTCCCTACAAGACCTGAATAGATAAGATGGTGCGACGAATTGTAAATTCCTAAAATTAATGAACCAAAATTCTTTCTTTTTCCTGCAGGTGAGGTAAATCCACAAATAACAAACTCTTGTCTTTTTAAGCATTTAATTTTGAGCCATTTATCAGTTCTTACTCCTGATTCGTAGAGAGAATCGGTTCGTTTTGAAATGATTCCTTCTAATCCAAGCTGACAAGCTTTTTGAAAAAATTTTCCAGCGTTTTCTTTTATATTTTCGCTTAATCGAATCAGACTATTTGAGGAGAGAGAAGATAAAAGCTCTTTTAAAAGCTCGCGCCGATTTTTTAATGAGAAGGTGCAAAGATTTGTACCATTCAAATACAATAAATCAAAAACATAATAATATAAACGATCGTCTCTTTTTTCACTCAAACTATTTTGAAGTGCTTGAAAATTAGAAATTCCATTAGGGAGCAAAGAGACGATTTCTCCATCTAAGATTGCTTGTTTTACTTTTAAATCTGTTAACTCTTCTGCAATCGAAGGAAATCGATTTGTCCAATCTTTTTGACTTCGAGTTAAAATATGAACTTCGACATTTTCAATTCGACTGATAGCGCGATAACCGTCAAACTTTACTTCATGAACCCACTCTTTTCCTTTTGGAACTGTCGAATTTAAAGTAGCAAGTTGCGGTTTTATAAATGCTGGAAAATGAGATTTTTCTTTATTGTTAATTTTATTTTCTATTTTTACTTTTTTTTTAGAAAAATCTGAAGATTTCCTATGAGCTTTATGACTCTTCCATATTTGATCTGCCTGCTCTTCAATCTGTTTTAAATGACGATGGGTACTGACACTTTTTGGTTTAGTTTCTAAAATATCGATTGAAGAAGCCTCTTCATCCCTCTCTTTAATTAAAAGCCAATTTTTTGAATCCTTTTCCTTCGATCGCATCTTCAAAAGAACCCATCCTCCTTTTAATTTTTTTCCAAATAGTTTAAATTTGATTTTTCCTTTTTGGTAAGATGTTTCTGGATCTTCTTCGGGCATCCAAAAACCTTGATCCCAAAGTAAGACAGTTCCTCCGCCATATTCACCTTTAGGGATAATTCCTTCAAAGTCTTTATAATTATAAGGATGATCTTCGACATGTGCGGCGAGACGCTTATTTTCAGGATTTAAACTGGGCCCTTTCGGAACAGCCCAACTTTTTAAAACGCCGTTCCATTCTAAACGAAAATCATAATGAAGATGAGAAGCGGCATGTTTTTGAATCACAAAGATAAGAGATTTATTCTTTTTAGATTTTAACTTTCCAGGAGGTTCTGAAGTTTTATGAAAATGTCTTTTTTTATTATATTCAGATAAAAGTTTTTTCGTCATGGGAATCTTAGGCAGATCTCTTTTTGTGTTTTTGAATAACTTTTGTCATTTTTTTATTTTTCAAACTTGCTTTTAGTTTATACATGATATCAATCACATTCGTTGTTTGTTTCATTTTTACTTTTGCTTTTGGCTCTTTTCCCTTTATTTTTTTATCAATCAGCTCTCGAAGATTTTCCTCATAAGTATCATTATATTTTTCAGCATCAAACTTGGTAGTCATCTGATCGATGAGTTCTTTGGCTACTTCTAACTCTTTTTTATTTTCATTTTTTTCGTTAGGAAGTTTTAACTCTTTCGAATCTCTTATTTCCGATGCAAAATACATAGTATCGAGCATCAGAGCATTTCCTTTTGCTTTTATGGCCGCTAAATTTTCTTTGGTACGAAAAACGAGTTTCGCAATTCCAACTTTTTGGCTTTGTTTCAAGGCTTCTCGAAGAAGAATATACGCTTTTTTTCCGTTTTTCTCTGGAACAAGATAATAAGGTTTATCAAAAAACATCGGATCGACTTCCTCTTCATCCACGAAATCTAAAATATCAATCGTTTTTGCTTTTTCTATGTTCACTTTTTCAAAATCATCAGGAGTGAGAGTAACGAAATGATCTTTTTCGTATTCATAACCTTTGACAAGATCGGCATATTCTACACTTTCTCCGCATACATCGCAGATTCTCTGATTATGAATTCGTCCCTTGTCTTCTTTATGAAGTAAATGAAAACTAATCTCACGAACATTGGTTGCTGGAAAAACTTGAACGGGAATACTCACTAATCCAAAACTGATCGATCCTTCCCACATTGATTTCATTTGAATCTCCTTCATTTTTTACATTTAAATAATGAAAAAATATTTTTACCTTATTTTATATCATTCAAAATTTCCAAATTTTTATCACAATAATATTTGAATGTTAATCCCGGGAAATCCCCCACTAATGAATCATATGAGGCCTGATTGTTAAATTAGTTTAATTTGAATAATGTTTTTTTAGAAGTTGAAGAAATGAAGTTAACCTAAATCATTTAAAAAAGGAGATTTACCCATGGAAAATCAAAAAGATCAAAATAAGAAGTCTAACGAATCCAATAAAGGTGACAATGCTCGCCGTGATCAAAATGATCAAAACCGAAATCAAGGACAGAACCAAAATAATCAGACTAGAAAAACTGATGAAGGGTTCAATCAAAATCAAGATAGACAGGCTCCAAGTTCAAAGGAAGAAAACGACAGAGGAAGCCGACGAATGGCCGATGAAAATCAGCAAGAGTAGTTTTTAAAGTTATCATTCACTTTAAAGTAGGAGGTTGTCATAAAATTGGCGACCTCTTACTTTATTTAAATAAGGGGGAGATATGAATTGGGATCAAATTGAGGGAAATTGGAAAAAGTTAAAAGGAAAAGTAAAAGAGAAGTGGGGCAAACTTACCGATGATGAATTAGATGTGATTAATGGTAAAAAAGATCAGTTGAGCGGCAAATTACAAGAAAAATATGGTTATGCAAAAGAAGAGGCCGAAAAGCAATTAAACGAATTTCAAAATTCTAAGTTTAGCGATTAATTTATAATTTAAATTTAAAGGATAAAAATGAAAATACTCAAATTAAAAGGATGTAAGATTTCTAAAGTTCATCGAAATACTTTTTTTACAATTTTACTTATTTTGTTAATTACTTCTTATACAAGATATCTTTATTCAAATGATAAAAACGCGGCAGCAACTCAAGTTGATAATAGTCAAAAAAACAGCCGCGATGTTCAGGGCGGACCATTAACCCCAGAAGATCAATCCCAAAATAAAAATGATCTGCACTTAACGCAACAAATTAGAGCATCCATTGTAAAAGATGACACTCTCTCTACCAATGCTAAAAATGTTAAGATTATAACTCGACAAGGAGTTGTCACTTTACGTGGTCCAGTCGCGACTCAAGCTGAAAAAGAAAATATTTCAAATAAAGCAAAACAAATTGCCGGAACTAGTCATGTCGTCAATCAATTAGAAGTACAAACCCATTAAATCTTATTTATTAAGATAGGAGAAATTTATGAAAAAAGCAGTTTATGGAATTATCAATAGTTTTTCTCAAGCAGAGAGTGTTGTGAATAAATTAAAAGCAGCAAATTTTTCAAATAACGACATTTCTGTTTTGATGCCGGATAAAGATGGTACGAAAGATTTTGCCCATGAAAAACATACAAAAGCTCCTGAAGGAGCGGCAACGGGTGCGGGTGCTGGAGGAATCTTAGGAGGAGCGTTAGGTTGGTTGATTGGAATTGGTAGTTTAGCAATCCCGGGAGTTGGACCCTTTATTGCTGCAGGACCGATCATGGCGGCATTAAGCGGCGCTGCGGTAGGAGCAGCGGTTGGAGGTTTGACAGGAACTTTAATCGGATTAGGAATTCCCGAATACGAAGCAAAACGTTATGAAGGAAAAGTTCAAAAAGGGGGAATTTTAATTTCTGTTCATACTGAAGATTCAGAAGAAAGAAAAAGAGCCAAAGAAATTTTAGAAAGCTCTGGGGCTGAAGATATTTCTTCTACAGGTGAAGCTAGCGTTTAATTCTTAAAACTAAATTTTTCCATCCATCCCCTTCTCTTTCGTAAAGATCGAGAAGGGTTTTTTATTTTTGATATAACTTTTAATTCAATAAATTTTTTGAATAAATAATTATCTTTCTCCGACTATCTCTCATCCATAGGGCCATCCCCTAGATTAAAACCAATTTGTCCCTGATTGTAAAAAAACCAAAATAATCTAAAAAGGGAAAAACTTATTAACCTTTAAATATTATTAATAAAAATTTTATGAAAATTAAATCTTTGAATCATATTTCAGGACCCAATGTTTATCATAATAAACCTGTTTTAGTAATTACCCTCGATTTAGAAAATTTAAAGGATACCTCTAGTTTAGCTATTCCTAACTTTATTCCAAATCTTTTGAAATTACTTCCAGGTCTTCAAGATCATCATTGCTCTCCTGGCCGTCCGGGTGGTTTTGTTGAAAGATTACACCGAGGCACTTATTTTGCTCATATCATTGAACATGTTATTTTAGAGTTAAGTACTCCGGTCGGAATTCCTGTGAACTATGGAAAATCTATCTACGGTGGTTCAGACGGAGTTTATAAAATTATAGTCCGATCAAAATCAGAGGAAGGAATGAAAAAACTTTCTCGAATTGCAATTGAGCTTATTGAGACCTTAATTCAAGGAAAATCTTATTCAAATCTTCAAGATCGTCTGGAAGAAGTAAAACAACTTATTTCACACACAGAATTAGGTCCTAGCACAAAAGCGATTGTGGAGGCGGCTATAAAACGTGGTATCCCCTACTCTCGACTCAATGATCAAAGTTTTATCCAATTTGGTTATGGAAAAAATAGAAAGCTAATTGAAGCTGCTCTTTCAAATCAAACCAGCTCGATGGCAGTCGCAATTGCTCAAGATAAAAGTTTAACTAAAGAAATTCTTTCGAAAGCTTCGATTCCAGTTCCATACGGAAAAAAAGTTTATGATTTTGAGGAGGCATTAGAGACATTTAATGAATTAAAATGCGCTGTCGCTGTTAAACCTGCCGATAGCAATCAGGGAAAAGGAATTACTCTCAATGTACAAAATGAAACAGAACTAAAACGTGCTTTTGAGATTGCTTTGTCTTTTTCAAATTCAATTTTGATTGAAGAATGTTTAAAAGGAAAAGATTATCGAGTTTTAGTTGTGGATGGAAAAATAGTAGCAGCAAGTGAGCGCCTACCCGCTCATGTCACAGGGAATGGAATTAATAATCTTCAAGAGTTAATTGAAATTGAAAATCAAAATCCACTTCGCGGTGAAGGTCATGAAAAGCCTTTAACGAAACTTGAAATTACAGAATCAACGCTTATTTTTCTTTCTCAGCGCAATTTAAAACTCACTTCGATCCCTCAGTATGGAGAAAAAATATTTTTGAATCAGATGGCGAATCTTTCTAAAGGAGGAATTGCCCGAGATGTTACCGATGAAGTTCATCCTGAAATCAAAAGCCTTTGCGAAAGAGTTTCTCGCATGATCGATTTGGATATTTGCGGAATTGATTTGATTTTGAATGATATTTCTACCCCTCTTGCAAAAACGGGGAATGGAGTCATTGAGGTGAATGCGAGTCCTGGTCTCCGAATGCATATTCATCCAAGCGAAGGAAAATCAAGGGATGTAGGAAAAGCGATTGTCGATATGCTCTACCCTGCTGGAAAAGATTCTCGCATTCCTATTATTTCGATTACCGGCACGAATGGCAAAACAACAGTCACCCGAATGATTGGTCACATCTTATCTCATTCCGGTATTCAAGTAGGAATGACTAGTACCGATGGGATTCATATTGGGGGTGTAAGAGTTGCTGAAGGTGATACGACCGGACCTCAATCGGCAAAAACAGTTTTAAACGATCCAAGCGTTGAAATGGCAGTTTTAGAGACTGCTCGAGGAGGAATTGTTCGACGAGGTTTAGGATATGATTTGTCGGATGTCGGTGTCATCACTAATATTCAACCAGATCATTTTGGCCAAGATGGAATTGAGAGTATTGAAGATATTATTAAAATTAAAAGTTTGATTGCCGAAAGAGTAAAAGAAAATGGAATTTTAGTTTTGAATGCGGATGATGAAGAGATATCAAAATTAATCGAAATTCCTCGAATTGCGAAAACTCCTAAAAAAATTGTCTATTTTAGCTTGAGATCGAATTATTTAAAAATCAAGAGGCATATCGATAACGGTGGAACCGCTTATATCATTGAAAACGATGAAATTGTAGAAGTGACTTGGAATAAAAAACTGACCATTGCTCATATTTCTCAAATTCCTGCCACCGTTCAGGGAACCGCTCTTTTTCAAATCGCCAATTCTTTAGCGGCTATCGCTGCTTGCCGCGCAGTTGGTTGTCTCGCTCAAGAGATTGCCAATGGTTTAGCTTCTTTCCAACCTGGAAATAACAACCCTGGTCGAATGAACTTATATCAGGTAGGGAAAGGATATCTCATTGCCGATTATGGACATAATCCAAAAGCTTTCGAAGCGATTTGTAGCATGGTCGCTCATTGGAGAAATCAAAATAAATTAACAGCAATCTTGGGTCTTCCAGGAGATCGTTCGAATGACTTAATTGAATCCTCCGCGAAAATTGTAGCTCAAGGGTTTGATAAAATCTTAATTCGAGAAGATGAAGATTTAAGAGGTCGTAAACCAGGCGAAATAGCAGAGTTAATTTTTAAGACGATGAAAGAAACAGAGAATCAATTAGATTGTCAGATTGTTTTAGATGAACTTCAGGCGATTGAAAAAGCAGTAGAAGAAATGGAAGAAAACGAAATCATCACTTTATTTTATGATGATCCTCAATCCCTTAAAAATTGTTTGGAGAAAATGAACGCTATACCGATTTCTTCATTGCCAGTTTTTGATCATTCGCCGCTCTCTTCTAAAAGGAAGGCAATTTGATCACTCTTATTCAGAACGGCGAACTCTATTCTCCAGATTTTTTGGGTAAAAAAGATCTGCTTTGCTTAGAGGACAAGATTAGTAAGATTGGTTCTATTGATCAAAGTATTCATCAACTTAATCTTCCTATTGAGTTCATTGACGCGACTGATTGTTACCTATTTCCTGGATTCATTGATCCTCATGAACATCTCATCGGTGGAAGTGGAGAAAAAGGATTTGAAAGTAAAACTCCTGAAATTACTTTGAACGAATTGATTGAAGCAGGAATTACAACAGTCGTCGGTTGTTTAGGAGTCGACACAATCAGTTTATCTCCAGCAACACTTCTCGCCAAAGTAAAAGGTTTAAATATTTCCGGACTGACAGCTTTTATGTATTCTGGAGGATATAATGTTCCTCCCGTAACTCTCACCGATTCAATTCAAAAAGATATTTTATTAATTAATGAAGTGATTGGAATCGGTGAAATAGCGATTGCGGATTGCCGTTCGAGTCAACCGACCTTCCAACAATTGTTATCACTGATGAGTGAAAGCTATGTCGCAGGAATCCTTTCAGGAAAATCGGGGGTTTGTCATATACATGTCGGAGACGGAAATGAACGTCTTCAATTGCTTAGAGAAATTTTAGATACCAATTTGATTTCTGCCTCTTTAATCTATCCGACTCATTTAGAAAGAAGTGAAGCGCTGATGCTTGAAGGGATTGATTTAACCCAGCGTGGAGTCACTATCGATCTCGATACGGTCGATGAAGATTTAGTAAAGTGGATAAAGTTTTATATAGAAAATAATGGGGATTTGAAAAAAATAACTGTTTCATCGGATGCAGGAATTCCTAGTCCAAGTAACTTATTCAATCAAATCAGAGAGTGTTTTTTTGAATTAAAAATTCCCCTAGAAAAATTAATTCCTTTGGTCACTCAAAACAGTGCTGCTGTTTTAAAATTAAAAAATAAAGGGAAAATTTCGGAAGGATATGATGCAGATATTATTGTCGTTGGAAAAAAAGATTTTGAACTTAAATTCGTAGTTTCAAAAGGAAAAACATTATTCCGCGAAGGTGAGGTCACGATCCCAGATATTGCATTAGCGGAAAGTAATCGAAAGATCGTTCGATATGGTCAAAAAACAAAAAATGAAAAAAACAAATAGATCTAAAATTGCAAGTTATCATGCGAATGGTTCTTTAATCATTATTGGAGGACACGAAGATAAAGAGAAAGAAAAAGCAATTCTTCGAGAATGCGCCAAAAGAATTGGCCGCGGAAAGCTAGTGGTCGCTACAGTCGCCAGTCGAACAAAATCCGAAGATCTTTGGATCGATTACCAGAGGATTTTTAAAGAATTGGGAGTGAAAGAGATTGAACATTTGAGTGTAATTAAAAGAGAGCAATCTTTGAGTACTGAACAGCTTAAATTAATTCATGGGGCAAAAGGATTTTTCTTCACTGGAGGGGATCAACTTCGAATCACCAGTGAACTCGGAGGAACAAGTCTGGCTGAAAAAATGTTTGAGATATATCAGCAAGGAGGATTAATTGCCGGAACCTCCGCAGGCGCTTCGGTGATGGGTGAAACAATGTTAGTTTCTGGACCCGCTAGCACCTCTCGTGCCGACCAAATTGAACTCGGAGCGGGACTTGGATTTATGCGAGGTATTATTGTCGATCAACATTTCGCAGAACGTGGTCGAATTGGACGTTTATTAGCCGCTGTCGCCCAAAACCCAAAATTATTAGGGATAGGGATTGACGAAGATACAGCAATCATTGTTGAGAAAGAAGAAAGTTTTTCTGTGATTGGTTCAGGCGCGGTCTATGTTTTAGATGGTCATGAAATCACCGATACAAATATTAGTGAATCCCATATCCGAGGCGTTTTATCACTGAGCGATATGAGACTTCATATTTTAAGTGCAGGAGATGAATTCGATTTTAAGACTCGTCGTCCTAAGCTTTCAAACTCCTAAGAGACGATTCTTCTTTTTCTTCTAATTGGTTCTCAAAAGAAGAATGATCGAAAATAGTAATGGGATTAATGAGAAGATTGGAACTTGGAATCAGTATTTTTTATCATCCTTTTTTAAGATGACATAGCGAAGATTGATTTCAATCACCTTCCCTTCAAGCCCTGAGGTATTGATATAATCTCCGTTGACAAATGGTCGATTAATAATAATCAGAATACCTGCCAATGTATTCGAAAGCATATCTTTAAAGGCAAAACCTAAAGCAAAACCGGTTAACCCAAGGCCAGCAATCATGGCAGAAATATTAATACCAATTGTTCCGAGAGAAGTAGCTATTCCGATCGCAAGAATTGTTCCTTTAATTCCTCTTTGAAGAATCAACTGAATATCCTGATAAGAGACAACTCTTCGAATCAGACGCTTAACAATTTTTTCTACTAAAATTGCTAATAACCAAAAACCGAGAAATATGAGCAAACCAGTAATCAAACGTGGCAGAAAGAGTATTATTTGATCTAATAATTTATGAAAACTTTCTGCCATAAAAATCCTAAACCTATTAGGATAAGAATGTTTGATTCTCAAAGATTAGATAACTATCTATCGTTGATAATTTCCACTCTCATCATTGATATATCCACCATTCTGATTGTGGTCAGATCTTTTACTTTTATAACTTTTTTGGCTATTTGATTGACGTCGTGGTCGACTTTTCGGCGCACTGTTTACTTCGCCGCCATTTGAGTTCACTTCACTAGCAGAACCAGTACTTGGCTGAGAACGCTCATGACCGCTTGGGCTTTCTGTTTCAGAGTAAACTGATGGGATCGTTAAAATAACCGTTGCAGCAAAAGCTGACAAAATGAAGAACGATTTAAAACCACTAATTTTATTTTTTTTCATAATAAAACCTTTCTTTTAAAGATGAATGAATTCTTATTTTTTCATTCTATTAATTATTTATTATAAAAGAAATCAGGCATTCCCCTCTTTTCAGCATAGGAAATTCCTTACTTAGTTATCTTTTGTTACTTTAAATCAATTTCTTGATTTTCTTTAGGTTATTACCTGAGCAAACAATACGTTTTTCCCTGATTACTTTTCTAATAAAGCTCCAGTAGTTTCCTAAAAATTTAAATTACAGGGAGAAAATTGATATGACTGTGAAAAATAAATCGAAAAAAAACAGAATGGTGGATGCTAAATTAAAAAATTTAAATATAAATTCTGAAAATAGTTCAAACGAATATTTAACAACAAACCAAGGTCTTCGAATTCAAGATGATCAAAATTCTTTAAAAGCGGGTGAACGGGGCCCTTCCCTCTTAGAAGATTTTACCCTTCGAGAAAAAATAACTCATTTTGATCATGAAAGAATTCCTGAGCGAGTAGTTCATGCCCGCGGAAGTGCAGCACATGGCTTTTTTCAAGTTTACAAATCGTTAGCGCCGTATACAAAAGCAAATTTTCTACAAGATCCAACTAAAAAAACGCCCGTATTTGTCCGATTTTCAACGGTAGCAGGATCACGCGGATCGACTGACCTTGCAAGAGATGTTCGAGGTTTTGCTGTAAAATTTTATACCGAAGAGGGAAATTTTGATTTGGTTGGCAACAACATGCCGGTGTTTTTTATTCAAGATGCCATGAAATTTCCAGATCTGATTCACGCAGTAAAACCAGAACCTCATCATGAAATGCCACAAGCCGCCTCTGCTCATGATACTTTTTGGGATTTTATCTCTTTAATGCCCGAAGCGGCACATATGATTCTATGGGTGATGTCAGATCGTGCCCTTCCGAGAAGTCTTAGAATGATGGAAGGATTTGGAGTCCACACCTTTCGCTTGATCAACCAAAAAGATCAATCTTTCTTTGTAAAATTTCATTGGAAACCGTTGTTAGGAGTTCATTCGGTTCTTTGGGATGAAGCTCAAAAAATCTCGGGCAAAGACCCTGACTTTCATCGAAGAGATTTATGGGAAGCAATCGAAAATGGAAATTTTCCAGAGTGGGAGTTAGGATTACAAATTATCCCTGAAAAAGATGAGCATCGATTCGAATTTGATTTATTAGATCCGACAAAATTAATTCCCGAAGAGTTAGTTCCTGTTCAAAGAGTAGGGAAACTCACTTTAAATCGTAATCCGGAGAATTTTTTCGCTGAGACAGAACAGGTAGCATTTCACCCAGGGCACATAGTTCTTGGAATTGATTTTACGAACGATCCGCTTTTGCAAGGTCGCCTTTTTTCTTACACAGATACTCAACTCACCCGATTGGGAGGACCCAATTTTCATGAGATTCCGATCAATCGCCCGATCGCTCCAGTCCATAACAATCAACGAGATGGTTTAATGCGACAGACGATTAACCAAACCCGAGTAAGTTATGAGCCGAATAGTCTTGCAGGGGGATGTCCAATGCAAGCGGGAAAAGCGATGGGAGGTTTTTTAAGCCATCTTGAAAAAATGTCTGGCAGTAAAATAAGAGCGCGAAGCCAAAGTTTTTTCGATCATTTTAGCCAAGCAACTCTTTTTTGGAATAGCCAATCCGAACCTGAAAAAAAACATCTCGTCGACGCTCTTCGTTTTGAATTAGGAAAAGTAGAAAAAATAGAAATTCGAGAGCGAATGCTTTATCTTTTAAATCAAGTAGAGATCGATTTAGCTCAAAGAGTAGCTGAAGGTTTAGGATTAAAAGTTCCGGAAAAAATAAATGGTTTTTTAAATCAGAGTATTCCTGCAGATGAAAATCCTAAAAAATTTCAACCGAAGAAAATTATTTCTTCAGTAAAAAAATCTGCAGCTCTTAGTATGGAAAACACAGTCAAACAAAGCATTAAAACACGTAAAGTTGCTTTTTTAATGGCTAATGGATTTGACACAAAATCAGTTTTAACAGTTAAAAAATCCTTAATTTCTCAAGGAGCAGAAGTGAAAATCATTGCGCCTCGATTGGGAATGTTAAAAGGAAAGGATGGTTTTGAGATTCCAATCGACTTTAGCTTACTCACTGCCTCGTCTGTCTTTTTCGACGCTCTTTATATTCCTGGAGGAGAAAAAAGCATTCAGAGTTTGAAATTGGAACCTGCAGCTCTTGAATTTATTAATGATACTTACAAACATTGTAAAACGATTGCGACCACTGAAGAGGGAATTCAACTCATCAAACTTATTTCTCCTGAAAATAATGAAAATATTTTTAAGAAAGACGGGATTATTTTAGCAGATGACAATTCAAGCTCTCTCATGATTAATTATTTTATAAAAGCAATTGCTCAACATCGCCATTGGAGTCGCTAAATAGGAATAAAGACCTCTCATAATAATTATTAATTCTTTTAAAGAGTTGAGATGGAAGAGTCTAGACTAAATGCTTTCTCACCCGCTATTAAACAAAATTTTTCTAGCGAAAGAAGTTGTTTTTCAACTCTCTCGATTAACGATTTGAAAGGATATTGAGGAAATTCAGGATTTGAAATAGAAAGACGTTCAACCATTCTCCACATATCGAGTTTGGCATGAACTCCTGCTAACAAACCTTCTAATTCTAACAAGCGACTTACTTCTGCATTCGATTGAAGATAATTTAATTTTAAATGAGCTATTTTCTCAAAAACCCAGGCACCCATCCTTTTAAGAGGATATTGTGTATCTTTTAAATAGATAACAATTTTTTTAAGCAACTTTTGTTCTTCAGTAACCTGGGCTAAAAAATCGGATAGAAATTTTTTAAGGGCTGGGTCTTGAGAATTCTTTAAGCAATGTTTTGCCATTTGTATTCCAGCGACAGAAGCCGCTAAATGATCGTTGAGATAAATTTTTAAATTTAAATCAGGAAGGTTCATAAAAAACTTTTTGTTAAATTCAGCATGATTTTTGTTAGAAATTTTTTAAAACATTAATCATATCCTATTCTTTAAAAAACAAAGTGCAATCAGGTGATACAAGATTTGTGATTAGGATATTTCCCCATCCTATAAATAAAATTAGGATGTTATAAGGTTTTACCCTACTTAAAAATCATCTCCTCCCTGGTATAAAAACTTCGAATTTCTTATTAAAATTAGAAAAATTAAGTAACGAATTTACGACTTATTTTCTTCAATAAAAATGGATAATTAAATTTAAAAATATTTATGAAATCAATTAACCTTAAGCTCTAGTTGAGAGGTTAAAATTAACTTTTCAATCTATGAGATATTAAAAGGAGAGAAACCAATGGATGGAAAATTAGATGAAGCAAAAGGAAGAATTAAAAAAGCAGTAGGAGAAATTACTGGAAATCAAAAGCTTAAAAATGAAGGAACGCTGGATAAAGCAGCTGGAAAAATCAAGCAAGGAGTAGATAAGGTGAAAAAAACACTCCAGGGAAAGTAAAATATCATGAATCAAATTTTATTTTTCATCTCTAAAAGGCCAAAACATCTGTTTTGGCCTTTTTAATTACTATTGTTTAATAAAGTGTCATATAATTATTTAATATTTAATTGAATGATATTTAACCTTTTCTAAGGAGGTCACTTTGTTAGGAACAATTTTACTCATTGTTTTGGTGCTTATCTTAATAGGAGCTTTACCGACTTGGCCACATAGTCGTAATTTTGGTTATTACCCAAGTGGTATAACTGGAACTATTTTAATTATAGTTCTTATATTATTTTTAATGGGTCGGATTTAGTTTTTTGGTAGGTCTATTTAATTACTAAAGGCAAAAAGCCAACTTTTTAAGTTGGCTTTTTGTTTTAGAATCACACAACACAAAATGGTTAAAGTCAGTGTTATTATGAAAAATTTTTAAAACTCCATAGTAATCCCAACCTTCATTTTATTTTTAACAATCAATCCAATCCGACTTGAAGGATTTAAGGGATAACTCATTTTAGCAACTAATTGCTGAATATTACTGTTAAAAGAATTTTTATCCCTTGGACTTTCAGAAGAAAAATGTTTGTCCATTAAAGAGACGACCTTCTGTCTAATTAACGCATTTTTATGAGCATATTTCTGATTTGTATTAACACGGGAGTAAGCTGTCTCTTCTTTACAAACTACTCCCATAAAAATGATAAGCATGATGAGAAGTTTCAAACTGATTCTGTTTCGTAGTCTTATTTTTTTATTCTTATCCATCATAAGCCCCCTTAGATGATTTTTAATCACTTCCTTTTCTTAATTTTATTCTATTCTAAGATCAAAAAATTGCTATCGGGGGGAATACGGTTTTTATATGAGGATTTTCCTGATAAAGCCAAAGAAAAGATTCTTAAAATTTAATCTTCAAAGTTAATATTTAGAACAGACTACAAAATTGCTTTATTCAAATCAGAGAATTAATAAATAATCCGAAAGAGATAAAAAAATGAAAATAAAAAAGGGATCTTCGAAAGAAGATCCCTTTTTTTCAACTCAGAAATAGAAACTACTGATTAGATGCTGCTGTATCTTTTGCCGCTCTGAAACAGCATTGAACTTCTGTTCCGTATGAAAGCGGAGGATTAGAAGCATAATCTTCTTTAGTAATAATGATACTACCTTTATGTTCCGCAAAGTCTAATGAACAAGGACCTTGCTTAGAAGGAGCATAGGCTGCGGCCCCTTTTTTATTCCAAATACAGCTATAAGCAATATCAGGAGCACTCGCTCGGCTTTGACAGACATTCTTTTTATCTCCGCCAACCGATGCTTTGAAGCCGTCGGTACAAAGTGTATTAGATATTTTTTTCAAAGTATCTTCATCTAACACTTTACGAGGTTGAACCTGAGTGGTCGTCGTTGAGCTGGTTGAGGTAACCGTGGTGACTGGCTTCGTTCTTTTATTTTTTGCAGGAACAGTCGTTTCTGTAGTTGTTTCATCAACCGTTGTTGTTTTTGACTCTGCAAACGAAAGCGAATAGGTCGCTAAAAGAACAACAAACAAACTCGATAGAACAAATAATTTTCTCTTAAACATTTTAATTCTCCTTTTGTAGTTAATATTATCAATGACAGAAATTCAGAATAAGTTTTAATTACTTATCTGTTTTTTCATCAACTTTATCCCCAGCTTTATCTAGGTTTTCTTTGATTTTATCTCCTGCCTTGTGTAGATTTTTATCGATTTTGTCGCCAGTCTCCTCTAGCTTATTATCGATTTTCTCTCCTGCACGTTCGGCTTTTCCTTTTTTATCTTCGCAGGCGATTGCTGCGAGTGATAAAAATAAAACTAAAACTAATAGAGTCTTTTTCATTTATTTTTTTCTCTCCTTTCTTTTTGATCTCTTTCGAGAACAAAATAGTTAATATAAATCATCCATTTTGGATGTAACTCTAAATTAATTCTTGGCTAAACATTTGCTTCGCCCGTCGATGAAACATCCGACGCACCATTTTTTGCTAAAATTTCTTTAGTCAGTTTTCTTTGCTCTGCATCTTCCGTATGAACAGAAACTAAAATTCCCCCTTCTTTTATTTTTCCTTCATAACGTTTCGCTTCATACTCAGGAATACCGAGTCCAATTAAAGTTCCAGTCAGTCCTCCTAAAGCAGCTCCCACAGCAGCTCCACTCAAAGCGGCCATAATTGGGCCTGCCGCAACAAAAGGGCCAATCCCTGGAATTGCCAAGCTCCCAATCCCAACCAGCCAACCCAAAGCGCCTCCAAGAACACCACCGGCTCCAGCTCCTGCGGCTGCTCCTTCTGGAGCCTTGGTATGCTTTTCATGAGCAAAATCTCGGGTGCCGGTTTTATCCGGTAAAAGAACTGAAATATCGTTATTGGAAAAATTATTAATTTTTAATTCATCGATAATAATTTCTGCTTGAGAGGGAGAAGTTACAATTCCATAAACCGCTTTTTTCATAAATACTCCTTTTAGTGAGCAATAATTTCTAGTTGGTTAATTACTTTATCTGATCCCGCAATACTTTGTGCTTTGCTATAAATCAGATCTTTTTCGTTTTGATTTTCAATAGGACCACGCAAAGTCACTATTCCATTTAAAGTAATAATTTTGATATTTTTAGCGTTGATTGAAAAAGAATCTTCCTTCACGATCTCTGCTCGAATTTTCTGAGTAATATTGATATCAACTTGATTGTTCGATTGACTTTCAGGTGTGAGGGGCCCACCGTCGATATCCCTTACATTTTTTCCCGTGTTATCAGAATCTAGTGACACACTTGATGTTTGAGTTCGATGACAGGAAATCATGATGAAACTGAACAGAAACATCACTATAAAAACTTGCATAAAGTTATTTTTCTTTTTATTTCTCATCAAAATCTCTTGATTGCGCAAAAAGGTTTTTTTAATTTGAATCATGTACATATTGTCCCTTTCCATTAAAATTCATTCCGTTTTTTAACGATAGAAAGTTCAATTTCATGATTCGAAAATATTGAATTTATGTAGAAATGAAAACCCGAATTTAGCTTAGGGAAATCCCCTATAAGTAGAGGGGGAGAGACCTTAAGAGAAAGAGAGTTCGTGCTTTTATTGGGTAAGAGAGTGTAATAAGCAAATATTGCAATGATCTACTCAAACTGATTGGAAGAAAACCTCTCAACTTTTTTTTCAAAAGAACGTCAATATGTTTCAACTCTCCTTTTAACATTTCTTTGACTTTATTTCTTCGGCTAATGAAGGTCTTTCTAAGCAAAAGGGATAGCCAAACGATGAAAATAAAATTATTCAAAAATTCAATTCTTTTCATTATTCTCTTCTTTCTCGCAAGCTGTTCTCCTAAAGTTTTCGGTTATAAGAGGGTAGAAATTTCTAAATCTCAAATTCGGTCTAACATTTTATATTCAAATTCATCCGATGCAGACTCCCAAAAAAACCAGCTTGATCTTTTTATCCCCCATCAAAAAAATTGGCCTGTCATGATTTTTGTTCACGGTGGCAATTGGAGCGAAGGAGATAAAGATTTAGAAATGGCAAGCGAAGATATCTATGGAAACATCGGGAGATTCTTCGCTCATGAAGGAATTGGCGTAGCAGTCATTAGTTATCGATTGATGCCTAAAGTTGATTGGAAAACTCAAATTTTAGATATTGCCCGAGCAACAGTTTGGGTTGAAAAAAAC
>CAZQOW010000022.1:0-19390 GCA_964595045.1 uncultured Pseudomonadota bacterium
CGTCTCGATATTCTTCAGCGAGTGGAAGTTCCCAGATCTTTTCACCACTTTTCTTGCCATGATAAATCAGTTTTTCAGCTAGTTCTTTGTTGTTGCTTAAGATGGCGGCATAAAGATCACCCAACGCCACGAGACAGGCACCGGTTAAGGTGGCGAGATCGATGATATAATCTGGTTTTTTTTCAGAGGCGTACGAAAGGGCATCCGCCAAAATCAGTCTTCCTTCAGCATCAGTATTTAAAACCTCAATCGTTTTTCCGTTTTTTGCAGTCAAAACATCGCCCGGACGAATCGCATTGCCACCCGGCATATTTTCAGCGGATGGAATGTAGGCGCGAACTTCGATGTTTGGTTTGAGATCTTTGATGATGCTCATGACACCAAGCAGAGTCGCTGCGGCACTCATGTCATCTTTCATGGTTTCCATGCTCTTGGCCGGTTTTAGTGAGAGTCCGCCTGAATCAAAGGTGACCCCTTTTCCGACAAGCGCGATCACTTTCTTTGCTTTTCCGGACGGTTTATAAATCATTTCAATAAAAACAGGCGGTTTTTTTGAACCTTGGCCGACGCCAAGAAGGGCTCCCATCTTCAATTTTTTGAGGGCAGGAACGGTATAGACTTGGCTTCGAATCCCTTTGATTTTTTTCGCCTCTTTTCCCAAAAGCTCCGGATACATATCGCTTGCAGGAGTGTTGATCAAATCTCGTGCGTAATTCGTTGCATTGCCTAAAAGCTCGCCCAGTTGAATTCCTTTTTTTGCCAAAGCGAGAGGGCGATTCGACGAAAGCAAAAAACGAATTTCAATCAGAATATCTTTACTATTTTTACTACGATAATTGTTGAATTTGTAAGAGCCGAGAACAAATCCTTCAGTCGCTATCTGGCTTGCATCTTCAATGCTGCAGAGGTTTTCAGATTCTTCTAAAAAGTCAAAATCAAGCGATTTCAGTTTTAAACCGTTGGCCGCCTGAAAAAGTCTTCCAGCCGCTTTTCTCAAATTTTCGAGTTCGAATTTTTTCGACTCTCCCAATCCGACAATAAAAACGTAACGGCTTTTTAATTTGTAGTGGGTATGAAAAACCTTGATCTCTCCCGCTTTTCCTTTGAACTCTTCTTTTTTGAGCGTTTCAGAAATAAGATGTGCCAGATGTTTGTCAATTTTATCTAAAGATGAATTTTTTTCGATTTTTCCGTCGAAGATTGCGAGAGCCAATCCTTCGCCGGAGGTTTTTGTGATATTTTCTACGATCGCATTTATTTTTAACATTTTAATTCCTTCAATTTTGTTTATAAAAGGTGAAGTTTTTTCAGTGAGAACTGATTTATAACAAGAGAGATTCATTTTTTAAAGGAGAAATCGATGGTGAAGAAAAAAAAGATAAAGGAGTTGAGTTTGATTCAAATGACTCGACGAGAAGCAGTAGTTGAAATCAGTCTGAATCGTCCGGACTGTCTGAATGCATTTAATGTTAATCTTGCCACTCAGCTAGGACAAGCCTTGCAGCAAGTCGCAAAAGATCGATCGGTTCGCGCCGTGATCATTCGCGGGGAGGGAAAAGCATTTTCCGCCGGAGGTGATTTGAAAATGTTTTACGAAAATAAAAAAAATGCCTCGCCTCTTTTCAAAAAAATCAGTAGTTTGCTGAATCAAGCTGTCAAAATTGTTCGAACAATGCCGAAACCTGTGATCGTCGGAATTCATGGCCCAGCCTATGCTGCAGGTTTTGGATTTGCGCTTTCTGCTGATCTGATTCTGGTATCCGAATCAGCGAAGCTTTCTGCTTCTTTTATCAATATTGCTTTAGCACCAAACGGGAGTTCCAGCTTGTTTCTCCCAAGATTGGTCGGTTGGCGAAGAGCGAGTGAATGTTTTTTTACAGCGAAAGTTTTATCCGCTCAAGAAGCGTATGATTGGGGAATTGTAAATCGTGTCGTTTCTGATGATCAGTTTGATCAGGCACTTTGGGATTTTGCTTCGGATCTGGCGAAACGCCCGACTCGAACGATTGCAAGAACGAAACTTTTGTTAAATCAATCGATCGGATTTGATTTTACAAAACAGTTAACGAAAGAAATGAACACAATTGCCTGGTCCTCAACTACTCCTGATTTTATCGAAGGAGTGACCGCGTTCGTTGAAAAAAGAAAACCAGATTTTCACGGATAACAAAGCAGTTTTTACAATAACTTCTTTTCATAGAGGGAGGGGATATGGGAGAAGAGCGTAATGTGGTTTGTCATCTTTCGGCTGCACCAACCGTTGGAGCTGCGTTTATTACCAACGGAAAAATTCTTGATTTTAACTCCACTTATCCAACCGCAATTACTTCTCTATTTGGTGCCGAAGGAACCGTTCGCTGTGATACCTTCATCCGAAAAGCAGACGAGCCATCTCAATCCCATCGAATTCCTTTTTTACTTAATCTGTTTCGACCTGTTTCAACTCCCGATAAACTTCTTCATCGGGCAGAATTGGTAGTTCGATATGAACATGGAACTTCCGATCAGCGGGTCACTCTCGATGATCTGCCGATTAGTAACAATCCATTGTTGAAATCACTGCTTCAATTCGGTTCGAATCGAACTGCAGAAAGTCATCATGTAGAAGTTTTAGCTCTCTGGTCACCTGGAACACCGCTCTATCATACAGGAAATTTCAAAATTCTTGATCCATGGTTTGGAATCGGATTTCGCGTGATTCATATTCAAATCAACAACGACAGGGAAGATGGAAATCCTCCGGAAGAATCCTCTGCGACGACTGGGGCTGCTGCTCTTTCGGTCAGGGCATCGCTTTTAGAGTATCAGCGTCCTGATGTTTGTATTGGGCTTTTGGGAGGAGGTTCGCTTTTGGTTGGAGGATTATTTGGTTTTGCCGGTTATGCAGGTTTGAGAGTTGAGGTTCCGATTAAAAAGAAAAAGTAAATAAGTATGATACAAAAATTTTTTTCTCATCCGTTCGGCTTAAACTTTTCAATCCAAGCCAAGGCTGCTCGAATTCCATCCACCGCCGCGCTGGTGATTCCACCGGCATAGCCCGGCCCTTCCCCGCACGGAAATAATCCTTCGGTGCTGATACTTTCCAGACTGTTTTCATCTCGGGTGATTCGAACCGGGGAAGAGGTTCTAGACTCCACTGCATGAAGAATTGCATTCGAATTGGCAAATCCACGACGTTTGCGATCGAAGTCGATCAGCCCTTTTGAAATATAGTCGTAAATCCAATCGGGAAGAAGTTTGGAAAGATCAGCGCTGACAATACCGGACGGGCAGCTTGATTTTGATTCAATTTTCCCTTTTCTTCGCATCAAAAAATCTTCGAGTCTTTGTGCGGGAATTTTTCTGGCATCCCCTGATTCTTTACTTGTCTGATAAACTGTACTTTCGATTTCTCTTTGAAACTCCATCATCTTGAAAGGATTTTTCCCCGCAATTTTTTCTTTTGGCACTGAACAGACCACCGCCGCATTCGCCCAGGGAGAATTACGATGATAATTGCTCATTCCGTTCACAACGATCGTTTCCGGATCGGTGGAGCTAGAAATGACATAACCTCCGGGACACATGCAAAAGGTGTAAACACCAATCTGTTCCTGATCCCAATAAGTTTGTAGTTTGTATTGCGCCGTTTCCAACTCTTCGAGCTG
Source organism: uncultured Pseudomonadota bacterium (assembly GCA_964595045.1). GTDB lineage: Bacteria > UBA10199 > UBA10199 > JADFYH01 > JADFYH01 > CAZSRQ01. Next base: position 3,648 of record CAZQOW010000022.1, read on the forward strand.
AGGATGTTTGCCATATTGCCATTCATTAATAAAACTTTGCGGATGCTCAATTCTCAATCCCAACGCAAATGATTTTGGTTCAAAGTGGACCCCTTGCTGATGCAGAGTTTTAAAGAAGCTCCCGGCGCTATGTCCGCAGGCGAGGATGAGGCCCGATCCCTCGATTCGATTTCCATCCGAAAGATAAACCCCCTGCACTTTTTTTCCCTGGAGATCCAACTTTTCCACTCGACTGTTGAAGCGGATATCCGCGCCTTGCCGAATCAGATCATCGGTCATTTTTTTGATGACTTCGCGGATGAGATTACTCCCGACATGGGGATTATAAACGTAGCTAATTTCCGGTGGCGCACCATAATCAACAAACGCCTGCATCACCCGACGAATATGCGGGCTTTTAATTCGGGTGATCAGCTTCCCATCGCTAAAAGTTCCTGCTCCTCCTTCGCCGTTGCAGACGTTGCTGTCGAGATCGAGAATCCCTTTTCGCCAATATTGGCTGATCTTGAGCATTCGGGCATGTGTTCTCTCGCCCCGTTCAAAAAGAATCGGGCGAATGCCATGCTGCAAAAAAGTCCATGCGGCAAAAAGTCCTGCAGGACCTGCCCCCAAAATCAACGGTGGAGCCTCTTTCCAGCTTAGCTTTTGAAAAGGCTCAAATTCTTTTTCGGGAGTTTCACCCTTTAAATAAATTTCTAGAGAGTAAACCCAGAAAAGTTGACGACGATTTCGGGCGTCGAGACTTCGTTTCAACACTCGAATTGACGAGATTTCGTTTGGATGAATACCGAGCTGTTTGGCTATGAGTGGTTCCAGCTCGGGATTTTTTTGATAGGGGATGCGGAAATCGTGAATCTGCTTCATGTTCTAAACTCCAGGCCAATGTTGATTTGGCAAAGGGTTGTGGAAAAATGATATGTAATAGATGGTTCATTTTCTGTCTAGCTGAATTATGATGATAAACCATTAATACTATTAAGCATTTTGATTAGAAAATTATATTTGGTTTTGGAAGCAACTTTTCATTCAAATAACCGATAACTAAAATCAATATTTAAATATTAAGGAGAAATTTTATGTCTTATTTAATGGAAAATTACGAAAGGCTAGCCAAAATTACAAAAACAGAAACATTAGATGGTAGTCTTGGTATTTCTGAAAGGGAAAAAATTGCAATCGCTTATGCAGCTAATCAATATGAAGGTGTAGATTTAGAGAAGCTCCCACAGAATAGAGAGTTGGTTGATAAAATTAAAGCAGATATAGTTCGCTTTTATAAATTACTTGAAGGAAAGAAACCGACTGCTCAAGTGGTTTATATTGATTTTTCAGAATTTGATGTTTTCTATAAGGATAAAATTAAACCTCTTGTTGGATATGATTTGCCTGTTTTTAAACAATCACTCCTTCAATGGATTGAAAGCTATTTTGTATTACCTGACTCCAAAATAAAGTTAAATATTAAATTTGTTACTACCAAACCGCCTGAGGGAACTCGTTTTATTCGTATTGCGCTGTCGCCAAAAAGTTTTTTTGATTTTATTAATTCAAATGATGAAATGAAGGTAAGATTTGTACGTGCATTTTATTCTGATCCAGACGATAAAACTATCGATGCGGTTAATCAGGTAGCAACAAAGGTGCGTTATGATCCTAAAAAACCGACTAAAGAAGCTGCTCTTCGTTTAGCCAATCATCCTGATTTTCAAAAAGTGGTTAAACCTTCTACTGAATATTATAAAGCTTATACTCTTTTAACTCGCCGTGAGGAGTTTGGAAATCAGGTTTTTGATGAGGTTGTTTATTTTGATCTGAAAGCCCATTCCCAGCTCTTTCAGGGAGCAGTGGATTTGGTGTCGGGTAGAACAAAACTTCCATCAGGGCAAATGCCAAACCCGATCATCGTAGCTCTTGGTCGTAATATTTCTACAGAGTCAGTTCCATTTATAGCTCAATGTATTGTTCATGAAGTTGGTCATGCGCTTGGATTAGATCATCCTCATGCTCAATGGGATATTTTTAGAATAAGAAAAAATGGCTCAGCGAATATTCCACCAGCCCCGTCTAATAATATTATGTATCAATCACAAGAGCTAGGTATGGCAGGAGTGTCTAGGGCAGGTTTTAGTGATTTTGCCTTAGATTATTTTAAGTTTATTTTGGGGGCAAAAAAGTAATTTTTCACTTTTTATTAATTAACAAAAAGAAAGGGCTTTAAGTTTATGAAAACCAAAATTTTTTATCTGATTTTATTACTGTTTGTAGTGACTACTTTTTCTACCGTTCTTCCCGCAGAAGATCTCAAAGACCAAAAAGATCGCAAAGGTTTTTTCTTGGGTTTTGGTCCTTATATTGGGGGAGAAGTCAATGAAATTAAACAGGTGGCAGGTGGAGTTGAGTTGAGAATCGGCGGTGGATTAACGGACAAAACGCTTTTGTATGCCGAAAACAACTTTATTTATACGAACAAAGATGCTTTGAATTATTATGCTTATGATCTGCAGGCGAAGATTCAACATTTCTTCTATGAAGGATTGTACGCAAATTTGGGGGTTGGTCTTTCTGTAGGAAGTGCAAGTTTTTCGACCATTTTTTTGGATACCCAAGTCGGATTAGGTCTTTCTGGAGGTTTGGGATATGAGTTCAGAGTCGGTAACAAATTTGCAATTTCTCCGGAAGTGGCGGTTTATTACCGTCGATTAGGTGGGGAGAATTATGTTGTTCCGGCTGGAATTATGAATATGAGCTGGTATTTTTAATTAAGATTTTTCCATCGAAGCAAAATATAACCTTTTTAAATAAAATTGTGATTTACCTCGATAAAAAAAATCAGTTTTTCGACGGTTTCGCTCTTAAAAATAATGGGTTGACTGGGAGTGATCACCAGTCTTCCAATCTTTTGGAGCAACCCCTTGCCAGCTTTGATGCCTTTCCTCCTTATCAACACTTTTTAAGAGGTCGGGAAATCGGGCCAAAGGTTGAAAAATCGGAAGTGAAAAGTGCTGAACTGTCGAAAAGTCAAGAAAATCGATCTACTGTGCTAGCTCTTTTAGGTGGAGTTGGACTGTTTGTCGGTGTGGTTGCTTTCGGTTTTATTTCTTTGCCAACGGCTGCAGCTTTGGGGGTTTTGGCAATAACTGTCTTTTCATCTGGTTGTGATGTTTATTACTCCTACGGTAAAGGTTCTAAGGAGTGTGATGGAAAGGCAGCTAAAGAGGATGTAATACAGTTTGAAAAAGGATATTTGCCCGGGGGAGAAGAGGAAAAAGCAACTCAAGAGATTAAAAAAATAACTTCTAATTTAAGGAAGATTAATCCAGACATTTTTTGTAAATTTAATGGGATTCAAGTTGAATCTGGTGCAGCCGAAAAACCGGATGATTTCTTAACACCAGCGAGAGTTGCGTATTATGAACCTCGTGACCGAACAATTCATATTGCAAAGGGCTTTTCCACAGAATTAAATCATGAAATGTGCCATTATTTTTCCGATCAGTATGGTGTCTATCATGAGGGGGTTTACGGTTCAATCAGCCCACTATGGGAGAAAAGCTCTTGTATTCTGAATGGTTGGATTCAATCGAATCCTGAAAAATGTATTGTAGCTTCTGATTTTTTCAAACCCTATTCTGACAATCAAAAATATGAAGAAGAGCTCGCTGAAACCTGTGCTACGGTAAATATTTTATTAAACCCCATTGGGAGCTTTTATAATTACTCATCCAACTTAAATACTCTTCAACAAATAAAAAGTGTCATGACTTTTATCGGTTTTCCAAAAAATGAAATTGATAAACACTCTTCGAATGTTTCAATCTCTTCCCGACCAGCTCGTTTAACCGAGGTAATAAATTCACCTTTTGCTTTAACCTCTGTGAATATTCGCCGAATCATTCCCGGAGGGAGTGAAAGTTTTATTATTGATGAAGTGGGTGGATTAACCTTGTTTCAGCTCTCTACAGAGAAAAACCGCTGGATTTCTTATCAGTTTACTCAACCTCCTGATACAGTCGCTGTTGAAAATGGAGATTTCTTGATTAGTTACGCACATGGAAAAAATAAGTTAGCAGCTTGGTATAAAGGAACTCTTTATTTAGGAGTTCCAAAAGCTCTATTTCAGGACTGGACAAGTAAAACTTTTTCTAGAATTCCGACTTCTCAGAAACTCGTGCATTTTAATGAAACGCTTGCTTTTGTAGACAATCAACTAGTTTATTTAGGAGAGAGTAATTATTGGTTCTTGGATGATCCATCAGAAACTCCTCAGGAATATTCATCCGAACTAAGAAAAATCATTCCAGAACTGTCCGACTCTTATCTGACTTATGCAGATGGAAAAACTTTTCTGTGGGTTGAGCATGTTCAAGATAGCTCTTTTGGTTTTTTAAAAACTGGTATTCTTTATCGGTTAGAGTATCAAAACTCTAAGTTGCAGTTTATAAAAGTGTTTGAAATTCCAACGATTGAATCGATGGGTAGGCCGATTTTTTATGAACAAAAATGGTATTTATTTGGAAAGACAAATAATTCTTATCTTTCCTCTTTTGCTTCTCTCGACCCATATTTTAAATATTTTTCATTGCACGGTTTAGGTTTAATAAATGTAGAAGAGCAGAGTGGTCGTGTAGTTTCTTATGAAGTTCGTTTTTCAAATGATGATTCTGCACAATTCAGAAAAATAAATGATATTACTGCTTCGATGTTGAAAATTTATGCGGTTCAAAGTCAGATTGTTGGAATCAGTAGCAATGGATTATTCAACTTGCAGCTCAGCTTTTAGTCGCATTTTTCTCCTCTTAATATTTTAGCTAAACAACATTTCCTGCTAGATGTTGTTTGCTAAAGTTTGCCTTTTAAATCTTAAAAAACCTCTGTTGACATCAATTTATCGACTCAGTATATACCTTTTTCCATTATGCAATCCTTAAAACTAAACTCACCAGGAAAGCTTAATCTTCGCCTAGACGTTTTAGGTAAAAGATCCGATGGTTATCATGATTTGTTAATGATCATGGAGCGAGTGACGTTGTCTGACGAAATTGAAATCAACATTGTTGAAAAAGGGATTACGATTACCTGCGATAATCAAAGTGTTCCGCAGGGAGAAAAGAATATTGTTTACAAGGCGGTAAAAGAAATTCTTGCCTATTCTTCACGAAATGTCGGTATTGAAATCAATATTAAAAAGAAAATTCCTATCGCTGCCGGAATGGGCGGAGGCTCTTCCAATGCCGCTGCTGTATTAAAAGGATTAAATCAGCTGTTAAAATTGAAGCTTTTGAGAGAAAAATTGATGATGATTGGGGCAAAAATCGGAGCAGATGTTCCGTTTTTTTTATTCGAAGCCCCGGCGATTGCAAGCGGTGTCGGTGATCAGCTGAAAAAAATTAAAAAAATTCCTAAAATGGCTTTTGTTTTAGTCAATCCTGGTATACCGGTTTCGACCGAATGGGTTTATAAAAATCTCGGAATGTCGATTGGTTCATCCGCTCAAAATAATTCTAAAAAAACAGATGTTCCGGATAAATATACAACAAAACAATCAGTTGCCAGCATGATGAATAATGATTTAGAGCGGGTAACGATGAAAGAGTTTCCGGTGATTGCAGAAATTAAAAAATTATTGGTAGGTCATGGCGCCATTGCAAGCCAGATGACCGGTTCCGGTCCGACGGTCTTTGGAATTTTTCCTGATCGCGCTTTGGCAGACAAGGCACTTTCAAAAATTAAAGGGAAGGCCCCCAGTGAATGGGAGTTGTTTATCGCTGAAAATTTCAGCTAATTCATTAAGAAGAGGAATTATTTATGGAAATTACAGAAGTTCGGGTTTTCCCGATGAATGAAGATAAGTTGAAGGCGTATGCAACGATTACCTTTGATAATTGCTTTGTGGTTCGAGATCTGAAAGTAATTTCAGGAAACACCGGTCTTTTTGTCGCGATGCCTTCAAAGAAAAGAAAAGATGGCTCTTTTAAAGATATTGCTCATCCCTTAAACAATGACTTTCGGGCTCAAATCGAAAAAGTTGTTTTGGATGCGTACGAAAAAGAAAGAGAAGCTTCTCCCAATCAAAAAAAGGAGATCTTGTCTATTCCGACCATCGAATCTAAAACTCCCGATCAAATCGATCCAAAAGACTATTCAGCTCCTGATGATGAATGATTAAAGATAGTTATGGATTATGAGAATAAATGTTTTTCTCATTTTCATAATTTATCACTCATAATGATATTTTTGGGGCGTAGACAAGCGGTAAGTCACCGGATTTTGATTCCGGCATTCCCTGGTTCGAATCCAGGCGCCCCAGTTTATTTTTGTAGTAAAATTTCTTCGATTTCCCAATGCCATTCCACTTTCGGTTAATGGCATTAGGAAATTGAAAAGAGTCAGAAAAAATATGCAATTTCTTAACGATCTTCAAATTTTTACTGGAAATGCCAATAAGCAGCTTGCTCAAGAAATTGTTCAGCATGTCGGAATTCAATTGGGCAATGCCCAAATTAAAAGATTTTCTGACGGAGAAATTTGGGTAGAAATTGACCAAAATGTCCGTGGAACGGATGTTTTTATCATTCAGCCGACTTCTCATCCAGCGAATGAGCATCTCATGGAGCTTTTGATCATGATCGATGCCTTGAAGAGAGCCTCAGCTGAGAGAATTACGGCAGTTATTCCTTACTACGGTTACGGAAGACAAGATCGAAAGGTTCAGCCAAGAACCCCGATCACCTCCAAATTAGTGGCCGATCTTCTTACTGCAGCAGGCGCTGATCGTATTTTGGCGATGGATTTACATGCTGGTCAGATTCAGGGATTTTTTAATATCCCTTTTGATCATCTTTTTGCAACTCCGGTTCTACTAGATTATGTTCGTGAACATTTTGAAAATCATCTGGTAATGGTTTCTCCCGATGTCGGTGGAGCAGAACGGGCAAGGGCTTACGCAAAAAGGTTGGGGGCGGGATTGGCGATGATCGATAAAAGACGCCCTTCACCCAATGTCAGTGAAGTGATGCATGTGATTGGAGATGTCAAAGATAAAACAGCCATTATTGTGGATGATATTGTGGATACGGCAGGGACGTTGATTCAGGCAGCTCGAGCTATCAAGGAAAAAGGGGCAAAAGAGGTTTACGCCTGTATTACACATCCGGTTTTATCAGGAAAAGCGATTGAAAATATTCAGAATTCTGTCCTTTCAAAACTGATTGTGACCGACACGATTCAGCAAAATGACAAGATAGAACTTTGTCCTAAAATAGAGGTGTTATCGGTCGGAAAACTGCTTGCAGAGGCGATTCAGAGAATTCACAAGAATGATTCGGTTTCCTCTCTTTTTGTTTAACCAAAATTGGACATTCGACTTTTTTAAACCCTCCAATCCTTGAAGGGGTAAAGGATAAAGAGAGGGGGGACTATTTAGACAAACCCTCTTGCTAAAATTTATAAGATTCGTTATACGACGCAGGCTTTGAAAAATAAGGAGTGATTATTTATGCAACATATTCAGCTTTCAGTGACAGTTCGCGAACAACGCAAAAAAGGGGGAGCTCGTAAAACCAGAGCTGCTGGTAAAGTTCCCGGAATTATCTATGGTAAAGGTTATGAAAATATCCTGATTGAGGCAGACCCGAAAGAGGTAGAAAAGGTTTTTTCAGGAACTGCTGGAACCAATGCTCTGCTTCAACTTCAGATTGGTGGAAAAGATTCTCTTGTGGCAATGTTGAAAGATTATCAAGCCGATATTCTTACCAGAAAATTTACCCATCTTGATTTTGTGAAGCTTGATCTTACTAAAAAAATTCGAGTTGAAGTTCCGATCCATTTTGTCGGAAAAGCAGAAGGGGTGAAAGAAGGGGGAATTATGGAAGTGATCCGAAGAGAGCTTCCAGTCATTTGTCTTCCGACAGCAATTCCTAAAGATATCGAAGTCGATGTTTCGGCTCTAAAAGTTGGAGAATCAATTCATATTAATGATCTTAAGTTAAAAGAGGGGGTTGAAATTCCTCACGATGTGAACTTTGTGTTGGTGGCAGTGGTTGCGCCACAGGCTGAAGAGGTCGCAGCAACCCCTGCTGAAGGGGCACCAGCTGAGCCTGAGGTGTTGACAGCAAAGAAACCTGCAGAAGGGGAAGAGGGAAAGAAGTCTGAAGGAAAATCTGAGAAAAAGTAAAATTTTTTCACTTCCTTAAAACCTAAATATTCATTTCAAATGAAACTGATTGTCGGACTGGGTAACCCCGGAAAAGAGTATGAGCAGACAAGGCATAATGTTGGTTTCCAGCTCATTCATTCTCTTGCTGAAAAATGGAGAGTTCGATTTTCAAAGAAAAAGTTTGAAGCTGAAATTGTCGAAGCTGATTTTGAAGGGAAAAAAATTCTCTTAGCTCTACCGCAAACCTATATGAATTTGAGTGGTAGATCAGTTTCATCCTTGATCAGTTTTTTTAAAATTGATCTTGCTGATTTGGCAGTCGTTCATGATGAGCTCGATCTTCCGGTAGGAAAAATAAAGGTTGTAAAAGAAGGGGGAGCCGCCGGCAATCGTGGCGTTCTATCCATTCAAGAGCATTTAAGTACGAAAAGTTTTTGTCGATTCAGGATTGGAATAGGAAAGCCGCCCGATAAAAGTCAAACGGCTGATTTTGTTTTGAAAAAATTTAATCCGGATGAAAAAGAAGAACTAAATTTTGTCCTTGAAAAAGTAAAAGAAGGGCTTGAAATCTGGATTCGCCGTGGTGTAGATGCGGCGATTCAGTATTGTAACAGTGTAAAACGTTCTTAAAAAATTAGAAGTTTTGCGAATATCAATCCTTGGTCTTTAAATTTTTTAAAGGCCCTCTCTAAACTTATTTAGAGAAATGACCAGAAGGAGAAAGTATGAAAGAATACGAAGCACTTTATCTGCTTTTGCCAGAAGCGCCTGCCGATAAAATAGAAGCACTCGGAAGTAAACTTACCGCAGCTATCCAACACCATTCAGGTCAGGTTTTAACCCTGTTTAATTGGGGTAAACGAAGAACCGCTTATCGAGTCGGTAAGCATCCCAGCGGAATTTATATCTATTTAAATTATCTCTCTTCTGATGGTGGAGTTGTCAGTGAGATTGAGCGTATCCTGAAAAACGATGAAATTGTTCTCAAATTCATTTCCGTAAAACTCGATGACGATGTGAATGTAGAAGAAAGATTGAAAACTAAAAGAGAATTCACTTTGACCAGTATTGACGAAGAGACCCAGCCAAGAGCTCCTCATGAAGCAACAGCGGGTCAAGAATATTCAGAGAATTTATAATTTTATTTTCAAAAGGGAGAAATACCGTGGCTTACGATAGAGATAGTAGAGACCGTCGATATGACAGAGATGATGATTTTAAGGGAAAATCCAAAAGAAAGGTTTTTAACCGTAAAAAATCTTGTCGTTTCTGCGCTGATAAAGAGTTTAAGGCAGATTATAAAAATCCAAGATTACTTTCGTTGTTTTTAAGTGAGCGGGGAAGAATTATCCCAAGAAGAATTTCCGGAACCTGCGCACTTCATCAACGTTTTTTAACCACAGAAGTAAAGCGCTCAAGAACGATGGCTTTGCTTCCGTTTACTGCGACACAGAGATAAAATCTGTTTCTCATTCGTATTTAGTATCTAGTATCTCGTATCTTGTTTTTTTTGTAATTTCTACGAGATACGTTTCACAAGATGCGAGATATATTTTTACATGCAAGATCGTTTTTTAGCCATTGTCACTGGAATTGCTCTCTGGATTGCTCTTTTTTTTAGTGGCCTCTTTTTTTGGTTATCTCCTCTTGCGCTTTTTTATATCGCCAAACGGCATTCGATAAAAATTTCGATGATGGTATGGTTTGTTTCTACCAGTTTGATCCTGCTGGCATACCAAACTGTTTTTTCGCATCTACCTTCTGAAGTTCCTAAATGGCTTTTATGGCTTCCAGCTATGGGATATTTCGAGCTCTTTGGTAAAGAGGTGGTGTTGAATGCAGTGCTGATTTACTCAGTTTTCTTTGGTCTGATCGGTTTTATACTCAGTTTGAGAGCAGGAAAGGAAAAAAAAGTTGTTTCTTTAATGACCACGTTGGTTTTTGGAAGTTCGGTGGTTACTTTTTTTGTTCTTTTGATTTTGATTCAGGGAGATTTTTCTTTATTTATAGGAAGTGTCCACCAATATTTTTTGACCGCTTTAGATCAGTTTATCTCTTTGAATAAAGCAGCTGGACTCGAAGGAGAGGAACTACTCTTTTTGCAACAAAATCGAGAGATGATCGCCAGCTCGATGTTGAGAATTCTTCCAGCGGTATTAGTTTCTTTGACGATTTTTTTAAGCTGGCTGAATCTGGTAGTTGCCAAAAAACTTTTTGGCCATTTAAAATATTTGGGAGAATTACAAGAGTTGTTTACTTTTCGCATTCCATTTTATTTTATCTGGGTTGTGATTAGTTGTTTAACTCTCTTTCTTTTAAATGTTTATTTCGTTCGATTAGAGAAATTAGAGTTTTTGCTTTTAAATTTCTTTATTGTTTTTTTGACTTTATATTTTTTTCAAGGGCTTTCAATTATCAGTTTTTATTTGGCAGTCAAACGATTAGCCTCCTGGATAAGATTGCTCTGTTATTCTCTGTTATTGCTTTTTATTCAGCCATTTGGAATATTGCTGATCGTGGTTGGTTTTTTTGATTCGTGGTTTAACTTTAGAAAATTATAGAAAAAGACAGCCTGAATCCGGCTGTCCTCAAAATGGGGAACTTTGAGTTCGCCCGCAAATCGGAGGTATTATGGAAGTAATTTTACAAGAAGATATTCCTACTTTAGGAAAAGCTGGTGAGATTGTTAAAGTTCGGGAAGGATTTGGAAGAAATTTTTTACTTCCAACCCAAAAAGCGATTTTGGCAGATCGAACCAATTTAAAACAACTTGAACATCATAAAAAAGTGATTGCTTCACGACAGGCAAAAGCAAATAAAGAAGCGATGGAGTTAAAAGTAAAAATCGAAGGAACTTTTATTACCGTCTCTAAAGAGGTTGGAGAGGAAGAGAAGCTTTTTGGTTCGGTTACCTCCAGTGAAATTTCTGAAATGCTTCGTACTCGTGGTTTTTCTATCGATAAAAAAATGATTCATTTAGAAGAGCCGATCAAGACCCTTGGAACTCATGAAGTTCAGATTCGTTTGAAACCGGAAGTGCATGCAACTGTAAAAGTGATTGTCGCGAAAAAATAATTATAAGTAGGGTAGATTAAGCGTAGCCTATCGACCTTACAGGGTTCGAAACGAATGGTGGATCCACTATTCTTGATCCATCCTACCGCTACGGAAAGCTTTTTATCCATGTCCAACTTCGTTCGCGAAAAAATGACGAATGTTGAAACTCTCCGGGTTCCTCCCCACAATCAGGAGGCTGAGCAGGCAGTTCTGGCCGGTATCCTGATTGATTCTGAGGCGATTGCCAAGACCATCGAAATTCTAATCTCCGACGATTTTTATCGGGATTCTCATCGCAAAATTTATCAGGCGATGATTTCTCTTTATGAGAGAAATGAACCGACTGATCTTTTAACTGTTTCTGACGAATTAAAAAAGCAGAGCTTTCTAGAAGAAGTGGGAGGTTCCACTTATTTGGCCGGTCTCGTAGATCTACTCCCTTCTTCTGCCAATATTGCAAGCTATGCCCGAATTATAAAAGAAAAGTCTGTCTTAAGATCGCTGATTTCCGCCGCCACTGAGATTATCACCCGCGGTTACGAAGGAGGAGAAGAAACCGATCGCTTCTTAGATGATGCCGAGCAGATCATCTTTCGTGTTTCTGAAAAAAAGATGCGGCAATCTTTTTATCCGGTCAAAGAGATTGTCAAAGATTCTTACCGTGCCATCGAAAGTTTATATGAAAAAAAAGAGTTGATCACCGGAGTTCCAACCGGGTTTCGGGATTTCGATCGTTTAACTTCGGGACTGCAAAAGTCCGATCTGATTATCATTGCGGGTCGTCCTTCGATGGGAAAAACCGCACTCGCCTTGAACATTGTCGAACATGCCGCATGCGAAAAAAAAGTTTGTTCTGCTATCTTCTCTCTTGAAATGAGTAAAGAGCAGTTGGTTCAACGAATGCTCTGTGGACTTGGGAAGGTCGATGGTTCAAAGCTTCGTGGGGGATTTCTCCGAGAAAGTGATTGGCCCCGACTGATTCGCGCCTGTGGTAAGCTCTCTGAATCTCCACTTTTTATCGATGACACCCCAGCCTTATCTGTCCTAGAAATGCGGGCAAAGGCGAGACGTCTAAAAAAAGAACATAACTTGGGATTAATCGTGGTCGACTATCTTCAACTGATGCGTTCTGCTCATAACATTGAAAGTCGCGAAAGAGAAATTTCAGAAATTTCCCGTTCGTTGAAAGCGTTGGCGAAAGAGCTTTCAGTTCCGGTGATTGCATTATCGCAGTTAAACCGAAGCGTCGAATCTAGAAATGATAAGCGTCCACAACTCTCTGATCTTCGAGAATCGGGCGCTATAGAACAAGATGCCGATCTAATCGGATTTATTTATCGGGACGAAGTTTATAATAAAAACTCTGCGGATAAAGGGGTCGCCGAAATCATCATTGGGAAACAAAGAAATGGTCCGATCGGAACCGTTCGGCTTGCTTTTTTAAATGAATATACCCGATTTGAAGACTTGGCGGCAGTTTCTGACGATTTTCATCCTGAGCATTAAAATGATTCACTTATTGGTTCTCGCCACTACTAACTCTCACAAATTGCAAGAAATTCTCCAGATTTGGGGTGAAGTTCCGTTCAAAATTTTAACGCTGAAAGATTTTCCTGAAATTCAAACGATCGAAGAAAATGGAAACAGTTTTGCCGAAAATGCACTGATTAAGGCGCGGACTGTATCCCAGAAAGCTGGGCTTCTAGCGATTGCTGATGATAGTGGTTTGGAAGTTGATGCTTTGAAAGGGGCTCCGGGTATCTACTCAGCCCGGTTTGCGGCCAAAGAGAATTCGATTACTCCTCCGAGTGATAAAGAAAATTTGAAAAAAGTTTTAGAAGATCTTCGTGCTATTCCAGCGAATTTTTCTCAATGCAGAGCAAGATTTCGTTCGGTTGCAGCGCTGGTCACTCCTGCCGGAAAAGAAGTGATCACAGAAGGGGTCATTGAAGGATTGGTTTGTGAATCTCCGCGTGGAATGAACGGTTTTGGGTATGATCCGATTTTCTTGATTCCCTCCAAAAATAAAACTTTTGCGGAGTTAACGAGTGCAGAGAAAAACAGAATCAGTCATCGAACTCAGGCGTTTTTAAAGATGAAACAGATTCTGCTAGATAAAGATTTTCTTTCTTTCGGCAAATAGCTTCCTAGAGTGCATTTTCTATCGATAAAAGAAAATTGAATGACCATTCATTTTCTTCTAGACAGAATTGATCGAGCAAGCTAAGTAATCCCCGTTTTCTGCTGTTATCATAAAAGGTTCCAACTTAAAGTTTATTTTGTTCTTAGTTCATGAAGGAGTTCTTTCTCTTGAAGAAACCGTTTTTGATCATCGTTATCATTCTTCTTCTCAGTGGGGTTGGTTACGCCCTGAATTTTTGGTGGAATTTAAGCAATAGTATTGGATATTCCCCCGAACAGCCGATCCCTTTCAGCCACAAGTTACACGCGGGAGATAATCAAATCCCTTGTCTTTATTGTCACGTAAATGCCGATAAAGGGCGTCATGCGACTGTCCCGAGTATGAATGTCTGTATGAACTGCCATTCGGTCGTAAAAACAGATAGTCCTTATATTCAAAAATTACGATCTTTGTATGAAAAGAATGAACCGATTGAATGGGTGAAGGTTCATGATCAACCCGACTTTGTTTATTTCAATCATCGGCCTCATATTGCAAAAGGGGTTGCCTGCGAAACTTGTCATGGAGATGTAAAGCAGATGAGTAAAATTAAGCAGGTTGAAAGTCTCAAAATGGGTTTTTGTGTTGACTGTCATCGAAAAAATAATGCGCCGATAGAATGTAGTACGTGTCATCGATAAGGATGTGGTAGGGCGCGCGGCTGTTCGCCTCTACGATTAAGAATATGGAAAAAAATCTTCCTCAATATTGGACTAGTTTAGAAGAGCTTAATCAAACCTCTGACTTTATGGAAGTTCAGGGGAAAGAGTTTCTTTCTCCGCCAGCTGAGCAGGTTTTTTCAGAGATAGATCGGCGAAGCTTTTTAAAGATTATGGGGGCGAGTGCTCTTTTTGCGACTGCGACTGCCTGTTTTCGTCGACCGGTTGAAAAAATTATTCCGTATGTCAATCGTCCTGAAGAGGTTTCTCCCGGAATTCCAAATTGGTACGCTTCGACTTGTGGCGAGTGTGCTGCGGGTTGTGGAATCTTGATTAAAACCCGGGAAGGTCGTCCAATTAAATTAGAAGGAAATGCTCTTCATCCATTAAATCAAGGTGGATTGTGTGCTAAAGGGCAGGGCTCTCTTTTAAATTTGTATGATCCAGAACGTTTAAAGAATCCCGTTTCAATTTCTAAAAGTGGATCTCCCCAAAACTTAAGTTTCAATGAGTTAGATGAAAAAGTTAAATCTCAAATTGCCGATCTGAAATCTAAAGGTAAAAAGGTGGCGGTTTTATCCGGCGCGCTGAATAGTCCCAGTACAGTTCAATTGATTCGTGATTTTATCTCTGCAGTGGGTGGTTCTGATTTAGTGACTTCTGAAGGAAATCATATTTCTTATGAAGGGGTGGTTCCTGAAGAGGTTGGTTTGGCGCATCAGCTTTCGTATGGTGAAAAGATTGTTCCACGATATCGCTTTGATCAAGCCAAGTTGGTAGTTTCTTTTGGTGCCGATTTTCTTGGAACCTGGCTTTCTCCGGTTGAGTTTGCGAAAGGTTTTTCCAAAGCGAGAAAGTTAGGAAAAGAGGTTGAAAAAGATTCGATGCTTCGGTTTATCGCAGTTGAATCGGCTCTTTCTTTAACTGGAACAAATTCCGATGAATATTTTTCAGTAAAGTCTGGTGATGAGCTTTTGGTGGCGCTTGGCTTAGCGCACGAAATTATAGTGGCGAATAAGCTTTCTCGTTATGCGTCTGATTCGCAGCTTTCTCAAGCCTTATCTTCTTTTGATATCCAAGCGGTCGCACAGAAAACTGGTTTGCAGGCGAAAGATTTGAAACGAGTTGCTAAAGAGTTATGGGATTCTAAAAATCGCTCTCTTATTGTCGGTGGAGCTCTCAAGGTAAAAAATGGTCTGGCTCTTCAGGTGGTGGTGAATCTTCTTAACTCAGCTCTAGAGAATGAAGGTTATACTATTGATTCTTCCGTTTCTCCTTCGAATCAGGCGAATAGTTCTTATGCCGGATTGGTTGCCTTGATTGAGGCGATGAATCAGGAAAAAGTTGGAGCTCTTTTTATCTATAAAAGTAATCCTATTTTTACTCTTCCGGCTGAATTGAAATTTGCAGAGGCATTGAAAAAAGTTCCTTTGGTAGTTAGTTTTGCGGATCGTGTCGATGAAACTGCATTGCTTGCCAACTATATAGCTCCCGATACACACTATCTCGAATCTTGGAATGATGCTTCTCCTGAACGTGGTATTTACAGTATTGCGCAGCCGGCAATCTCACCCATGTATCAAAATCGAGCTTTCCAAGAATCTCTCATCCGATGGGGAGATCTTCCTTATAAAGCATGGCACGATTATATTAAATCTTATTGGCAGAAAACGGTTTATCCGATTGCTGG